>NZ_JBSGTS010000022.1:0-116988 GCF_053607525.1 Kribbella sp. NPDC055110
ACACGGACACGACTCCTTCGGTCTCCGGTACGACGGCAGTCACCCGGAGGCGATGTCGCGCGTTGCGCCAGATCGGTACGCCGATCCGGTACACGAGCACGGCCGCGGCGGCGACTGCCCAGAGCGTCCACCAGAACACAATCCGGCCGGTCGACGCGAGGAACTCCTGCCCCGTCCACAACTGGTGCGGGAGCGCGATGCCGACACCGAGGTACGCGTAGAGGTGCAGGAGGTGCCACGACTCGTAGCGGATCCGCCTGCGTGCCGCTCTGATGCTCGTCAGCACGCTCAGACAAAGGCAGACGGTGCCACCGATCGCCAGCAGCCCGGGTAGTCGACCGTCAGGTCCCACAGGGTCGCTGGTGTCCGACGCAGTTCGCCCGCTGCGTATCCCCAGGTGATCGTGACCAGGTGCGCCAGCATCAGGTTGAACGACGTGAACCCGGTGATGCGGTGAATGCGTGCCAGACGGTCCTGTCCGAACGCGGCTTCCAGCATCGGCACTCGGGCCATCAACACGACCTGCGCCAGCAGCAGGATCGCCGCGACCAGCCCGGTGAGTCGCCCCACCGAGGTCAGTCCTGTTGCCCAGCCGCCGAGCTCCTGCACGCCGCCGTCGGCGACCCACCAGTACGTGACGAGCAGCAGACCGAGCCAGAGTGCAGCGACGGCACCAAGCCGTACGGCGCTGTCGTGACGAGACCGCATGCACGTCAGTGTTGCGGCGCCGGCTGAGCACGTCCTTCGGCTTGTCTGTGAGTCCGCTGTGAAGCGCTCGTTTGGCGCGCGGTTGCCGGCCGACCGGGAAATAGGTACCGTTGAGTGTTTGTGCCGGAAAACAAAAAAGAAGCCCTCTTGGGGCTTCTAAGTTCAGATTATCAGAGCTTTTCGGTGAATGCAAGAACGGATCGGGGGCAGGGGTGCTCGAGCAGGAGATCGCTGTGGAGCAAGGCGAAGTGACGGTCATGTACGAACGGCTGGATGTGTTGCGTGAAAAGGCACGTGGTGAGCTCGGCCGGGTGCAGGGCGAGGAAACCACCGGGACGGATCAGGCCTGGTCAGAGCGGGAGTCGTTCACGGATCTGTTCTCCGGGCGGTTCTCGCAATTGTCGTCGGTGGAACGCGGATTGTGTTTCGGGCGGATCGACGAGACCGCGGGCGATCGGTTCCACATCGGCCGGATCGGGTTGTTCGACGAGGACTACAACCCGCTGCTGATCGACTGGCGAACGCCGGTCGCGCAAGTGTTCTACCGGGCCACCGCGGCCCAGCCGCTCGGCGTCAAACGCCGTCGGCACATCCGGTTGCGGGGCCGGACCGTGGTGGGGGTCGACGACGACCTCCTGGACGCCGAAGCGATCGACGACGGTGAACGCAGCACGCTGATCGGCGAGGCGGCGCTGCTCTCGTCGCTCGGCGCGAGCCGCACCGGGCGGATGAACGAGATCGTCGCGACGATCCAGTCCGAGCAGGACGAGATCATCCGGTCCGGCCTGCCCGGGGTGCTCGTCGTGCAGGGTGGTCCGGGCACCGGCAAGACCGTGGTCGCGCTGCACAGAGCGGCGTACCTGCTCTACACGCATCGCGAGCAGCTCGGGCGTAGCGGCGTACTGGTCGTCGGACCCAACAGCACGTTCCTGCGCTACATCGACCAGGTCCTCCCCTCGCTCGGTGAGACCGACGTCGTACTCGCGACGATCAGCGAGATGTTCCCGGGCGTCGCGGCGACCGCGCCGGAGTCGGCCGAGGCGGCGCGGATCAAGGGCAACCTGTCGATGGTCGACGTGATCGAGCAGGCGATCGCCGGCTACCGGGTCGTGCCGGCCAAGCCGATCCGGCTGAAGATCAACCAGGACGAGCTCGTACTGCGTCCCGACGCGATCCGCAAAGCGCAACAGGGCGCACTCGCGGCGCAATCCCAGCACAACCGGGCTCGACCGCTGTTCGTCCGGCGCGTCCTCAAGACCCTCACCAATCAGGTGGTCGACCGCATCGGCCGGCAGTACGTCGGGGACACGGACATCGAGGACATCCAGCAAGAACTGTTCGACGACGATCAAGTCCTCGAGCTCCTCGACCAGTTATGGCCCGAGCTCACACCAGAGCTCCTCATCTCGGTGCTGTTCTCGTCGGACGACCGCTTGGCCGCCGCCGCACCGCATCTCAGTGCGTCGGAGCGTTCCGCCGTACTGCGTCCACTCACCGCGGACTGGGCCGCGTCGGACGTCGCATTGCTCGACGAAGCAGCTGAACTGCTCGGCGAGACTGCGGACGTTGTTGTCGGACGCAAGCGCCAGGCGGCCGAAGAAGCTGCTGCAGAGGAGGCGGGCCGGGAGTACGCGCACGGCATCGTCGACATCGAGCTGACCGCCGAGCGGATCACCATCGAGCCGTGGGAGATCGAGCAGTTCAAGGATCTGATCGCCCAACGCACACGGGTCTTCAACCGCCCGGCGGTCGGCACCGAGAGTGCGGCGTACGACCGCAACTGGGTGTTCGGCCACGTCATCGTCGACGAGGCGCAGGAGCTGTCCGCGATGGACTGGCGGATGCTGATGCGCCGCTGCCCGCGCCGGTCGATGACGATCGTCGGCGACATCGCACAGACGGCGTCCGCCGCCGGCGTACGGTCCTGGGCCGAACTCCTCGACCGGTACGCGCCCCGCCGCTGGCGGACCGCCGAACTGACCGTCAACTACCGCACCCCGTCCGAGATCATGACGGTCGCCGCCGACGTCCTCGCCGCCATCGACCCGACCTTGCAGCCACCCACCTCGGTCCGCGAAACCGGCACCGAACCCTTCATCGATCCCGTCCCGGCCGCGGCCCTCACCGACGCGGTGCGGACCTCGATCACGTTCGAGCGCCGGGCGATCGGCGACGGCCGCCTGGCCGTGATCGTCCCGGCATCCCGGTACGACGAGTTCGCCGCCGCACTGCCCGACGTTGCCCACAGCCACGACCCGTCCGTCCTCGACGGCACGGTCGCCCTGCTCGACGTACCGCAGTCCAAAGGCCTCGAATTCGACGCAGTCCTGATCGCCGACCCCGCCACCATCGTGGCCGAGTCCGACCGAGGCCTGTCCGACCTCTACGTAGCCATCACCCGCGCCACGAAACGCCTCAGCATCCTCGGCGAGCTCCCCGACGTGCTCACTCCGGTGTGAGGGGTGGGATGATCGTCGGGTAGTGAAGTTGTGGTCACTGACGGTGAGATCGTTGGGCTAATGTGTAAATTCCGTAACGAGGAGACTCCCGGAAAGCACTCTCCTCACGTAATCTGCCCAACCATGCACAGAGGCGAGCGGCGGGCCAAGCGGCCCAATGTCGCGTGGTCAGTGTTCGTGTTCCTCGTGGTCAGCGCGCTCGCCGGCGCCCTGACCGCCGGGCTCGCCCTCCCCTTCGCCGGGCTGGCCGGGGTGACCACGGCCAAGGCACACGACACCGTACAGTTCCTGCCCCAGGACCTGCAGACGGCGCCGCTGGCGCAGAAGTCGATCATCCAGGCCGCGGACGGCAAGGTGATCGCGACGCTGTACCAGCAGAACCGGACCCCGGTCACGCTGAAGGCGATCAGCCCGGTGATGCTGAAGGCGATCGTCGCGATCGAGGACGACCGCTTCTACGAGCACGGTGCGCTGGACTTCAAGGGCACCCTGCGCGCGCTGCTGCGCAACCAGTCGTCCGGCGGGGTCTCCCAGGGCGGCTCGAGCATCACCCAGCAGTACGTGAAGCTGAGCCTGATCAACAAGGCCCGTACGCCGGAGGAGGTCAAGGACGCCACCGCCGAGACCTACGAGCGGAAGATCGCCGAGCTGCGCTACGCGATCGCGGTCGAGAAGGAGATCCCGAAGACCGAGATCCTCAACCGCTACCTGAACCTGGCCTTCTTCGGTGACCGTTCGTACGGCGTCGAGGCCGCGGCGATGCACTACTTCGGCGTCCACGCCGCGAAGCTGAACCTGCCGCAGGCCGCGATGCTGGCCGGCCTGGTGAAGAACCCGACCGGGTACGACCCGATCGACAGCCCGCTGCGCGCGAAGGCCCGGCGCGACGTCGTCCTGCGCCGGATGAACGAACTGAACATCATCACCGCCAAGCAGGCCCAGGACGCGATCAAGACCCCGGTGATCGACCCGAAGAAGGTCCGGGTGATCCCGAGCGGCTGCGCGAACTCGGCGTACCCCTTCTTCTGTGAGTACGTCGTCTCCAAGCTCAAGGCGAACAACGCGTTCGGGAAGACGCCGGAGGAACGCGAGAACTACATCGAGACCGCCGGCCTGGTGATCAAGACCTCACTGGACCGGAACGTGCAGACCGCCGCCCAGTCCGCGATCGCGCAGCATTCGAAGGCCGGCGACCAGGCCGTCGCCGCGATCACGATGGTCGAGCCGGGCACCGGCCTGGTGAAGGCGATGGCGCAGAGCCGCCCGTACGGTTCGAAGAAGGGGCAGACGGCGTACAACTACAACGTCGAGAAGTCCTACGCCGGCGGGTTCGGGGGGTTCCAGAACGGGTCGACGATGAAGGCGTTCACGATCGCCGCCGCGATCGGCAAGGGCGTGCCGACGACGTACCGGATCCGCTCGCCGCAGACGATCAGCCTCGGCGGCCAGAACTTCAGCACCTGCAACGGCCCGATCTCGGTCGACTCGTACAACCCGAAGAACTCCACGAAGACCGTCCTCGATCCGTCGATGGTCGACGCCGCCCGGTCCTCGACCAACACCTACTTCCTGCAGTTGTCCCAGCAGATCGGTCTCTGCCCGATCACCACGATCGCGTCCCAGCTCGGCATGTTCGACGCGCAGACGCTGAAACCGCTGCAGCAGGTGGTCTCGTTCACCCTCGGCTCGGCGGGTCTGATCACGCCGCTGATGCTGTCCAACGCGTACGCGACGTTCGCCGCGCGCGGCATGTACTGCAACCCGCAGATCGTCACGTCGATCACCTCGCTGAAGACCGGCAAGGCGATCCCGACGCCCGGCCCGAACTGCCACCGGGTGTTGTCGCCGGGCGTCGCGGACGGCGTCAACTACGTGCTGCAGCAGGTGATGGCGAAGGGCGGTACCGGCGCCAAGCTGAAGTTCGGGAACAGCGACCTGGCCGGCAAGACGGGCACGATCCAGGAGAACCAGGCCGTGTGGTTCGCCGGCTACTCGTCGAAGCTCGCGGCGGCCTCGGTGGTCGCTGACGCCGACCCGCCCGCGAAGAACCTGATCGACCAGGTCTTCAACGGTAAGAAACTCAGGGACGCCTCGGGTTCCGGGACCGCCGGACCGATCTGGGAGGCTGCGATGCAGGGCGCGTTGCTCGGGCTGCCGACCAGCAAGTTCGTGAAGCCGGACGACATCATCATCCGCGGCAAGGTGAAGGACCTGCCGTACCTGAAGGGCATGACGCCCGCGGACGCTGCCGCGAAGCTGTTGTCGATGGGCTTCAAGGTCCAGATGAGTCACGGTCCGCAGGTCGACTCGGATGCGCCGCTCGGGACGGTCGCCTGGACGAACCCGCGGCAGGAGGACGGCGCACCGGAAGGCGCGACGGTCCTGCTGTACATCTCCAACGGCAGCAAGGCCCAGCCACCGACGCCACCGGTCACCCCGCCGACCACACCCCCGACGATCAAGCCACCACCGGGCTTCCCCACCTGCCCGCCGTGGGACCCGCGCTACCCCAAGTGCAAGGGTCGCTGACCCCGGTTCTCGCCTACCGTTCGGAGTGCAAACCGGACGAGGGGTGAGGGTGTGCGGCGTCGGAAGCTCGCGGTCACAGGTCTGATCGGTTTCGTACTCGGGGCGTTGATCGCCACGGTGATCGTGGTCCTCGTGACCCGCGACGACTCAGGTAGGGCGCCGTCCGCCAGCGGTACTGCGCCGGTGCCGACCGCGACCCCGCTCACCGCCAAGCTGCCGAAGCTGAACGTCACCGCGGCGAACCGCCGGGCACCGGTCCCGGGGCTCCCCGACTGGAGCAAGGCCGGGTACCGCGAAGGCGCCGGACTGCCCGACGACTCGTTGGTCAACCCTGACCAGACGTGCAGGATCGGCGCGGACCGGCTGGCGAGCGAGTACGGCGTGAAACCGGACGACTCGAAGGACGACTCCGACGGTCTGCAGAAGGCGATCGACGCGATCCGGACGGGCTGCTCGGCGCAGGCGTCGTACGACAAGCTCTCGCTGATCTCGTTGCCCGCTGGTCAGCTCGACGTGTCGAGGCAGCTCGCGGTGGACGCCGACTACCTGATCATCCGGGGTGCCGGCGCGGACAAGACGCACTTCGTGTTCCGGCCGGACGAGAACACCCGGTACGACGCGCTCACCAAGGACGGCGGTGACTGGGACGAGGACGGGATGGAGTTCGAGGACGGCACCGGCGGCTGGCTGTGGCCGGGGCGCGGGCTGTTCCGGGTGCAGAGCCGCGGCGTCGATCCGGACTACCAGGAGGCGTACGAGAAGGCGCCGGCGAACCGCAAGGATCTGTTCGAGGGCACCGTCAATGTGCATTGGAAGGCGGGCCTGAAGCTGCGCGAGAAGCCCGGTGGCGCGGGGTTCTCCGCGAAGGCCGGTGACACGGTGATCTACCTGGACGAGAAGGCCAAGCTCGACACGGTGAAGCCCGGCGGGTACGTGAACGTGCGCGCCGCGAACACGATGAAGTTCTACGAGCAGCAGCAGGCGCTGCCGACCGAGCACGAGCTGCAGAACCTGCACATGCGGCAGCAGATCTTCACCGTCAAGGCTGTCGACGAGGCACAGCACACCGTCACGATCGACAAGCCGCTGGAGTACGACGTACCGGTCGACTCGACCTCGGACGGGTCGGAGAAGATCGAGAACAAGTCGTACGCGTCGAAGCTCTCGCCGCTCGTCGACCCGGTGCTCGGGGTCGGGCTGGAGAACTTCTCGCTCACCCAGGCCGTCGACGCCAATGCCGCCGACGCCGTACACAACTACGGCAACCTCGCGCCCGCGGATGAGATGCACGGGATCGTGCTGAAGTGGGCGGTGAACTCGTGGGTGCGCGGCATCCGGACCACGATGACCGGCTCGCACGCGATCGTCACCGAGGAGGCCAAGAACCTGCAGATCCAGGACAACGTCTTCGACGGCGCCTGGAACAAGGGCAAGGGCGGCAACGGCTACCTGCGCGGCTCGCGGGTCTGGGACTCGGTGTACGCCGGCAACATCTCCCGCGGCCTCCGGCACCTCACGCTGCAATGGTCCGCGTCCGGCAACGTTGTCATCGGCAACGACCTGGACTCGGACCTGAACCTGCACGGCGGCTGGGAACGCCGCAACCTGTTCGAGCTGAACACCGTGCACGTCCCGTACGAGCACCGCTCCGCGAACTGCAGGTCGAACTGCGGCGGCGAAGGCGGCGAGCAGAAGGACGACTCCACCTGGTTTCCGATCTGGTGGGGCGCCGGCCAGAAGGCAGTCAAGTGGTCCGGCGCGACCGGCCCGCAGAACGTCTTCTTCAACAACACCCTGACGAAGCAGCTGCAGGCCGGCGGCTCGTACCAGCCGTACCTGCCGAACGCGCACACCGTCTACCAGTTCGGCTGGAACGGAACGACGTACCAGCACCTGTCCCAGGACGCCAAACCGATCCCCGACTGGGCCGGTCACGAACAAGACGACTTCACCAAGTCCTCCGGAGTCGACACCACCAAAACCGACCCAGGCCAGTCCCTGTTTCTGCGCTCCATCGGGTAATCACTAGGCTGGGGGTCAACACCTAGTACTTGTGAAAGGACTCCCCAGTGAGTGTCGACGAGCTGACTGCCCAGGTTGAGCGTGCGCGCCAGGACTACGAGGCGCTGGTGGCCAAGGGGCTCAAGTTGGATCTGACGCGGGGGAAGCCGTCACCCAAGCAGCTGGATGCGGCGAACGGGGTGCTTACGCTGAGCGGGGACCCGGTGGCCGCCGATGGGACCGATCTGCGGAACTACGGCGGGCTCAACGGGCTACCGGAGATGCGGGCGATCTTTGCCGAGGATCTTCAGGTGCCGGTGGAGCAGCTGCTTGCGGCCGGGAACTCCAGCCTCGAGCTGATGCACGACGCGATCGTGTACGCGTTGCTCGGCAAGGTGCCGGGTGCGGAGCAGCGGTGGGCCGACGTGGAGGGGCTGGCGTTCCTCTGCCCGGTTCCCGGGTACGACCGGCACTTCGGGATCTGCGAGCGGTACGGGATCAAGATGATTCCGGTGCCGATGACGCCCGAGGGCCCGGACATGGATGTCGTCGAGCGGCTGGTCGCCGAGGACGCCGCGATCAAGGGCATCTGGTGCGTGCCGAAGTACAGCAACCCGGACGGCACGGTGTACTCCGACGAGACCGTCCGGCGGCTCGCCGCGATGGACACCGCGGCACCGGACGTCCGGATCTTCTGGGACAACGCGTACGCCGTACACCACCTGACCGACTCCCCTGCGCAGCTCGCCGACATCCTCGCTCTGTGCGACGCGAACGGGCACCCCGACCGCGCGTTCGTGTTCGGGTCGAGCTCGAAGATCACCCTCGCCGGCGCCGGCGTCGCGTTCTTCGGGTCGTCACCGGCGAACATCGAGTGGTGGCTGAGCCACACGGTCAAGCGGAGCATCGGGCCGGACAAGATCAACCAGCTGCGGCACGTGCAGTTCCTCCGCGATGCCGACGGCCTGCACGAGCACATGCGGACGCTGGCCGCGCTGATCCGGCCGAAGTTCGACGCGGTCGACAAGATTCTCACCGCCGAGCTCGGCGGCACCGGCCTCGCGTCCTGGACCGCCCCGGCCGGCGGCTACTTCGTCAGCCTGCAGGTCCCCGAGGGCTGCGCCCGCGAGGTGGTCGCCAAGGCGAAGGCGGCCGGTATCGCGATCACCCCGGCCGGCGCCACCCACCCGTACGGTGACGACCCGACCGACCAGGTCATCAGGATCGCCCCGACATTCCCGGAGCTGCCCGAGGTCGAGACCGCGATCACCGGCCTCGCCACCTGCGTCCGCCTGGTCGCAAGCGAGAAGCTGCTCGCCGATCAGGCCTGAGGTAGCTCGAAGAGCAGGCAGTTGGACGTTGCGTGGGCGAGGAGTTTGCCGCGTTCGTCGTACAGGTGGGCCTCCGCGACCGCCGTACGACGGCCGCGGCTGATGATCCCGCCCTCGCAGCGCAGCACGCCCGAGTCGATCGTGACCGGCTTGATGAAGCGGGTCATCAGGTCGAGTGACGTGTAGCCGACGCCGGCCGGCAGCGTCGAGTGGACCGTGCAACCGGCGGCGGTGTCGAGCAGCGTCGCGATAACGCCGCCGTGCACCGTGCCGAGCGGGTTGTAGTGGAACTCGGCCACCGGCATCAGCACCGTGACCTTGCCCTCCTCGACCTCGAGGCCGGTCCCGCCGACCAGGTGCAGGATCGGCGGCGCCGGGAGCTCCCCGTCGCGCATCGCCTGCAGCATCTCCAGCCCGGACGAGCGCCCGACCCGGGCCGCGGTCTCGGCCGGATCATTCCAGGTGAACGTCCGGCTCCGGGTCGCCTGCTCAGTCTCCGTCATGGATCGAGCCTCACACCACCTACCTGAGTCTGTCAACGAGACTTAGCACTCAGTGCCGGACAAACGTATGAAATACAGGGGATTCGAGGGGTAGAGGTTTCTCCTTGCGGCAGGGTGGCTAGGGTGCCTGCTGGGAGGATGCAGTGAGGCAGTTCAACACGCCACCGGAGTGGCCCGACCCGCCGACGCCGGACTGGCGACCACCACGACGGTGGCAGCCGCCGGAGTCCTGGCCGGCCGCACCGGATGGATGGGCGTTCTGGGTCGACAAGCACGGCCGATCGGTGCGCGGACCCATCGGGAGGTACGGCGGACCACGTCCGCTGGCGGCCGCGGCGATCATCGCGATCCCCGTGACGCTGATGGTGCTCGTGGTGCTGAGCCCGTTCGGTCGCGGCGGAGAACCCACGAGTACGGCGCCGACGCTCCGGCCCAGCGCGCCCGCGACGATACCGGTGCCGCAGGCCCCGACCCGTCACACCGAGGAGCCCGCACGAGTCGTCGTACGGACGCCAACACCGACGCCGACGCCCACACCGACGCCCACCGAGTCACCGTCGCCGTCCGCGACGATCACCTCGGCGCCGACCACCCCGACTCCCACGCCCAGCGTCGTACCGAAGCCGACCTCGACATCAACGCCCACGACGGTCGTGTTCCAGAGCTGTGCGGAGGCGCGCGCCGCCGGCAAGGCGCCGCTGCACCGCGGGGACCCGGGCTACTCGGCGGCGCTGGATCGCAACGGTGACGGGGTGGCCTGCGACCGCGGCAACTCCTGACGGATCCCGTCGTGCCACAGCTCCTCGGTCTGGCTGATCCAGAAGGCCGCGAACAGCAGGATCAGCGTGCCCTCGATCCAGAGCACCGCATGTTCCCAGCCGAAGATCTTCCTCCAGGCAAACATCACCAGCGGTACGACGACCATCGCGAGCGCGATCACCGAGTACCGGTTCGCCGGTGAATGCGGGACCGCGTGCTTGCGTTGCTTGCGCCGGAACTGTTCCGCGTTCAGCACGACGACCGCGACGATGCACACGAACATCACGATCGCGGCCGCGTAGTGCGCGTTGCCGATGAACCCGGACCGGTCGACGAAGAACCAGGCCAGCCCGCCGCCGAAGATCGCCACCGCGACGGCGAGGCCGAGCACGTACATCGGCGTCCACCCGTCCGGCCGGCGGATCCGGTCCCGGACGATGAAGATCGCGGCGAGGACCAGGCACGGACCGCCGGCCACGAACAGCGCGAGCATGTTGTTCGCGACGTTCGCGGCCGCGTCGCCGAGCGCGACCTGCACCGAGTGACACGTGCCCTGTCCCGGCGTCGGCACGAGCGCGACGGCCGGGGCCAGGATGCCGGCCACGTTGAGCAGGATGTCCTCCGGCTCGGTGTTGCCCTTCAGCACCACCATGCAGACGCCGATGGTGACGAGCGAGCCGACGAAGATCGCGCGGACCGGCGTGTAGTAGTACGCGCTGATCGACGTCTGCAGGCAGTGCGGATCGGTCTTCGCCCATTCGATCACCAGCGCGGCGGCGAGCACGGCGATCATCGCCGGCATCGCCATCCGCAGGTACCGATAGGTCTTGATGGAGTACTCACCGGGCACGGTCATCCTCGGCCCCCCTCGACACGAGCTCCCTGGTGCCGTCAGTATGCGCCCGTTCAGGGGCGTACGACGAGGGGCCGGAACGCCGCCTGGACCTGCGCGTCGCTCGGGGTCACGCTCTCCTCGTCCGTACTGCTGGAGCTCAGGCGGTACGGGCAGGCCTCCCCCGACATCTGCACGGTGGTGGACATCACCAGTCGCCCGGTACGCAGCTCGTACACCTTGGCCGGGACCGTCACCTTGCGGAACGTCACGTACGTGACCTCGCCGCCGTACGGATTCGTCTCCGGCACGTACGGGCAGGTCCGCACCGCCGCGCCCAGTCCGGCCGCCTCGGTGCACACGATGACGGCCGCCCGGTACGGGTCGTCGATCGACCAGGCCGGCGGCAGCTGGTCGGCGTACTGCGAGCCGTCGCCGAGGAAGATCGCCGGGTTGAAGCCACGGTGGTACGGCTTCGCGCCGCTGTACTTCGCGGGGCTCGCGCAGTACGCCCCGCCCACCATCAGGCTCCGGACGTTGTCCAGCTCGATCGCCAGCGTGGCCCGCGCGAGTCCGGCGCGTGCGCGCGTCGCCTGCTTGGCCTTCGGGTACGCCGTGACGAGCCGCTGGTACATCGCGCGCGCGGACACCCAGGTCTTCTGAGACGCGTAGCCGTCAGCACACGCCAGCAGAGCGTTCGGTTCGATCCGGGGTACGACGGCATTGGCGCGATCGACCAATGTGCCGGACAGCTTGCGGGTCCGCAGCCATGCGGTCATCGTGACCTGCTCGCACGGCTGCATCGCCTGCAGGTCCTTGACGAACCGATCCATGACGGCGCCCGCGGTCGCCTGCTGCCGCGGGTCGGAGGCGATCGGGCCGAGGATGCCGTAGCCCTTTTGGAGCGACACCACGTCGCCAAGTCCTACGGCTGCCGTGAGGTGGCCCTTCGCCATGTCCAGCCGGCCGCAGGTCTCTACGTCGCGGTCACCACGGTCCATGTCCTTCCCGGCGAGGACCCGGTCGCCGAGCCAGACCTCGTCCTGCGCCGACACCACCTGCGCGCAGTCGCCCGCCTCCCGTGCCGCCGTCACCTGGTCGGCGACATCGGCGGCACCGCGCTTGAGCAGGACGCCCGAAGTCACGACCGCGAGCATCACCACAGCGGCGACGATCCGCTTCGGAATGCTGGCCGTCCGCTCGGGCGGCCGGGTCGCCAAGAACAGGCCGTGCAGCACCTGCAGCAGCCCCCACCCGATCAGCCCGAACTGGTACGCCGCGTCCTTGCGCTGGTACATGAGGACGAGGAGTACCGCCGTACCGGCGAGACCGAGGATCCCGAAGAACCAGCGGCGGATCAGGAAGTAGCCGAGGCCGAGCAACGAAGCGTTGCCCAGGGCAACGGCCAGCGGATCGTACCGCTTCGGCCGTGGTCCCGGGTACGGCGTGCCTTGCGGAGGCGGGAGCTGCTGCTGGTAGGTCACCTCCACGACTGTGACGCCGACGACCTCCGCCCGCGGCGCGCTGGCCGGTTCCTGTCACCCGAGCCGGATCGACTTCTTGTTCATGAATTCCTCGATACCGGCCGGGCCGAGTTCGCGGCCGAGGCCGGAACGTTTGATGCCGCCGAACGGGAGGTCGGCCTGGGAGCCGCCGGCGCGGTTCAGGTAGACCATGCCGGCGTCGATGCGGTCGGCGACGCGGCGGTTGCGGTCGGGATCGGTGCCCCAGACCGAGGCGCCGAGCCCGAACGGGGTGTCGTTGGCGATCCGGATCGCGTCGTCGTCGTCCGTTGCCCTGAAGACGATCACGACGGGTCCGAAGATCTCCTCGTAGTACGCGTCCATCTCCGGCGTGACATCGGTGAGGACGGTGGCTTCGAGGTACGCGCCGGGCGTGATCCGGTGGCCTCCGGCGCGCAGGGTCGCGCCCTGGCCGACCGCCTTCGCGACCTGTGCGGCCACCTCGTCCGCGGCGGCGATCGAGGCGAGCGGCGGGAGCTTCGTCGCGGGATCGGCCGGGTCGCCGGGGACGTAGTACTCCGTGACGCGCTTGGTCAGCCGGTCGACGTACTCGTCGTACAGCTCGGCGAGCACGATCATCCGCTTCGGGGCGTTGCAGGACTGGCCGCAGTTCCGCATCCGCGCGGTCGCGGTGGCGTTGACGGTCTCGTCAAGGTCGTCCGTGTCGAGAATGATCAGCGGGTCGGAGCCGCCAAGTTCGAGCACGGTCTTCTTCAGGTTCTTCCCGGCCTCGGCGGCGACCGAGATCCCGGCCTGCTCGCTGCCGGTCAGCGAGACGCCGGCGATCCGCGGGTCGGCGAGGATCGCGGGGATCTGCCGGCTGGACGCGTACGTGTTCACATAGACGTCTTCCGGTACGCCGGCCGCGTGCAGGATCTCCTCGATCGCGCGTGCCGACCGCGGGCAGATCGAGGCGTGCTTGAGTAGGATCGTGTTGCCGAGCACCAGGTTCGGGGCGACGAAACGGGCGACCTGGTAGCACGGGAAGTTCCACGGCATGATCCCGAGCAGCGCACCGATCGGCCCCTTGGTGATGATCGCCTTCCCGTCCTTGAGGTCGATCGGTTCGTCCGCGAGCAACGCCGGCCCGCGCTCCGCGTAGTACCGGAAGATGTCGACGACGATCCCGACCTCTCCGCGGCCCTCGTTGATCCGCTTGCCCATCTCGAGCGTCATGATCGCGGCCAGCTCGTCGGCCCGCTCCGCGAACAGGTCCGCCGCCCGCGCCACGACCGCGGCCCGCTCCCCCACGGTCCGCCGTCGCCAGTCCGGGTACGCCGCGTGCACCCGCCCGATCGCCGCGCGCACCTCCTCCTCCGTCGAGTTCGCCACTTCCTCCACCAACACCCCACGCGCCGGATCGCTGACCGAATACATCCCAACCTCCATCCAAACCCCGAACCGTCAGCATACGGTATACAGTCTTCCCGTACCTGATCAACTTTGAGAAGCCACCAACCGTTTCGCGGCGCCCGGAATGGTTGGTGGCTTCTCAAAGACACGCGTACGGCGGGAAGTTTCGTCGTGTTGTGCGGCTGGTCGCCGTGCTGGCCCAAGGGGTCGACCGCGTTCGGCAATCTGAGCGCCGCCGCGAACGGCGTACCGCGGGACCAGACCGCCCAGTTCTACAGGAACTTCCTCAACACGCCCGAGCCGCTGAACCACGGTCACACGCTGCACGAGTACTGGATGGAGGACTCCGGCGGCCGGTACGGCGTCGACCTCACCGCGTTCGGGCCGTACCGGATGCCGGGCAAGTCGCACGAGTACGCGATGGAATTCCAGAGCGCCGAGGACTGCCCGGCCGGTGACAACTGCTCGCGGAACATCCGCACCGACGGCCAGGCGGCGTGGGTCGCCGACCAAGGTCCCGACGTACCGGCCGGGTACGACTTCGTGTTCTTCCTCAGCGCCGGCCAGGACGAGTCGTCGACCTGGCAGGAGTTCGGGATGATGAAGTTCCCGACCAAGGAGGACATCACCGAGGAGTTCGGTCCGCCGGATCCCGCGCAGCGCAACTGGTCGCAGACCCGGTACGTCGACTGGACGTCGTGGGCGGCCGGCTCGTCGATCTGGCCGAACGCCGGCGGCGGCTCGTCCACCCAGGCGGAGAGCTCCGGCATGGCGGTGTTCGCGCACGAGTTCAGCCACATCCTCGGCATCGGCGACAACTACAACAACCCGTACGGCGTCCCGCCGAGACGCGCGTACACAGGCATCTGGGAGATGCTCAGCCGGGGCAGCTTCAACGGCCCGGGCGGCCCGCACAGCCGCTGGATGATCCCCGCGACCGGTGGCGCGGGTGATCTCGACGCGCCGTGCGATGTGACGAAGGATCCGCTCTGCGACGGCCGCGGGTACCAGAACTACACGGTCGAGGTCGTGGACCGGATGGGTACCGACTCGTTCACGCCCGACGCCGGCGTACTGCTCGCGAAGACCAAGAACCAGGACCGCGCACCGTTCGAGTGGGTGGTCGACGCGAACCCGCAGGACATCAACCTGACCGACCACGTGCTGCCCGACGGCGCGAAGGTCCCGATCACGATCGGCGACTACCGGCAGCTGTCCGACGCACTGTTCCACGCGGGCACGAACTCGGGCAGCGAGTACGAGTACACCGACACCGCGAACCGCCTGCACTTCTACATCGCAGGAGTGCACCGCAACGCGAAGGGTGAGTTGTCGTACACGGTCGCGGTCCGCTCGCTCGACGGCGCGGGCGCTCAGAAACGCGGCGTACGGCTGCTGCCGACGGTCGCGAAGCCGGATCGCAGCGGGGTACAGACCTGCAACTTCAGCCTCACCAACACGGGCAAGGCGGGTACGACGACCGGCCCCGAGGACGTCACGCAGTACGTGAAGGGCGACGTCTACCGCCTGTCCGCGAAGACCAACGGCTGGCCGATCGCCCTCCCCAACGCCCTCGCCACCGCGAACGCGGGCCAGCAGGTCACAGTCCCCGTCTACACGAAGCCCGACACCGGCCCCCTCGCCAAGATCACCCTCACCGCCACCTCCGAAAGCGACCCCACCAAGTCATCCACCGCCACCTGCATCGCCGTCAAGCACTGACAACAGCGCGCCGGGCGTCCACCCGAGTTGGACGCCCGGCGCCGCGTGCAGGTACTCGACCACCTGTTGGGGCGACCAACGGTGGGCCTCAACCAGACCGGTCGCGATCCAGCGCAGGTACGCCGCTGTTGGCGCGACCGGTTCGAGGTCCGCGACCGTTCCGTGGGTCACTGTGAACATCGGCATGCCGTCCAACTCCCCCAACCGAACCACCGTCTCGTACCGGCCCGGCCCCATCGTGTGGATCGCGTCCACGCCGGGCAGGAGTGCCGCCACCTCAAGGGCGAACGGGCCGCCCGGAGCGCGCCACATCTCCTGGGCTGCCACGTCACCGAGTTGGTCAGCGGTGAGGAGATACGCGCGGCCGGCCAGCTGCGTGGACGCAGACGGGTTGTAGAACGCCGACCCACCACCCCAGACCTTGGACGCCCCGGCGAACACCAGTCCGCCTGGCACGGTGACCGCCGCGGTGCGCTCGGGCGGGGTCTGGTCGCGGCAGCCAGGATATTTGCGGGCACCCCCTCGCGGCCGGCCGCCGGACAGGTAGCAGCTGAAGCGGTCGAGCGCGAGGTTCGACCCGTAGGCGACGTACCAGACGCGTTCCATCGGGGCCTCTCTCAACATATTGATTGCTATTGGCAACAACCTGGTCGGTGACATCACCAGCCATCATCCCACTGCTGCCCGAATTTGTTGGCTGTGGATAACTCCGGTCACCGAATTCCCTTGAAAACAAGGAGATCTGGGTTTGAAAACTGTCGGTGGGGCTGTCTACGCTGTGGGTATGGAGATTCTCGGGGAGCGGCCGGTGTGGTCGATGAGCGGTGGCGAGATGGTGTCAGCGCTCGACGCCACGTGTGCCGAGATCGCGCGCCTGAAAACCTACGCTCTGCAGCTGACCGGCGGCCTCGAGACGATCGGTTACGCCAAGGAGGTCGGCGCCGGCACCACCGCGCGGTTCCTGACCTTCCGCTACCGCGTCGACCCCATCGAGGCCCGCCGCGACGTCCATCTGGCCAACGCTCTGCCGAAGTACCCGGCCGTCGCGGCTGCACTCCCCGATCCCGATCCCGACCATGCTCCGGAGACGGCAGGCGACCAGGCCGGCCAGGGCGGTGCAGGTTCCGGGGTGCTGGTGCATCCAGCGCAGGCCGAGGCGATCGTGTCCGCGCTGGACAAACTGCCGAACACGGTGCCGGTCGAGGACCTGCGCGTCGCCGAGCAGGAAATGGTGGAACTGGCGCGGACTCACGGTCCGCTCGACCTGCGCAAGGCCGGCGTACAAGTCCGCAACCGACTGGACACCGACGGCCCCGAACCCGCCGAGCAGAAGGCCTACGACCGCGAGACGCTGAAGTTGAAGACGACCGACAACGGCGTCGCGTTCACCGGGTTCCTGGCCAACGAGAACGCCGAACTGTTCCGGACCCTGATCCACACCCACGCCAAACCACACAAAACCGTCGACGGCGCCCTAGATCCCCGCAGCCGCGACAAACGCCAGGCCGACGCGCTCACCACCGTCCTCGCCGCCGCCACCGGCGACGGCCAGAAGCCGCAGGTCCTCGTCACCATCGACTTCAACGATCTCAAGGCCGCCACTGCAACCGCGACCGGTCAACTGATCTACGGCGACGCCCTGTCCGCGGCCACCATCCGTCGACTCGCCTGCGACGCGCACATCCTGCCGATCGTTCTCGGCTCGGACTCGCAGCCCCTTGACGTCGGCACCACCGTCCGGCTCGCCACCGGCACCATGCGGAAGGCCCTGATTGCCCGAGACAAGGGTTGCGTCTGCTGCGGAGCCCCACCGATCTACTGCGACGCCCACCACGTCATCAGCTGGATAGACGGCGGTGAAACCAAACTCACCAATCTCGTCCTGCTCTGCAAACGCTGCCACCGCGACCTACACGCCGGCCACTGGAACATCCACATCACCCACGGCGTGGTCCATGTCGCCCGCCCAAGCTGGGCCGTTCCCGACCCGGTCCCCCGCGGCAGATACAGACCACCCACCACCGAGCCTCTCACCACCGCAACCACCACGGGCGGTACATCCGCTCGCGTCTGGCCACGTGAGACCGATCCGCCCTGGATCACCGCCGAGGACGCCACCCGCCTCAACCCCTGGGGAGACGCGCCTGACGAACAGCCAGCCCGCACTCGAACGCGCCCACCTACCGCTGACTTCGATCCCTGGGGCGACGGCGGGAGCTCAACTGCGAACGTCAATCCTCACAGCAACTTCATGCCGCCCAACACCCTCGCGTTCGACCCGTGGGGTGACCTTGCCACCGTGTCCGGCGACAACGAGAGCAGCCCTGGCGACGATTCCAAACTCAAGCCCGGCACTACTGACGCCTCACCTGATTCCGCGGAGCCTCGCACCACGACCGCCGCATAGACGCTGCAGCCCACCTCACCACCTCTGATGAAACGACCACGACCCCCCGCGGCAGATACCGCCCACCAACAACCACGCCCGGCACCAGCAGACCCAACGCGACCAGCCATCGACGGTCGCGCCGGCATGACGTCTGAGCGGTCTGCGGACGGGATGATTACCAGCACTAGCATCAACGCATGCCTTTGCTTGTGGGTCCGGCCTTGCTTCGGGGGACGTTGCGGGATGTTGCGCAGCCGCGGCTGGCAGGTGATGGGCTGATGCTGCGGCCCTGGCGGAGGAGTGACGCTGCGATGGTGCGGACCGCGTTTGCCTGTCCTGACATTCAGCGCTGGCACGTTCGGCGGTTCGACAGTCTCGATGAGGCAGGTGAGTGGGTCGCGGGGTGGGCCGATAGCTGGGACGGCGAGACGGCGGCGAGCTGGGCGGTTGTTGATGGGGACGACCAGCCGCTCGGCCAGGTCGGACTGCGCAATATCTCGCTGGCCGAGGGGTCAGCCTCGCTGTCCTACTGGGTGACCCCGGCAGCCCGGGGCCGAGCCGTCGCCGCGCGATCAGTCGACGCTCTGTCTGCCTGGGCCTTCGGGCTGATCGGTTTCAACCGGCTCAACATCCACCACTCCACCGCCAATACCGGGTCATGCCGGGTCGCCGAGCGCACCGGGTACAGGCTGGAGGGGACGCTGCGGCAGGCGATCAAGCACGCCGACGGCTGGCACGACTGGCACGTCCACGGACGGCTGCACACCGACACCTGAGGGAGAGTTCATCTTCCGTCGGTTAATCGTTCAGATTAGGGTGCCTGCGACGCAGTGCTGGTGTTTCAGACTCCATCCGCCCCACCGCCCGTCAGGAGGCTTTGCATGCCAGATATCAATCGTCGTAGGTTCCTGCAGCTCGCCGGAGCGTCGGCTGCGTTCGCCGCGATGGCGAACAGCATCGAGCAGGCCGCCGCGATCCCCGCGCACCGCCGGTTCGGCAACATCCAGGACGTCGAGCACATCGTCGTACTGATGCAGGAGAACCGGTCGTTCGACCACTACTTCGGCAGCCTCAGCGGCGTTCGCGGGTTCGGTGACCCGCGCCCGGTGACGCTGCCCAGCGGACAGTCGGTGTGGCACCAGAAGAACGCCGTCGGCAAGGAGATCCTGCCGTTCCACCCGGACGCCGACGACCTGGGGATGCAGTTCATCCAGGACCTCGCGCACAGCTGGTCCGACGCGCATCTGGCGGTGAACAACGGCAAGTACGACCAGTGGATCCCGGCGAAGACGTCGACCACGATGGCGTACCTGACCCGCGAGGACATCCCGTTCCACTACGCGCTCGCGGACAAGTTCACGCTGTGCGACGCGTACCACTGCTCGTTCATGGGCTCCACCGACCCGAACCGCTACTACATGTGGACCGGCTACACGGGGAACGACGGCACCGGCGGCGGCCCGGTCCTCGGCAACGACGAGGCGGGCTACGGCTGGACGACGTACCCGGAACGGCTCGAGCAGGCCGGTGTGTCGTGGAAGATCTACCAGGACATCGGCGACGGCCTCGACGCCGCCGGCGGCTGGGGCTGGATCAACGACGCGTACCGCGGGAACTACGGCGACAACTCGCTGCTGTACTTCAACAACTACCGCAACGCCTCGGCCGGGAACCCCTTGTACGACAAGGCGCGGACCGGCACGAACGCGAAGGCCGGCGAGAGCCTGTTCGCGCAGCTCGCCGCCGATGTGAAGGGCAATCGCCTGCCGAAGATCTCCTGGATCGCGGCGCCCGAGGCGTTCACCGAGCACCCGAACTGGCCGGCCAACTACGGCGCCTGGTACATCTCCCAGGTCCTCGACGCGCTCACCGCGAATCCCGAGGTGTGGAGCAAGACCGCGCTGTTCATCACGTACGACGAGAACGACGGCTTCTTCGACCACGTCGTACCGCCGTATCCGCCGATCGACGCCAACCAGGGCCTGTCGACGGTCGACCCGAACCCGGATCTGTACACCGGCTCGAAGGCCGCGCACGGCGCCTACGGTCTCGGTCAGCGGGTGCCGATGCTCGTGGTGTCGCCGTGGAGCACCGGCGGCTACACCTGCTCCGAGGTGTTCGACCACACGTCGATCATCCGTTTCATGGAGTCCCGTTTCGGCGTCCACGAACCGAACATCTCGCCGTGGCGCCGCGCGATCTGCGGCGACCTGACATCGGCGTTCGACTTCGGTACGGCGTCGACGCAGCCGGCCACCCTCCCGGACACCAGCTCCTACGAGCCACCGGACAACAAGCGGCACCCGGACTACGTGCCGACACCGCCCGCGGTCGGCAAGATCCCGGCGCAGGAACGCGGACGCCGGCGTACCCGGCCGTTGCCCTACGCACCGGTCGTCGACGGAGCCGTTGCCAACAGCAAGTACCGGCTGACGTTCAGCTCCGGGGCGCAGGCCGGCGCACAGTTCCTGATCACGTCCGCGAACCGCACCGACGGCCCGTGGACATACACCACCGAGGCCGGCAAGACCGTCGCCGACAGCTGGAACCCGATCTACTCCGGCGGCGTCACCGACCTCACCGTCCACGGCCCGAACGGCTTCCTCCGCACCTTCAAGGGCAAGCCCGCGACCGGCCTGGAACTCACCGCCCGCGAGAACGCCACCACCGGCAACGTCGACCTGACCATCACCTCCGACGTGGCCCGGCGCATCACGATCACCAACACGTACGCCGGAACCACCCAGCAGCTCGACCTGCCCAAGGGCACCACCAAGCGCACCATCACCACCACGGGCCGCTGGTACGACGTCTCGATCACCACCGCCACCGACACGAC
Source organism: Kribbella sp. NPDC055110 (assembly GCF_053607525.1). NCBI lineage: Bacteria > Bacillati > Actinomycetota > Actinomycetes > Propionibacteriales > Kribbellaceae > Kribbella > Kribbella sp. NPDC055110. The sequence goes on from NZ_JBSGTS010000022.1 coordinate 20,949, forward strand.
GTACCTCCGCCGCCTCGCCGGCCACGTAGAAACCGGCACCCCCAGCCTCAGCGACCCCGCCATCAAGACTGTTTGACGGCCGGAGCCGGAGCCCCGATTTACAGGATCGGGGCTTCCGGCTTGGTGTCGGCTGCGGGGTTTGCGTCGTCGACGCGTTCCAGTTCGTCGACGGCGATGCGGGTGGTCCAGCGTTGGTCGGGGTCGGGTTGGGGGATGGAGTCGAGGAGGAGTTTGGTGTACGGGTGGGTGGGCTCGTGCATCACGGTGGAGACCGGGCCGCGTTCGACGATCTGGCCCTTGGTGATGACCATGACCTCGCCGCCGAGGTAGTAGACCGTGGACAGGTCGTGCGTGATGAACAGCGTCGTCATCCCGTGCTCGGTCTGGAAGTCGAGCAGGATGTCCAGGAAGTGCCTGCGCACCTGGGCGTCCAGCATCGACACCGGCTCGTCCGCGATGATGAACGACGGGCGCAGCATGTGGACCCGGGCCAGCATGATGCGCTGGCGCTGACCGCCGGAAAGCTGGTGCGGGTACCGCCCGAGCACGTTCTCCGGCTCCAGCCGGACCGCGCGCAACGACTCCTCGATCAGCGCGAGCCCGGCCGCCCGGGTCGACGCCAGTTTGAACTTCTTCACCGCCTTCCAGAGGACGCGATCGACCCGGTAGAACGGGTTGAAGATCGCGTACGGGTCCTGGAACACCGGTTGGACGTCGCGCCGGTACTCGTCGTACTCGGCCCGGTTCAGCTTGAAGATGTCCTTCCCGCCGTACAGCACGGATCCGGCTGTGGGCTTCTGCAGGCCGAGGACGTTGCGGGCGATCGTGCTCTTCCCGCTGCCGCTCTGGCCGACCAGGCTGACGATCTGCGGCGGTGACGCGAGCAGGCTGAAGCTCACGTCGTCGACCGCGGTGATGTAGCCGTCGGCGACCCCACGGGCGTGGAATCGTTGCTGTACGCCACGAAGTTCGAGCTCCGACTTCATGAGGCCCTCCGTCCAAGCTTCGGGATCGACTCGATCAGCTGCCGCGTGTACGGATCCCGCGGATCCTTGAAGACCTGCCGTACGTCGCCGACCTCGACCAACTGCCCCTCGTACATGACCGCGACCCGGTCCGCGAGCTGTGCGTGCACGCCCATGTCGTGCGAGATCACCATCAGGGTCACCCCGAAATCGGTGCGCAGATCCGCGAGCGACTGCAGGATCACCCGCTGGATCGTCACGTCCAGCGCGGTGGTCGGCTCGTCCGCGATCACCAGGTCGGGTTCGAGCGCGACCGCGATCGCCATCAGCACCCGCTGCTTCATCCCGCCGGACAGCTCGTGCGGGTACATCTTGGCCACCCGCGGCTCAAGACCGACTTGCGCCAGCAGCCGCGGGATCATCTCGTGCAAGGAGTTCTTGCGTTCCGGCGCGTGCTCCAGGATCACGTCCTTGAACTGGTCCTGCACGCGCATCACCGGGTTCAGCGAACTCATCGAGCCCTGCGGGAGATACGAGAGCGCGCTCCACCGCAGTACCCGCAGTTCCTCGCCGTGCACCTTCAGCAGATCCACCGGCGAACGACCGGCCGGGTGGAACATCACCGAGCCGCCGGCCACCTTGCCCGGTGCCTTCAGGAGCCGGAGCAGTGCGACCGCGAGCGTGCTCTTCCCGCTGCCCGACTCCCCCGCGATCCCGAGGATCTCACCGCGACGTACGTCGAGATCGATCCCGCGGACCGCTTTCACGTCACCGCGGTTCGTGGAGTAGACGACCTCGAGCCCCGTGATCTCCAGGACAGAGTCACTCACCGGCCACTCCTCTCAGCCGCGGGTTGTAGACCTCTTCCAACCCGATGTTCACCATGTTCAAAGCCGCGAACAGCAACGTCAGCAGCCCGACCGGTACGACGAACATCGGCCAGGCTCCAAGTGTCAGCGCACCGGTGCTGATCGCGCTGTAGATGATCTGGCCGAGGTCGATCACACCACCGGGCCCGAGTCCGATGATCTCCAGACCGACGAGCCCGAAGATCGCGCCGAGGGCCGACGAGGCGAACCCGACCCCGATGAACGGCAGCAGGTTCGGTAGCAGTTCAGTGGCGATGATCTCCAGGTCGCGCGCCTTGCTCACCCGGGCCAGATCGACATACGGCCGGGTCCGGAGGCTCAGCACCTGTGAGCGGATCGTCTTCGCGGCGAACGGCCAGGCGAAGATCGAGATCATCACGCCGACCTGGAACAGGCTGACGTTCTTCGCGTAGGCCGAGAGCGCGATCAGCAACGGGAACGTCGGGATCACCAGCAGGATCCCGGTGAACGTCGACAAGATCCCGTCGATCCAACCGCCCTTGTACCCGGCCACGAACGCGACGATCACGCCGACCACGGTCGAGATGATGCCGGCGATCGCGCCGATCTGCAGTGAGACAGCGAGCGCCTTCACCACCATCGCGAACACGTCCCGGCCGAACTGGTCGGTCCCGAGCAGGTGCCCGGGCCCCGGCACCAGCCACTTGTCGTACGCCGCCAGTTCGATCGGATCCTGACCGCCGCCGATGGCCTTCGCGATCAGCGGACTGAGCAGGGCGAGCAACACCATCAGTCCAAGGATGATCAGCCCGATCGCCAGCCGCCGGCTGTGCCGGATCGTCCGCAGTACAGCGTTGAGGATTCTCATCGGCATCACTTCCAGTACTTGACGCGCGGGTCAAGCAACGGCAGGAGGAGGTCGAGCAGAAGTACGGCGGTCAGCACCGAGAAGATCGCCATGTCGGTGACGCCGAGGATCGTGTTGAAGTCGAGCTGCTGGATCGCCGTGACCAGCGTGGTCCCGAGGCCGGGGTAGTTGAACAACTGCTCGACGAGCACGTTGCCGTTGAAGATGAACCCTAGCGAGATCCCGAATGCGGTGATCTGCGGCAGGTAGCAGTTCCGCAGCGCGTACCGGGTCAGGATCCGCCAACTCTTCAGTCCCTTGGCCTCGGCGTACACCAGGTAGTCCTCGCCGAGGATCGGGACCATCAGCATCCGGGTCGACAGGATCCAGCTGAACGTCCCGATGATCACGATCGACAGTCCGGGCAGCAACCCGTACTTGAGCACACTGCCGATGAACTGCGGTGAGATCCCGGGACTGATGTTCGAGTCGTACGCCGATCTCGCAGGCAACACACCCATCGAGTACGCGAAGATGTACACCAGGATCAGCGCGACGAAGAAGTACGGCACGTGCGACAGCGCGATCGACAGGTTGGTGGCGATCGCCGAGCCGAGCTTGCCGCGCCGCCAGCCGGCGATCGCGCCGATGACGACGCCCAGGATCCAGGAGAGTACGGAGGCGATGCCGAGCAGACCGATGGTCCAGGGCAACGCTCGCAGGATCACCGTCTGGGCCGGCGTCGGGTAGTTGATCAGGCTCGGCCCGAGATCGCCGTGCAGGATCAGCTTCTGCATGTACACCAGGTACTGCGTCAGCAGGTTCCCGTCGAGCCCGAACTCGTGCTTGTAGCGGGCGATGATCTCCGCGCTCGCCTGCGCGTTGTAGATGTAGTTCTGCTGCAGGGTCTGGATCAACGTCTGGATCGGGTCGCCCGGCATCAGCCGGAAGAAGAAGAACGCGATGGTGAGCGCTCCCCAGAGCTCCACCACGTACAGCCCGAGCCTCCGGATCGCGTACGCCGCCAGCGGATGCCGCGACAGCCAGGCCCGCACCCCGCTCGGGGGTGCGGACGACTGCGACTGATCGACAGCGACCACCGGCGGGGCTTCCGCCGTCACGCCGGTCCCTTCTGCCCGGTGGGCTCGATCTTGCCGAGGACGAAGATGAAGTGCTGCCACCAGTTCAGCGGCACCTCGTACAGGTCGTCGTCGGTCGGCCAGCCCTTCCAGAACGTCGTGTTGAAGTACGACGGGTACCCGGTCTGGATCACCGACAGCATCGGCAGGTCCTGGAAGTAGATCTCCAGCGCCTGGTTCAGCAGCGGCTTGGCCTCCTCGCTGTTCGGGTCCAGCCCGGCCAGCTTCTTGGACACCTCGTCGAACTTCGGGTTCCGGTACCGCAGCTTGTTCTTGCCGGCCGCGTTCTTGCCGACCGGCTGGTACTTGTCGCTGGTCCAGTCGGTGTAGAGCTGCTCGGGGTCGATCGCGATCCCGGCCCAGCTGGAGTCGATGTCGTACTGGCCGCGCTGGAACTTCTCGTCGTGCACGTTGCCGGCCAGGCTGCGCAGGGTGGCCGGGACGCCGACCTTGGCCAGTTCGGTCTTCAGCACGTTCGCGATCGCGTACTCACCGCCGTCGACCGGCGAGGGAGTGATGATCTCGAGGTTGATCTCCTTGCCCTTGTACGTGCGCTTGCCGGCGGCGTTCTTCGGGGCGATCTCGTCGAGGAGCTGGGTCGCCTTGTCGGGGTTGAACTCGAACTTGTACTTGTTCGCGAGCTCGTCGTTCTTCCACTTGTCGTTGGTCGGGTAGTCGGCCCACGGGTACTGCGCCGGCGGCACCGGGACCGGCCAGATCGACTTGCCGATCTTCTCGCGGTCCAGGCAGTAGTTGATCGCCCAGCGCATCTTCGGCTCCGAGATCACGCCGCGGGACGGGTCGCAGTTCAGCCACATCACCCGTGGGTTCGGGTCGTGGAACTGGGTGGTCTGCAGGGCCGGGTAGCCGGTGTTGCGCAGCTGCTTGGCGTGCTGCTCGTCGATCGAGCCGACGTCGAACTCGGCCCGCTCGAACGCCAGCGAGGCCTGGTCGAGCTGCTTCGAGGTGCTCTGGTAGACGACGTACTGCGGCTTGACGTCGAGCTTGTCCTTGTTCCAGTAGTTCGGGTCCTTCTCCCAGATGAACATCTTCTGGTTCCGGATCGCCTGCTTCAGCTTGTACGGACCGCTGTGCACCGGCGGGTTGTCCTTGTACTTCGTCGGATCCTGCGACTTCCAGATGTGCTCGGGCATGATCCCGAGCGGCGGTCCGGCGATCGCGGAGATGAAGTTGTAGTGGAACCGGGGCGTCGGCTTCAGCAGCTTGACCACGGCGGTCTGGGCGTCCGGCACCTCGATGGCCTTGACGAACTCCTTCAGCTCACCACCGCCGCCGAACAGGTCCGGCCGGTCCTTGAGGAGCATGATGGTGAACTTGAAGTCGGCCGCCCCCAGCGGCTGTCCGTCGTTCCAGTGCGCCTTCGGGTCGAACTTGAAGGTGACCTCGGTGTGGTCGTCGTTGTACTTGTACTCGGTCGCCAGCCAAGGACGCATCTCTCCGGTGGCGAAACTCAAGTAGAACAAGGGCTCGGTGCTCAGCTCCACGCCGGCGCCCGAGGGCGAGCCGTTGGGGATCATCCCGTTGAAGCTGTCGAAGACGGTGTACTCGACCTGGCCGACGATCACCGACTGGTCCCGCGGGACCGGGATGTTGGCCTTGCCGATCTGGATGGACTTGGTGGCGACCGGCTTGTTGCTGTTGGCCGGCTTGTCGGAGTAGGAGCCACCGCCGGAACAGGCAGCCAGGAAGGCGGTCAGCGCCGCGGCACCGCCACCGATCATGCTTCGCCGGGTCAACTGGTAGCGGACGACGTCTTCGACATCTTCGTACTGCGGGCGCGGGCCTGCGCTGTTCTGGGACTCCGTGTTCATGACGAAGGTCACCTCCGTTTACGTTGCGTGGACTGGCGGATCACCGACCGAGAGGTGCCACGGACTATAAGTAGCGTTGACAACGTTGACAAGAGTTCGTTGCCACGTTGAATGCCAGACGTCATATCCGCAGCTCAGTCGATATACCAACCTCTGACAACGTTGCTCGCTCTGCGTGACTCCCGTAGGCGGAAACGCTTCCAACGACGGTCACGCGGCGTAGAGGTTTCGGCCTGGTGTCCGGTTTCGGTCAGTCGTAGACGGCGTCGACCAGAAGTTCGGCGGAACGGTCCGGTTCGTTGAGAACCGCGCGGATCACATGCCGCTGGTCCCAGCGCCCCGCGGACCACGCGAGGGCCTTCGCCAGCCCGTCGAACGTCGCCGCGTGCGGAGCGCCGTCGGCGTCCACCCACCAGGAGACCTCGACACCGTCGACGGTGAGCTCCTCGTGTTCCCACCAGGTCGCCGGGACCTCGGGCACGAGTTCGCGGACGATCGCCGGCACGTCGGCCGCCGTACCCTCGCCGTTGATCTTGCCCTCGGCAACTTCTTGGGCGAGCGGTACGTCGAACAGGTCGCTGAGTCCGTCCGCCGCGGCACCCGATCCGATCACGAACCCGCCGAGGTCGTCGCGCTGCACCCACATCGGCCCGTCGACCACGACCGCACCGTCCGCGTCGGTCACCCGAGTCCCGCCGTCGGCATCGAGCACGCGGACCTGGGCCGGCGCCGCTCCCGGGAACAGTGCGAGCGTCCCGAGACGGTTCCACAGCCGCAGGATCGACGCCTCGTCGACATCGCGCTCAGGGTCGGCCAGCCGGTCGAGGACGAGACCGAGACCGTCCGCATCGAGGTCGCCGACGTCGCGGACGAGGCCCGCCGCCGTACGGACCTCTGGATCGAGCCCGGCAGTCCAGTCGGGGGCTTCGTCGAGGAACGTCGCCAGCACCGGTTCGGCGTCGGGATCCGCGCGTCCGGCGAGCGGTTCGCCGTCGTCGAGCAGGACGTGTTCACGGATCCACCAGGCGGCGTACGACGGTACTCCGAGCGGCCGGTCGTCCGGGCCGACGACGCGCACCTGGGTGACGAGCGCGCGGCGCAGTTCGGGCTCAGAACTCAGTAATTGCAGGGCTTTCGGCCAGCTGTCGTCGGTGATCCAGTCGAGGTCGCGGATCGCGATCAGTTCGCCGACCGTGGCGCCGTACCGGGATCCGTCGGGGGCGACGTCGTACGCCCAGTCCTCGATTCCGTCGAGATCCTGGAGGGCTTCGGGGAGGCGGTCGAGGGCGACGTCGGACGCTGCGACGACGCCGAGTGAGGCGAGTACGCCGACGGCTTCCAGTGCGGGCAGGCCGTAGCGGTCGAGGACGTCGCCGGAGATGGGTGCGACCTCGTCGGCGTCGAGCACTGCTTGTGCGTCGGAGCCCTCGACGACCAGGGCGTTCGCGGGAACGAGTTCACCGTCCGCGTCGCGGAGTACGAGATCGGAGAGCCACCACAGACCGTCCGCCTGGGCGGGGTCGGCGGCTACCAGGCTGAGGATGGCGTGCGCGATCGCGTCCGGGTCGTCGGCGTCCGCGGCATGCTCGACGGCAGCGCGGACCGCGCCGTCTTCGAGGAGTGAGCGTGGGGTGGCGGGGATCGCGCCGAGGCGTTCCAGGACGGGGTCGACGGCATCGGGGTGCACGACGCGTACGCCGTACTCGCCGAACGCGGCGAGCGTGTCGACCGGGATCTCAGGTCCGGGCAGGAGCAGACCGCGGGCGCCGCGGACGAGCCGCCCGTCGGCGAGCGGTACCGGAAGGGTGCCGAGCGATTCGCGGATCAGCGGGTCGGTGACCATGGTCGACAGCGCGGCGTAGAGCGTGCGCCACCAGGTGGGCGGTTCCTCTCCCCCGAGCTGATCCACCACCTCGGCTAGGTCGAGGCGTCGTACTCGCAGGGCGTCGAGCGCTAGGCGGTCCTCGCGGCGGGCGTGAATCAGGCCTGGTACGAGGGGCGCCAGTACTTCGTTGAACGGTTCGTCGGCACCGTCTACTACGACGGCCTCGTTCGGGCGCAGCGTGGTGCCGTCGAGGGCGGGGAGGATGGGGATGCTTGGTAGTACCCGGAGGATTTCGTCGCGGAGCATCCGGTCCAGCGCGCCCGCCGCGAGGCCGGTGGGGATGAGCGGCAGTACGTCATCCCCGGCGGCGGCTCGCTCCCGCAACAGTTCCCCGTACGCCGGCGCGGCCTCCCGGACGAGCCGATCCGTCAACGGCCCCTTCGCCACGTGCCGCCGGGTGGAGTCGAGCGGGAAAGTTGCCAAGAGCAACGCCGGAAGCGAGAACGGTTCGTCGGTCGGGGTGGGCGCGTGGATGACGCCCGGAAGGGCGGGTGGAGGGGCCGACGGAAGAGTGGCCGGGGTCGGTGGAAGGGCGGGCGCGGTGGGCGATGGCAGGTCGGTGGGTGACTGGGCGGGTTGGGTTCGGGGTAGGGCCCAGACGACTGACCAGGTTGGGCGGGTGCGTTCTTCGGTGGGGCGGTCGGCGAGGAGGTGTTCGCGTTCGGTCGTGGTAAAGGTGCCGGCGGCGCGGTGGATGTGCCAGCGGTCGGCGGCGTTCTCGAGGATGCGGTGGGTGTCGTCGGTTTCGATCTCGATGCGTTCGAGGCCGGGGAGCGCGAGGAGGAGCGCATCGTCGGCTTCGGCGAGCAGGCGGCGTACGAGATCCGCGGCGGCCTCGTCGCGGAGTGGGAGGATGACCGCGGTGTCGTACCCGGCGGGCGGCTCGCCTTCGGTCGCGAACGGGAGCCGCAGAACCGGCACCTGACCGTCGCGCCGCCGCAGCTCGGTGTCCAGGGACGCCTTACCCAGGTCGGCAATCGCAGCAGCGGTATCAGCCTTCGAGAACCGAACACCCCCGGTCCGCGACAACACCACCGGCTCATCCGTCACCGCAAGCACAGCAGAAAACCCCACCCCGAATCGCCCCACCGAGGAACCCATCCCACCGCCGAGCGCACCTCCCGCACCACCGTCCGCACCACCGTCCGCAGCGCCGTCTCCACCGCCCGGACCACCATCTCCGCCAGTCGACGTGCCGCCGTCGCTGGACGGTGCGTCTGGGGGCGGTAGGTCGCGGGGGCTCTCACGTTTGGCTGAGGCGCGGAGGGTTGCCAGTGACTCGACGCCTTCTGCGTCCAGCGGTGCGCCGGTGTTGGCAACCACGAGGGTGTTTTCGCGGAACTCGTACAGGACGCGCCCCGGCGTGCCGGCGCGGGTGGCTGCGTCGGCGGCGTTCTGGGCTAGTTCGATCACCAGGCGGTCGACGTACCCGCCGAGGGCGAGTTCCTCCTCGGCGTTCGCGTCCTCCCGGAACCGCACAGGCGCCGCCGCCCACCCGGCCAGCACCCGTCCACGGATCCCCGCACTACCAAACACGTCGCCAGTCACCGGGGCAGTATGACGCACCCCCGGGCACCCGCCTCTGTCCCAACGGGCAGTGGACAGCGAGCACGCATCTGCCTCCCGGGTCCGTCCCCTCCCCCGCCACCGACCAACCGCCCAACCGCCCAACCGCCCAACCGCCCAACAAGAACGGATATCCGGCCCCGTGCGCGAGCCGCCGAGTCGTGGAAAGAGGTTGCGTTTGGGCGCCGAAATCCACGACTCGACGGGCACCGGCGGCGGGTTACTGGAACGGGCAGCCTGGGTTGGGGGCGTCTTCGGAGAGGGGGCTGCCGGTTGGGAGTACGTAGAGGACGTCGAGTACGACGGGTTTGGCGCCGAGGTTGCGGCCGAGGTGGACGTGGTCGGTTCCGCTCGGCTCGGTGAACGCGGCGCCGGACTTGTACACGCCGTCCGTCGTGCAATCGTGATCCGAGTGGGTCAGCGTGCCCGCCTTCACGAACGCGTAGAGCGTCCCGTCGTGGAAATGCCACCCGGTCGTACCGCCCGGCTGGATGGTGATCTCGCGCAGTACGTAGTCGGTCCGCCCGATCGTCGTCTTGGACAGGATCGTCCCGGTGACGCCGGATCCCGGTGTCGCGTCCGCGGTGACAGGCATCAGCCCGATCGCCAGACTGCCGACCGCGACGGCGGCGAGTGCTCCCCGAGTGCGCATGGTGTGGTTCCTTTCGTCCGGTAGAGAGATCGACCCATCATCTATCGTGGTGCGGTGATCGCTTCCGGCAGTCGGTACGTCGCACTCGGCAGCTCGTTCGCGGCCGGACCGGGGATCCGCCCGATCGTGCACCCGCCCGCGGGACGTTCGGGCAACAACTACGCGCACCTCGTCGCGACCGAGCTCGGCCTCGATCTCGTCGACGTCACGTACTCGGGCGCGACCACCGCGCACGTGCTCGACACCCCGCAGGACGAGGCGCCGCCGCAGCTCGACGCGCTCACCCCGGAGACCGCTCTCGTGACGATCACGGTCGGCGGCAACGATCTCGAGTACGTCGGGACGTTCCTCCGCGGGAGTTTCCTGAACACGGTGGCGAAACCCGCGTCGATCCTCGGCCGCCGGGTGGCGAACCGGATCCGCGCGCGGGTCAGCTACCTCAAGGACGAGGCGTCGTACCAGACCGTCACGGATTCGCTGACGACGGTGGTCGAGAGCGCCAGAGAGCGCTCCCCGGAGGCGCGGATCCTGCTGGTCGACTACCTGAGTCTGGTCGGCCCGGCGACTCGGCCGCGGCTCGACGTACCGCTGAACGAGGAACAGCTGCCGAGCATTGCGCTGATGGCCGACGGTCTGGCGGCTGCGTTCGCGAAGGCGGCCGCCGCCTCGGGAGCCGAGCTGGTGGCGGCGTCGGCGGCGAGCCGGGAGCACGCGATCGGATCGGCCGAGCCGTGGACCACCGGCTTCACCATCCGGCCGTCCTATCTGGGCGGCCATGTCTCGTACCACCCGAACGCGGCAGGCATGCGCGCCGTCGCCGACCTGATCCTCGAGACGCTCCGCACATGAAGGTGCGCGAGGCAACCATTTCGGACGTCGACGCCGCCGTCAGCACCCTGACGCGTGCCTTGGCCGACTACCCGATGAGCCGCGCGTGCTTCGACCCGGATGGTTACCTCGACCGACTCACGGAGTACCACCGGTTGTTCGTCAGCGGGATCGGGCTGCCGCACGGTCGCGTCTGGGTCACCGACGACGTGAGCGCGGTCGCTGTCTGGCTCCCACCCGACCTCCCCGCTGACGCTTTCGCGCCGCACGCGGCTGCGTTTCAGGAACTCGCCGGATCCCGGGGACCGCTCACAGCGGAGTACGGCCAGGCGATCGCTCTGTTCCATCCTCGCCAGCCTGCCTGGCTTCTCGCACTCGCCGCCGTCGACCCGGACCGCCAGCGACGGGGCCTGGGCCGCGCGGTCATCACTCCCGGTCTCGCAACCGCGGACGCCGCGCACTCCCCCGCCTTCGTGGAAACCCAGGACCCGGCGAACATCAGCTTCTACGAGTCACTGGGCTTCACCGTCATCGCAGAACTGGAACTCCCCCACAACGGCCCCATGCACTACGCGCTCTACCGCGCACCGCGTTAAGCCGGTGTGTGGACGTACGGCGTGGTGGTGGTGACTGCGAGGAAGCCGAGGCGCTGGAGGATCGGGGAGCTGTCGTCGGAGGCGTCGACGTGGAGGTACTTGTAGCCGAGTTCGGTTGCCCGCGTCGCGCGGACCGCGACCAGCGCCTTGTAGATGCCCTTGCCGCGCCACTCGGCGAGCGTCGAGCCGCCCCACAGGCCGGTGAACTCGGTGCCCTTCTTGTACACGGCCCACGCAGCGGAGACCACCTGGCCGTCGGCCTCGGCGACGTAGACGTCGGTACCGCTCGCGTGCCGGCGTACCAGGTCGTCGGTCAGCCAGGACCAGTCCTCGCCCCATACCGTCGACTCCATCCCGGCGATGCGCTCGAAGTCCGCGCGCTCGCTCACCAGCCGGATCGTGATGCCGTCGACCACCTCGCGGCCCTGCAGGCGCTCCGCGATGGCCGCACTCTCGGCGACGAGTACGGTCTCCTGCTCCTCGGGCTCGAACCCCGCCGCTTTCAGCCGGTCCGGGAGGTCGGCCGGCAGGTCGTGACCGCGCAGTTTCCACTCGACGGCCTGGCCCTTGGCGGCGAAGTAGTCGCGCTGCCGGGCGATCAGCGCGTCGATCTCCGCGCCGTCGAGACCATCGAGAGAGCGATAACTCACGAAGCCGCGGCTCGGGTACTCGACCCGGATCACCGGCCCGTCGGTGCTCATCGGCACGTCCGCGCTCTCAGCCGTCCCCCGCAGCTGGTCGTCGTACACCGCGAGCAGGTCGTTCTTCAGGGCATCAGTCACGGGAGGACTCTGGCACGCCTTGCCCAGATCCGCCTCACATTTCGTCCTGCCGTGAGCTTGCGCGCCTTCCGGTCGGCGCGGCGACCCCGCCCGGCGGGCTGGCTGAGGCCGTGCTTGTTCTCACGCTCGGCGTTCGCGAAGTGGCTCAGCGACACCATCAGGTTCAGCGGTTCCATCGGTCCGTCCTCCGGTCTCTCGGTGCTTACACGGAGACGTCGGATCAGATCGGCCGAACTTGACATGCACTGATCAGGTGGTCGCCGCCCGCACGCCGCGCAGGACGACGTCCAGCACCACATCAGCCTCGACACGGGCGGCTGCGGGGTCGGCGGCACGGGCAATGTAGAGGGCTGAGCCGTAGAGACCGCCCAGTGCGAGGTGCGCCAGCGCGTCGAGTGTGACGCCGGGCAACGCGCCGCTGTCCACCAGCGGCGTCAGCACGGTCCGCAGCATCGGCAGCTCGACGCCTTCCGCACCGCTGTCCCACGCGCGGGCGGCCAGTACGGTCACACTGTCGATGATCACGATCCGCCGGAACGCCGGCTGCAGGCAGGCGTCGAGGAACGCGGCCAGGCCCGCTCGTACCGCGACCCACGGATCCTCTTCGGCCAGGGCCGCGGCCATCACCGCCCCGGCGGTCTCCTCCAGCACCACGTCGTACACCGCCTTGAACAGCGCGTCCTTGCCGCTGAAGTGGTGGTACAGAGCGCCCTTCGCGAGACCCGCGCGCTGGACGATGTCGTCCATCGCGGTCGCCTTGTAGCCCTGCTCGACGAACCGCTCGCGCGCGATCCCGACGAGCAGTTCCCGGGTCGCCTCCGCCTGCCGATCACGCAGCCTCTTGACAGTCACCGGGTAAGCATAAAAGACTGACCGCAAGTCGGTGACCGACCGTCGGTCGGTGAAGGAGGTTCATGATGGTGCCACTTCCACCCGGACAACGCCGTGTCGAGGGGTTCCCGCGCTTCGGCACCCACCTGCACCGGCCGCCGCCCGCGGTGCCGGACGCTCCGGTGATCGAGGTCAGCGGCGTCGTGCGCGCGCCGTCGGAGGTGCGGTTGCCGGAGCTCGCCACGCTGCCGCGGCGCGAACTCGTCGCCGACTTCCACTGCGTCTCCGGCTGGACGGCGACCGACCTGCAATGGGAAGGGGTGCGGTTCGCCGACTTCTTTCACGCCTTCGTCGGGCCGGCTCTCGACGCGGAGGTCCGCGTCAGTCACCTGACGTTCGTGGGTCTGGACGGGGTCAGCTCCGTGGTCGAGTTGCAGGACGCGCTGGCGGACGACGTCCTGCTCGCGGACCGGGTGAACGGGCGCCCACTCGGCGGCGACCACGGCGCGCCGATCCGGTTGGTCAGCCCCGCCCAGTACGGCTACATGAGCATCAAGCACCTGAGCCAGGTCGAGGTGTGTTCCACGTTCCCGGCAGACCGCATCAATCGGGGCATCATCGGCCGGCTGATCGAGGGCCATCCCCGAGCTCGGGTCTGGCACGAGGAGCGCCACGGCCGCATCCCGGGACGGCTGATCCGACCGTTCTACCGCCCGCTGATCCGACCTATCCGTGCCCTCTGCGCGAAAGGAACGCACGACCGATGAGACTTCCCAACGACGTACTGAACAGCCAGGACTGGATCATCGACGACGTCGTGCCCGACTTCGACGTCGAGGACGTCTGGGCGCTTCCCGTGGAGGGCGGCGCAGACGACTTTCCAGCCGTTGTCGAGTCGCAGCAAGCGCTGGACTTTCCGGCGTCCGCGCCGCTGCCGGTGCGCTTTCTGTGGGGCCTTCGCGACGTGCTCGGACGCGCGTTCGGACTGGGGCGCATTTCGACGTCCGCAGACGCCGCCGGCGCCTGGCCGCCCGTTCCCGGTACCGGCGAACCGTCGCTGCTCGAGCGGGTTCCGGACGACCTCCGCGACACGTCCCCCGCAGCGCAGCTCACCGACAAGCCGTTCCGGCCGCTGTACCGCACCGGCACCGAACTCGCCGAGGAGATCTCCAACCGAACCATGTACGGCGTGATGCACCTCGCCTGGGTCGACCAGGGAAGCGGCCGCTATCGCGCGCAGCTGACCGTCTACGTCAAACCCCGCGGCACCTTCGGCAAGGCGTACATGGCCTTCATCAAGCCGTTCCGCTACGCGATCGTCTATCCCGCACTCATGCGCCACTTCGAACGGACCTGGTCGCAACGGCACTGACGAGTGATCAGCCGGTCTCGGTCACCAGGACCAAGCGGCGGAGGAGGTTGTCGAGGCGGGTCCGGTCGGCTGGGGGCAGGTGGTGGATCAGCTCCTCCTCGACCCGGAGGATGTCGCCGATGCCGCGTTCCCAGAGAGCACTCCCCGAGCGGGTCAGCGTCGCGACGACCTTGCGGCGGTCGTCGCGGTCGTGCGTGCGTTCGACGTACCCGCGGCTCTCGAGCGCGTCCAGCCGATTGGTCAGGGCGGCCGGCGACATGCCGAGCTGCCGGGCCAGTTCGCCGGGCGTTGCACGGTACGGCGTACCGCCGCGACGCAGCATGTGGAGCGTCTTGAACTCCCACAGCTGCAGTCCGTACGTCGCCAGCACGGCTTCTCGCCGGCGCTCGAGGTACCGCGTCAGAACTTGGAGGCGGACCGTGATGCCTTCGACGTCCCGGTCGAGGTCGTCGAGCTCCCCGGCCCAGAGGTCGACATGCGCGTCTACGAAGTCTTTCACCCGACTAACTTTTCAGCCACTGAAGGTTAGTTGTCAAATATTTCGATGTCGAAATACTGTACTAGACATGAGCCAACTCCCAGCCATCGAGGTCGTCACCGCCGCCACCCACCTGATGCGCGCCGGCCAGTGGGCCGCCGCGACCGATCTGCTGACCGCCACCCGCCCCGACGATGCCGCCGAGCGTGAGCTGCTCGCGCTGACACTGGCCGAGGTCACCGTCGACCAGGACTTCGGGCGGCAGACCGACCACGCCTCCGCCGCCGTCCCCGGCGACTCGTGGGATCTCGCGCTGCTGAAGTTCCGCAAGGACTACGCGACCGCGCTGTTCCAGTCCGGCGGCAAGGACCTGAGAGAGCGCGTTCTCACGCTCATCGAGGAGGCTCCCGACGAGGCCCGTCGAGGTACTGCGAGCTTCTGGGCCGGAGCAATGGCCGACAACGTCTACGAGCAGCCCGCCGAGGCGATCGAGTACTACCAGATTGCGTTGGAGCTGGGTGAGAAGTACGACGACGAGTGGCTGGTAGCGATGGCACTGAGGCATCTCGGCTACCACGCCCACGCGGCCGGCGATCTGGCGCTCGCGCGGACGCAGTGGGAGCGGTCCACCGAGCTCCTGCAGAACGCCGGATACCTGCGCCCCACGCTCGCCCAGCAGGCCATGCTCGCGGTCCTCCTCCGCGACGAGGGCGACGTACCGGGATCAAAGGCTCTCGCGACCGAGGTCAACCGCTGGGCCCGTCAACTGAACATCCCGTTCATCATCCAAGAGACCGAAGAGCTCATGGCCTGACCGGTACGCCGAACTCCGCGGGAACACCGGCGCTGAACGCGACATGATCCGGCGCGCGGTCGGGCGGCACGAGTCCCACGGACCGCAACAGCCCGTCGACGTCCAGCGCCGTAAGGCTTGCGGAGTGGAGGATCCAGGGCGGGTGACCGTTCGGCAGGTACCAGGTGCGACCGGCGCGCTGGACGTGCAGGCCCCACCGCGCGGTGAGGAAGTCCTCCAACGGCCCGGCCTGCAGGCGTTCGCCCATCTCGACACCAACGAGCGCTTGTACGCCGGACTCGCGCACGGTCGACGTGTACGTGTGGTGGTTGCCGTGCCGTTCATGGCACATCCGCGCCCAGCGGTACGGCAGCCCGAAGACCGTCCGCGCGGTCGCCACCACAGCCAGCCGATTCGCGTCGAGGCTCAGGAACACCACGCCACGCCGGCCCGTCTCGTCGACGGAGTACAGCCGGATGTTCGTCTCCAGAAACGACCCGAAATACGGAACGGCCGGGCCGTGCGGCATCCCGGTCCCGACCATCCGGAACGGGACCAGGCCGACGTACGTCCGTCCGTCGAACGTGTCCGGCCTGGTCCCCGGCGGGAAGAAGTGCGCGACATCGGCCGGCGCGAAAGCCCAATGCACAAAGGTCAAATCAAGCCACCGCTGCCGCAGAATCCGCGGCCGCGACAACCCCGGCGCCACCGGCCAACTCATGCCATCGAGCGTAGCCCCCTAGGAAGAGAAGGCGGCGTCGAAGGATGCTGTGGGTGGGTCGAAGGCTAGGGTGCGGACGAACTGGACTGCTTCGGCGGCTCCTACCAGGCGGTCCATGCCGGCGTCTTCCCACTCGACCGAGATCGGGCCGTCGTAGCCGATCGTGTTGAGCATCCGGAAACACGCCTCCCACGGTACGTCGCCGTGCCCGGTCGAGACGAAGTCCCAGCCGCGGCGCGGGTCGCCCCAGGCGAGGTGCGACCCCATCCGTCCGTTGCGGCCGTTGCCGACCTGGCGCTTCGCGTCCTTGCAGTCGACGTGGTAGATCCGGTCCTTGAAGTCCCACAGGAAGCCGACCGGGTCGAGGTCCTGCCAGACGAAGTGCGACGGGTCCCAGTTCAGCCCGAACGCCTCCCGGTGCCCGATCGCCTCCAGTGTCGCGGTCGTCGACCAGTAGTCGTACGCGATCTCCGACGGATGCACCTCGTGCGCGAACCGGACACCTTCGGCGTCGAACACGTCGAGGATCGGGTTCCACCGATCCGCGAAGTCGGCGTACCCGGCCTCGATCATCGCGGGCAGCACCGGCGGGAACATCGCGACCGTCTTCCAGATCGACGACCCGGTGAACCCGACCACCACGTCGACGCCGAGTGCCCGCGCCGCCCGCGCGGTCGTCTTCATCTCCTCGGCCGCCCGCTGCCGGACGCCCTCCGGATCGCCGTCGCCCCAGATGTGCGCGGGCAGGATCGCCTGGTGCCGCTGGTCGATGGGATCGTCGCAGACCGCCTGCCCGAGCAGGTGGTTGGAGATCGTCCACACCTTCAGGTTGTGCTTCTCGAGGATGTCCAGCCGGTCCCGGACGTACGCCGGGTCCTCGGCGGCACGTCGTACGTCGAGATGGTCGCCCCAGCAGGCGATCTCCAGTCCCTCGTATCCCCACGAGGACGCCAGCCGAGCCACCTCCTCGAACGGCAGGTCGGCCCACTGGCCGGTGAACAGCGTGATCGGTCGAGCCATCTTCTCTCTCCTTGTCGTGTACTGGGATGTCCCCGGCGGCGTCCGGAGCGCAGGCCCGCCGCCGGGGACTGTCACCGTGGGACTCGCTGTGCCATCGCCCGTCTGGGGCCGAACCAGCCGGAGCGGCGGCAGGTGTCTGGCGGCGAGTGCCCACGGCGACGTCATCAGCCGAGCCGCGCCTTCAGGTCCTGACCCACCGCGGTCAGCAGGGTCCGCGCCGGTACGTCGGCGACGGTGCGGGCTGTGGTCAGGTACAGCGTGAGCGCGACGGTCGCGGGCACTACCTGGTGACGGCCCGCGGCGCGTTCGGCGGTTCTGAGGTGCGCCTTCAGTACCGTGGCCGTTGCCAGCGGCACCTTTCCGGCGGCGCGGTAGCGGTCGACCAACTTGACCGCTTCGGCGTACGACGCAACCACCGTGAAGGGAACACTCGTCACCGAGGTATTCCCGGCGACATCGGTTGCCGTCGCGGTCAGGGTGTGCGCGCCGAGCCCGAGCACGACACCGTCCAAGGTGCTGGTCGTCGGCTTCCCGTCGACGGCGAGCGTGACCTCGCCCGGGCCGGACAACGCGTCCGCGACGGTCGCCGTCACCGACGCCGTGGACGCGACGCCGAGCGACCCGCCGCTCGACAGCCCGGTCACTATAGCTGTTGGCGGTGTCTGATCGATCTTCACCGTGACCGACGAGGGCTCCGACACGTTCCCGGCCGTGTCACTCCCCCGGACCGCGAGGGTGTGCGTCCCGTCGGCCGTCAGCGCCACGGGTGCGGTGTACTCCGACCAGTTGCCCTCGCCAACCTTCTGCTCCAGGTAAACCTGACCGGGCTGGTCGTCCGTACCCATCGCAGTCGCGGTCACCGGACCCGTCCACCAGCCCGCCTGCCCCGAAGGCGTCGACGGGTTGAGCGTCAGGCTGACCGCGGGCGCCACCGTGTCACGAACCAGCTTGAAGTAGTCGAACTTCGCGGTCTTCGACGCCGCCTGATCCACTCCGAACGCATACACCCCGAACTTCGCCGAACCGAGCGCGGTGTTCGTCACGGGCGGAAGTGCCGACCACACCAGGCCGTCCGAGCTGTACGACCCGGTGAAGGTAGAACCCGACTTCGCCAGCCGGAGATACCAAACGCCCTGAGTGGGGCTGGGCGCGTTCGGCTGCGGCGACTGGACGACGTCCCCGACTTCGCTGCGGAGCTCGATGCCCCGGGCAACCGTCGATCCCGCGGCGTTCGTCGTCAGGTAGTCGAGTTTCACGTAGTTCGCGTCGTCGGCGTAGACCAGCAGACCAGCCTGCTGATAAGCCTCGTCGAACGTCGACGCGTCCACCTTGGTCTCGATCGTCCAGTCGCCGTCCGGTGCACCCTGAAGCATCAGGTTCTTCGGGCCCGAGTTGCCGCCGCCGTAGACGTCTCCCTTACTCGTGTCGATCTCGAGCCCGCCGCCAGTGACTCGGTACGCGGCCGGATCGGGCCGTACGACGTCCGTCCAGCGGCACGCGTCGAGCGTCGTACCCGCGAACTCGTCGTCCGGTGTGGGCTGCTCGGCGGTGTCGTCGGGCGTGATCGTGAAGTAGTCGAACGACGCCGCGATCGGCAGCGCCTCGGTCCGGTTCGCGAGACCGAACAGCCCGATCCGCGGATTCGCGATCCCGGCGAGCTGCTTCGTCTCCGGCATCTCGGTGAACGTCGCGCCGTCCGCGCTGTACGCCGCTTTCAACGAAGCGCCGTCCGACGTGAACCGCACCCAGACCGTATCCGGGTAGGCGGCGCCGAGGTTCGCCGTGTTGGACGCGGCCACCTCGTTCGGTACGCCGGCTTCCTCGCGGATGAACTGGAAGATCCGGTCCGCCGCGGACGGCGATCCCGTGGAGCGACCTTGGAGAACCATCTTGGCGTAGTTGTCGTCGTCGCCGTACACGATCAGCCCGGCCTGCTGGTACGCCAACCGCGCCGGCAACGTCACCTTGGCGGTCGCCGACCAGGCGCCCGCGGGGAGCGGCTGCAGGACGAGGTTCGGGGTCCCGGTGTTGCCGGTGCCGTAGATATCCGTTGCGGTCAACGGGATCGACAACGCGCCGTTCCCGACCGACAGTTCTTGGTTGCCGCGGACAACTGACGACCAGCGGGCGGTGTCGAGCGCCGTACCCTCGAAGCCGTCGGAGCGGCCGGTCAGGCAGGTTGGTGCGGATGGTGAGTCGACTGTGACATCGACTTTTGCTGTCCCCATGGCCCCACGCGAATCAGTTACTGTCGCCGTCACGGTGTGTTTGCCTGGGACCGTGAAGGTGTGGGAAGCCGCGGCCCCGGTGGCAGTCCCTCCGTCACCGAAGCTCCACGCGTAGGTGAGCGGGAGGTCGCCCTCAGGGTCGGTGGCGGCCGCGGTGAAGTCGACGGCGAGTGGCGCCTTGCCCTGGGTTGCCGAAGCCGTGACGGTCACCGACGGGCGCTGGTTCTCCGTGACGCCCTTGCCGATGAACTTGACCCAGTTGACGTTCAGTTGCCCGGTCGTCTTCACGAAGTACAACGGGCCGCTGTCGAGCGACGCGCCGCTGACCGCGCCGGTGAAGTCGCCGTACGTCTGCCACCCGCCCGTCGGCGTCACCTGGATGGTTGCCACCACCGGCCCGTCCGTCGGCGAGCCCTGGCGCACCTGCACTGTCGCGCCCGCGTCGGGTGATGCGGCCCGGAGTTGGAGCTGGTCGATGTTGGTCAGGTTGGTCGGTTTCCAGCCCCACCAGTCGCCGTCTTCGATGAACCCGATGTTCTTCCCACCGCCGGCGGTGTCACCGGTGTCCTCGACCTGTACGCCGGGAGCCGATCCAGGCCCACCGGTCTCGCTGAAGAACTCCGCCTCCCGGGTCTTCGGCTGCAACTGGACCACCTTCTGCGTGGTGATCTTGCCGGTCCCCGGGGCACCCTTGTCCGTGTACGTCACGGTCACGATGCCGAAGATGTTCGCGCCGACATGCCCCTGGTCGCCGGGCAGCGGGAACGTGCCCTCACACCCGTGGTACTGCTCGTACGGGTGCGCGTGCTCGTCGTGCCCGAGCGCCGGCTGGGTGATCACGTCATTGCAGTCGACCGTCCCGTCCTCGGGGTCGGTGACCGTCACCTTGTAGTGGATCGTGTCGCCGAAGTCGAAGAACCCGCCGTCGACCGGTGCTTGTACGGTGATCGTCGGCGCGGTGTTCCCTGCCGTGATGGTTCGGTTCGACACCGCCGTACGGCCGTCCGGATCGGTCACCGTCAACCGCGCAGTGAACACCCCGGCCGTCGCATAGGTGTACGTCGGCTTGGCGTCGGTGCTGTCCGTCGTACCGTTGCCGTCGAAGTCCCATGCCAGCGTCACGGATTGCCCGTCCGGGTCACGCGATCCGGTCGAGTCGAACGCGACCGTCAACGGCACCGGACCGGACGTCTTGTCGGTCGTGAACTGCGCGATCGGCGCGCGATTCCCTTGCACGTAGTCGATCCGGTAGAGGCCCGAGTCGGTGTTGTTCCCGCCGAATCCGCTCCCCCACTCGATCACGTACAGCGCGCCGTCCGGCCCGAACTGCAGTGCGTGCGGCCGGATGAAGTTCAGCTTCTGCAGCATCCGCGACACGTCCGCGACGCCGCTGCGATCGTCGTTCAGCTGCACGGAGAACAGCCGGCTGTCGTTCCAGTCCGCCCAGACCGCCTTGCCGTCGAAGTACTCCGGCCACTTCCGGTCCGACGGGTTCGCGGCGTCGTACTTGTAGGCGCCACTCGTCATCGGCGCACCGCTGCCACCGATCTCCGGTACGCCGGTTGTCGACTTCCCCTGCCACATCGTCGCGGGAATCGCCGCGGGCAGTTGCGTGATACCGGTGTTGTTCGGCGACTCGTTGACCGGTGCGTTGCAGTTGAACGTCGCACCCGACGTACCGGTCGCGAAGTCGTAGTCGTTGTACGGCGTGTTCGCGCCGACGCAGTACGGCCACCCGTAGAAGCCCGGCTTGGACAGGATGTTCCACTCGACCCGGCCGTCCGGTCCGCGCGTCGGCGAGACCGCACCGGCATCCGGCCCGAAGTCCGCGACGAACAGGTGATTGGTGGTCGGATCGATCCCGATCCGGAACGGGTTGCGGAAGCCCATCGCGTAGATCTCGGGCCGCGCCAAACCTGACAACACCGGTGCCGTACCTTCTGGGAAGAGGTTTCCAGCGGGAACGGTGTACGAGCCGTCGTCCGATGGGTGGATGCGGAGGATCTTGCCGTTCAGCACGTTGCTGTTGGCCGCCGATCGCTGCGAGTCCCACGCGGCCCGTCCGGCCCGCTCGTCGAGCGGCGCGTAACCGTCGGAGTCGAAGGGATTGCTGTTGTCACCGGTCGCGATGTAAAGGTTGCCGTTGCCATCGAACTCGAGCGCGCCGCCGGCGTGGCAGCACTGGTCGCGTTGCGTGTCGATCCGCAGGACCTGTTGCTCGCTCGCGAGGTCAAGAGTGTCACCAGTCACCTTGAACCGCGAGACCCGGTCGAACGGCTCCGTGCTCACCGGGGAGTAGTACAGATAGATGAACCCGTTCGACGCGAACCCGGGATCCAGGGCAAGACCGAGGAGCCCGAATTCCTGGCCGGTATAGACGTTCAGCGTCCCGGCCGTGACGACCGAGCCGTCGGTCTTGATGATCTTCACCGCGCCGTTCCGGTCGATGTAGAACACCCGGCCGTCGTCGGCGATCGACAACTCCATCGGGTTCGACGTGTTGTCGTCCAGCGTCACCTTCTCGTAGCTGTCGCTCAGCGACGCGCCGCAGTCCGCCGGCTCCACACCGGCCGCGGTCTTGATGCCACCGAGCAGTTGTTTGCGGAACGTCGGATCGGCGTACGACTCGATGGTGTGCCCCATGCCCGTGTACCAGGCGCGGCCGCCGTCGTAGTCCTGGCACCACGTGATGGGGTGCTCGGGGCCCATGGTGCCCCCGCTGTACGACGACTCGTCGAGCGACGCGAGCACATGGACGGTGCCGCGCGGATTGGTCCGGTAGTTGTACCACTCGTCCGTCCGCGGCCAGAGCGTCGGCGCATCCTTCGTCGACGGGTGCGCGTGATCCTCCACCTTCACCGTCGCGTTCGGCGTACCTGCGGGATGGCTGTCGAAGTAGCTGCCGACGAGCTGCCCGTACCAGGGCCAGTCGTACTCCGTGTCGGACGCTGCGTGAATCCCGGCGTACCCGCCGCCGGCCCGGATGTACCGCTCGAACGCGGCCTGCTGGTCCGCGTTCAGGACGTCACCGGTCGTGGACAGCCAGATGACGACCTCGTACTTCGCCAGCTCGGTGTCGTTGAACATCGTGGCGTCCTCGGTCGCGGTGACCGTGAAGCCGTTCTCGGTCGCCAGGTCCTTGATCGCCTGGATGCCGGCCGGGATCGAGTCGTGCCGGAAACCGGCGGTCTTGCTGAAGATCAGGGCGTTGAACGTCTCGTCCCCGTGCCCCGGATGGGCCCGAGCGGGTAAGGGGGTCAGTAAAGCCGCGAACAGGGCGAGCACGAGAAGGCACACCAAGGTGCCAGGTCTGCGTAGCTGGATCATGCGGAGCTCCTCATGGGACGGACAAGGGTGCGCGCTCCATCACTACGAATCCCGTGCTCTGCCCTGCGCGGGACTTACTACAGCCGGATCAGCGGACGCCGAGCAGGTGCTCCATCGCCAACTGGTCCAGCCTTTCGAACCCGAGACCGCGCTCGGCCAGCGCTTCCCGGTCGTACGTCGCGTTGCGGAGCTCGTCCAGCGATTCACCCTCGGCCAGGGTGGGTTCGGACAACTCCGCGACCCGTGCGGCGGCGAGTGCCTCCACAACCTCCGGGTCGGCGCGGAACGCCTGCACCTTGTCGCGCAGGATCAGGTAGTTCCGCATGCAGCCCCGCGCGGTCTCCCAGACGCCTTCCTCGTCCTCGGTCCGCGGCGGCTTGTAGTCGAAGTGGATATAACCGTCGTACGCCGGATAGCTCCCGGCGCCCTGCAGTACGTCGACGGTCCAGAACGCCTCGCGCAGGTTCCCGGCCCCGAACCGCAGGTCCTGATCGAACCGCGGACCGTGCTGCCCGTTGAGGTCGATGTGGTACAGCTTCCCGTGCCACAACGCCTGCGCGATCCCGTGCGCGTAGTTCAGCGACGCCATCTGCTCGTGCCCGACCTCGGGGTTGATGCCGACGAGTTCGGGGTCGGCGAGATCGTTGATGAAGGCAATCGCATGCCCGATCGACGGCAGCAGGATGTCGCCGCGCGGCTCGTTCGGCTTCGGCTCGATCGCGAACCGGAGGTCGTACCCCTGCTCGCGCACGTACGCGCACAGGAGGTCCATCGACTCCTTGTAGCGATCGAGTGCGGCCCGCACATCCTTCGAACCACCGGACTCCGCGCCTTCACGGCCGCCCCAGAGCACGTACGTCGTCGCGCCCAGCTCGGCCGCGAGGTCGACGTTGCGGAGCACCTTCGCCAGCGCGTACCGCCGTACCTGGCGATCGTTGGCGGTCAGGCCGCCGTCCTTGAACACCGGGTGGCTGAACAGGTTCGTGGTCATCATCTCGACGGCCAGGCCGTTCTCGGCCAGCGCCTTGGAGAACCGCTCCAGCACCTGTCCGCGGGTGGAGTCGTCGGGTACGACGTCGTCGTCGTGGAACGTGACCGCGGCGGCCCCGAGTTCCGCGAGCTTCTCGACCGCGTGCACCGGATCCATCCGCGGGCGGACCGCCGTACCGAAGACGTCGACGCCTTCCCAGCCGACGGTCCACAGACCGAAGGAGAACTTGTCGTCCTTGGTCGGGGTGTAGTCATTCATTCGGGAATCTCCTGCCATTGTCGTGACGTCGAACTGGTCTCGACCGCGGCCAGCACCCGCTGGACCTGCAGCCCGTCGGCGAACGACGGCTCGGGATCGGCTCCTTCGGCGATCGCGGTGACCAGGTCGACGACCTGATGGGTGAACCCGTGCTCGTAGCCGAGCAGGTGACCCGGCGGCCACCAAGCGGCGACGTACGGGTGGACGGGTTCGGTCGCGAGGATGCGGCGGAAACCGGCTGTCCTCGAGTCTTCGGTGGCGTCGTAGAAGTGCAGGAGATTCAGGTCCTCGAAGTCGAACGCCAGACTGCCGAGGCTTCCGTTGATCTCGATGCGGATCGCGTTCTTGCGGCCGGTCGCGAAGCGGGTCGCCTCGAAGACGCCCAGTGCGCCGGAGCGGAACTGCGCCAGGAACACCGCCGCGTCGTCGACGGTGACCGGTCCCCGTTCGACTCCCGCCGTACCGGAAAGCCCGGAGTGCTCTGCAGCGACGGGGCGCTCCTTGACAAAGGTTTCCAGCCGAGCGCTCACCTCGCCGATCGTGTCGCCGGTGATGTACTGCGTGAGGTCGACGATATGCGCGCCGATGTCGCCGAGCGCGCCCGACCCGGCCTTCGCCTTGTCCAGCCGCCACGACAGCGGCGCCTCCGGATCGGCGATCCAGTCCTGGAGGTACTGTGCCCGGACGTGCCGGATCGTGCCGAGTTTGCCCTCGGCAACAAGCTGGCGGGCCAGCCCGATGGCCGGCACCCGGCGGTAGGTGAACCCGACCATCGACCTGATCCCCTGGGCCTTCGCCTTCTCAGCGGCCGCGGTCATCGCCTCGGCCTCCTCGACGGTGTTGGCCAGCGGCTTCTCGCACAGGACGTGCTTGCCGGCCTCCAGGGCTGCGATCGCGATCTCGGCGTGACTGTCGCCCGGCGTGCACACGTCGACCAGCTGGACGTCGTCGCGACCGAGCAGCTTGCGCCAGTCGGTCTCGGTCTCCTTCCAGCCCAGTTTCGTCGCGGCCGCCCGAACAGCCTCGGCGTTGCGACCGCACAGCACATTCATGGCGGGGTTCAGCGGCAGGTCGAAGAAGCGCGGCGCGCTCCGCCAGGCCTGCGAATGGGCCGCCCCCATGAACGCGTAGCCGATCAGGCCGATGCCCAGGTCACTCATAACTCTCCAATCAGCTCTCGAATGCAGTAGGTAGGTACTGGTCCACGTTGTCCTTGGTCACCACCGGCGCGTACAGCTGCACGGTGCGCGGCACCTCGACCTCCACCAGGTCGCCGAGGGCCTTCTTCTGCACCAGCAGCCGCGCCAGCCGGACGCCGTCGGCGCCCTGCGTGGACGGGTAGATAACGGTGGCCTTGAGCAACGAGCTGCCGGACTTGATGTCCCGCATCACGTTCGCCGAACCGGCGCCGCCGACCACGAAGAACTCCTTGCGGCCGGAGTTCTTGATCGCGGCCATCACACCGACGCCCTGGTCGTCGTCGTGGTTCCAGATCGCGTCGATCTTCGGCGCCGCCTGCAACAGGTTGGTCGCGGCCTCCTCACCGGACTCGACGGTGAACTTCGCCGCCACCCGGTTGCTCACCTTCAGGCCGCAGTCGGTGAGCGCCTCCTTGAAACCCTTGCTGCGGTCCTGAGTCAACGGCAGCGAGTCGATCCCGGCGATCTCCGCGACCACCGCGTCCTTCTTGCCCTTCAGCTGCTGGCAGATGTACGTGCCGGCCGACACGCCCATCCCGTGGTTGTCGCCGAGCACCGTCGTACGGGCGGCGAACGGGCTGTCGAACTCGCGGTCCACGTTCACCACCGTGATCCCGGCCTGCATCGCCTTCGTCGCGACCGGGGTGAGCGCGGCCCCGTCGAACGGCAGCAGGACGATCGCGTCGACCTTCTGGTTGATGAACGTCTCGACCTGGCTGATCTGCAGGTTCACGTCGTTGGTGCCTTCGGCAACGATCAGCTCGACGTCGGAGTACTTCTTCGCCTCGGCCTGGGTGGCCTTGGTGATCGCACCCATCCAGCCGTGGTCGGCGGCCGGTGCGGAGAACCCGATCTTGACCTTCTTGCCGGGCTCGTCGTTCTTCACGGCGGCCTGGTTGGCCGGCGGGTTGCCGGCGTTCTCCTCGGCCTTCGGAGTGTTGCTCGTGCAAGCAGCCAGTGCGAACACGCTGAGGCCCGCGATCACCAGGGTCCGGGCGGAACTTCGGGACATCCTTGTCCTCCTTCTACGATCCGGTGGAACGGCGCGCCAGCCGTTGCTGGAGGAGGACGGCGACCACGATGATCGCGCCCTTCGCCACCGACTGGGCGGAGATGCTCAGGTTGTTGAGGGTGAAGACGTTGTTCAACGTCGTGAAGATCAGTACGCCGAACACGGTGCCGACGATCGTGCCGCGGCCACCGGACAGCAGCGTGCCGCCGATCACCACCGCCGCGATCGCATCGAGTTCGTACAACTGACCGTGGGTCGAGCTCCCCGTTGTCGTCCGTGCCATCAGCATCACCGCGGCGATCCCGCAGCAGAGGCCGGCCAGGACGTACAGCGCCACGGTGTGCCGCTGGACCTTGATACCCGCCAGGCGGGCGGCCTCGGCGTTCCCGCCGACGGCGAACGTGCGGCGGCCGAAGGTGGTCCGGTTCAGCAGCACCCAGCCGGCCGCGGCGACCAGCAGGAAGATCCAGATCAGCACCGGTACGCCGATCAGCGAGCCGCCGAAGAAGTCGGCGAACGAGTTGACCGTGATGATCTGAGTCTTCCGGTCGGAGATGATCTCGGCCAGACCACGGGCCGACGCCAGCATCGCCAGCGTCGCGACGAACGGCACGATCTTGCCGTAGGCAACCAGCAGGCCGTTAACCAGACCGCACGCCGCGCCGACCGCGAGCGCCGTGGTGACCATGAAGATCCAGTGGTAGTCGGCGGCCAGCTGCTGGGTCGCCAACGTGGTCGCCCAGACCGACGCCAGCGCGACCATCGCGCCGACGCTCAGGTCGATCCCGCCGCCGGTGATGACGAACGTCATCCCGACGCTGACCACCCCGATGACCGCGGCCAGCCGCAGGATCGTCAGCACGTTCGCACCGGTCGCGAACGTGTCGCCCGCGGTGACGACGCCGACGATGCACAGCAGCACCAGAGCGACGACGAGCCCTAGGTTGCGACCGAAGCCCGACCTCAGCAGGTCCGCCGACGACCGGGGCCTCGCAGGCCCCTTGAGGATCTCCTCACTCATCACCTCGCCCTCCTTCCATCACCAGGTCGAGGACCTGGTGCTCGTCGATGTCTTGCGCGGGCCCCGTGTGGACGGCACGCCCCTCCCGCAGTACGACGACCCGGTCGGACAGACCGAGCACTTCCGGGACTTCGCTGGAGACCAGCACGATCGCGACCCCGTCCGACGCCAGCTTCCTGATCAACGCGTAGATCTCCGACCGCGCACCGACGTCGACACCCCTGGTCGGCTCGTCGAGCAGCAGCACCCGGCAGTCCCGCAGCAACCAGCGCGCGAGCACCACCTTCTGCTGATTGCCGCCCGACAGGTTGCGCACCGGTTGATCCACGCTCGGGGGACGCACATCCAGCGCCACGGCAAGCTTCGTGGCGGCGTCCCGCTCGGCCCGGTTGTTCAGGAATCCAGAGCTGGCGAACCGCCCCAGCGTCGACACGGTGATGTTCTTGAACACCGCCTCGTCGAGCAGCAGCGCCTGACTCTTCCGTTCCTCCGGTGCGAGTCCGACACCGGCCTTCACCGCGTCCTGCACCCGGCCGGGCCGCAGTACGGCACCGTCGACCCGGACGGATCCGGTCGCCGCGCGTCGCGCGCCGTACACGGTCTCCAGTACTTCGGAGCGCCCGGAGCCGACCAGCCCGGCCAGGCCGACGATCTCGCCGGCGCGCACATCGAACCCGATCCCGGCGAACTCACCGGGCCGACTCAGGTCGACCACTTCGAGTACGACGGGCGCGGTGTCCGGGATCTCGTTGCGGGGCGGGAAGACGTACTCGATCGAGCGCCCGGTCATCAGCTGGATGAGTTCCTTGGTCGGCGTCTCGCGGGCGTCGAGACCGGTCGCCACGGTCGCGCCGTCCTTGAGCACCGTGACCCGGTCGCCAATCTCGCGGATCTCCTCGAGCCGATGCGAGATGTAGACGACCGCGACGCCACGCTCGGTCAGACCGCGGATCACCCGGAACAGATTGCTGACCTCTTCAGGATCGAGAACCGCGGACGGCTCGTCCATCACGATCAGCCGAGCGTCACGGGACAGCGCTCGCGCCATGCTCACGACCTGTTGACCGGCGGCCGGCAGCGAACCGACCGTCCGGTGGGTGGGGATCTCGGAGTGCCCGAGACCCTGCAGGATCGCGCGGGCCTTCGTGTTGGCCTCGTGGGTCCGGCTGAAGCCGTACCGGGACGGTTCGTGGCCGAGAAAGATGTTCTCGGCAACGGTCAGGTCCGGTACCAGGTCGAGCTCCTGGTAGATCGCCGCGATACCGCGCTGGATCGCCGCGGTCGGGCTGTTCAGCTGCACCGATTCGTCGTTGATCCGGATCATGCCCGCGTCCGGCTGATGGGCGCCGGTCAGCACCCGGATCAGCGTGGACTTGCCCGCACCGTTCTGCCCGAGCAGGCAGTGCACCTCACCGGCCCGTACGTCGAGGTCCACACCGTCGAGCGCCCGTACGCCGGGGAACTCCTTGACGATGCCCGTCATGTTCAGCAGGTCCGTCACGACATGACCCCGATCCGCGTCGGGTCGACGAAGACCTGGTCGAGCGAGATCTGCGCGCCGCCCCGAACTGCGGCGGCGAAACCGAGCTCCGACCGGACGACCCGGCAGCCGCCGCCGTCCGGTGCGATCACCCGGTCCTGGATCGCCTTCTCCAATGGTTCTTTCAGCCACGGCCCGAGGACGGCGAAGTAGCCGCCCAGTACGAGCACGTCCGGGTTCAGGATGTTCACCAGGATCGCTCCCCCAATCCCCAGCCAAGTGCCGACGTCCTTCAACGCGGACAGCGTCCGCGCGTCCCCCGCAACGGCGCGCCGGGTGATCCCGGCCAGCCGTTGCTCCACGTCCAGCGACGGGTCCCGTACCGGATCGTCCCTGTCCGTTGCCTTGTGCAACAGTGCGGTCAGCCCGACGACCGTCTCCCAGCACCCCGTACGCCCGCAGCCGCAGGTCCGCCCGGGCGGGGCTACCGGCATGTGCCCGACCTCGCCGCTGTACCCGTGCCCGCCGCGCATCAGATGCCCGCCGGCCACCACACCACCACCGACGCCGACCGCACCGGTCAGCAGTACGAGGTCCTGCACTGATTCGTCGTCGGTCCGCCGGAGTTCGGCGTACGCCGCCAGCGCCGCCAGGTTCGCCTCGTTGTCCACATGCAACGGGTACGTCGGCTCACCCAGCCGCGTGCGCATCTCCTGCGCGACCGACAGCTCGCCCCATCCCAGGTTGGGCGCCAGCTTCAACTCCCCGGTCTCCGTTTGCACGAGCCCGGGTACGGCGAGCGTCACACCAGCCAACTGACCGTCACGCGCCTCGACCGCGTCGACAGCTTCCCTGACCAATTCGGCGAACCGATCGAGCGTCGTACCCGGCTCGAGATGCGCGACGTCAACCGGAACCCGCTTCTCGAGTACGACGCCGCCGGCCAGGTCAAGCGCCGCGACCGCCAAGTAGTCGACGTTGATCTCCGCGCCGACGCCGCAGACACCGGTGCCGTCCAGTTCGACGAGCTGCCCCGGGCGGCCGAGGGCGCGACTCGAGTCGGCCAGGCCTTCGCGGAGCAGGCCGCGTTCGACGAGCTCGGCGACCAGGCTGCTCACGGTCGCCTTGTTCAGGCCGGTCTCCTCCGCGATCCGGGCCCGGGACCGGGGGCCCAGGTCGCGGACATGCCGCAGTACCACCGAGAGGTTGTTGCGCCGTAGCGACACGTGATCGGCGGCAACGCCCCGGTTCCCCGGGCGACGGCCGTCGGTCAACGTCATCTGGGCACCCCTCTCCAGAATTTGTCTGTTGAGCCAACAAACTAAGTTCACGCAGAGAGGCCGTCAAGAGTTCGCAACAGTCGAGTTCTTGCAGGAATTTGTCGGGGTTTGTACGCTCACCGCATTCTCTCCTGCCCGCCCCCACCAGGAGCACGCCCATGAAGCTCACGCGCCGTACCCTCCTCGCCACCACCGCCGCAGCCGCTCTGGCCGGCCGGTCCCAGTTCGCCTCCGCCGCCAGTCCCCCAGGTGACGTCGTCGGCAAGGTCACCGTCGGCTACCAAGGCTGGTTCGCCTGCGCCGGCGACGGCGCACCGATCAACGGGTGGTGGCACTGGAGCAACAACTGGGGCCAGCCGCCGTCGCCGACCAACAACGCGCTCGGCAGCTGGCCCGACGTCCGCGACTACACCGCCACCTACCAGACGGCGTACTCGAACCTCGGCAACGGACAGCCGGCCAAGCTGTTCTCGTCGTACGACCAGCAGACCGTGAACACGCACTTCCAGTGGATGCAGCAGAACGGCTGCGACACGGCCGCCCTGCAGCGGTTCAACCCGACCGGCGGCGAGGGCCCGACCCGCGACGCGATGGCCGCGAAGGTCCGGCAGGCCGCGGAACAGTACGGGCGGAAGTTCTACATCATGTACGACGCGACCGCCTGGACGTCGATGCAAACGGAGATGAAGGCGGACTGGACCTCGAAGATGAGCGCGTACACGTCGTCATCGGCGTACGCGCGGCAGAACGGGAAACCCGTCGTCTGCATCTGGGGATTCGGGTTCAACGAGGCCAACAAGGCGTGGTCGCCCGCCGTGTGCCTGGACGTCGTGAACTGGTTCAAAGGGCAGGGCTGCTACGTGATCGGCGGCGTACCGACGCACTGGTTGCCGGGCAACGAGGACTCGCGGCCCGGGTACCTGGACGTGTACCACGCGTTCAACATGCTGTCGCCGTGGATGGTCGGGCGGATCAGCGACATCGCCGGGGCGGATCACTACTACAACAACGTGAACCAGCAGGACCAGGCGGACTGCAACGCCCACGGGATCGACTACCAGCCGTGCGTCATTCCGGGCGATCTGCAGTCCGGGCACCGGGCACACGGCGAACTCATGTGGCGGCAGTTCTACAACCTCACCCGCGTCGGCGTGCAGGGGCTGTACATCTCGATGTTCGACGAGTTCAACGAGGGCAACCAGATCGCCAAGACCGCCGAGTCGTCGGCCTGGATCCCTGTGAGCTCGGGCATCCGCGCCCTCGACGAGGACGGTACGGCGTGCTCCTCCGACTACTACCTTCGTTTGACGAACGACGGCGGCCGCATGTTCAAAGGCCAAGCTCCACTGACTTCAGTGCGCCCGACTGCTCCGATACCTGTTCAGGGCACGGGCGGCGTGATCTTCTACGAGCACGTGGACTACGGCGGCGCGGCCGGCGCGACCCTTGCCAAGGGCAACTACACCCGCGCGCAGTTGCTGGCTGCCGGGGTGCAGGACAACTGGGCGTCCTCGGTGCGGGTGCCGTCCGGCTGGACCGTGACGATCTACGCCGAGGACAACTTCGGCGGGCAGACGTGGGTGCGGACGGCCGACACGCCGAACTTCGTCGCGTTGTCGCCGAACGCGAACGACCAGCTGACGTCCTGCCGGATCTCCTAGAACAGCTCCATGCTGTCGGCGGTGGCCGTGATGACCGGGTTGTCGAAGTACAGACGGCAGGCGATCGCGTGCCCGGCGCAGGTGAGGAGGGATGGCCCGGCAGCATCGACGACGCGGTACCCGACCGGGTGAACGCAGCGTTCCACCTCACCCTCGTTCTCGCGGCCGCAGCCGAGGACGTGGCAGGTGACCGTGTCGCCGACGTTCATCAGCGTCAGACCGTGCTCAGGACAGACACCCCAGCCGACGCCGCAGGCCTGCCCCTCGTTCGCGGCCAGCCGGACGAGCTTGCCGGCGGTGACCTCGAGCTTGGTCGCCAGGTCGCGGAACGTGGTCGCGGCCTGGTCGAGGTCGCGCCGGAAACGCCGCAACTCGACCGACTCGGGCATGTTCTGCGTCGCGGCGTGCAGGTCCTCGGCGAGCGTCATCGCCGCGACCGCGATCTCGTCGACCCGGACGGGCGTGTTGAACTGGCGCAACGTCGTACCGCTCTGCTCCCGCGGCCGGTCCCGCACCTCGGACAGCCACTCCGACCGCGGTGCGACGTCTTCCGGCCCATCCCCTTGCCACTCCGTTGGTGGATCTGGGTGAGTGGTTTGTTGCGGAGTGTGACCGTTGGTCCCCGGCACGGTCCCGTTCACCGGGATCCGGCTTTCCTGCGCTGTCCGCCCGTTCATACAGCCTCACTCGTCCAGTGCATGACACCCGCCATTGCGCGTCCCCTGTAGTGCCTCTGGTGGCCGATCGTGCCATGCCTGCGGTACCCACGACCAGAGGAACAACAACGGCGTCACCCACCGCTCCCCCGCACTTGCGGACCGCAACGATCAACCCCCAGGCATTGGCAGAATCCCCCGCTGTGGGAGCACCGAATCACACCGTTCGGGTTACCCAACGTAGTTTTGACATTTCCGCACGGACGGTTGTCAGTCCGTTGCTGTCAGGTGCTCCCGGAGGAACTCCACGGTCCGCGTCCGGGCGTGGTACGCCGAGTTCGGCGGGTCCTCGCGCAGGTCCCGGGTGAGCACCGAATGGGCGCCCCTGGTGTACCCGTCCGGATTGCCCGGCGCCGAGTCCAGCTCGATCACTTCGAACGCGTCACCGAGCTGCGCACGGAGCGTGACGAACCGGTCCGCCGGCGCCATCCGGTCCTGACTGAACCGCATCCCGAGAACGCACAGCCCGTCGGTGCGGGTGCGTTCCTTGACCGTTTCGAGCTCCCGCTCCGACAGACCGGGATCGCGGCGCAACTTCGCGCTCACCGGGAACGGCGTCGACGGCTGGCTCAGTACCGGCGCCTTCACCACGTCCTCCACCGCGGTGGCGAGCGCGAACCCTCCGGTGAAGCACATCCCGATCACACCGACACCACGGCCCGGCGTCCGCGCGGCCAGGTCGGTCGCGACAGCCCGCAGGTACTTCGTGATTGGACGCTCGGCGTTCGCCGCGAAGCACCGGAACTCCTTCGACACGCACAGCCGCGCGAGCACGCCCAGCGCGTACCCGGTGGTCTCCGGGCGTCCCGGCGTACCGAATGGCGACGGGATCACGACCGTGAACCCCTCGCTCACCAGATGCTCGCCGAACGCGGCCACCTCAGGCGTCAGACCAGGGATCTCCGGAATCAGCACGACACCGGGGCCTTCACCCTTCTCGAAGCAGTCAAAGGTCAGGCCACCGCCACTGAACGGTGCCCTCCGCCAGGAGCCCAGGTCTGCATTCATGGAGAGAAGTCTGCATCACGGGGCGTAGTGCTGGACGGCGCCACCTTGGGAGAGGTCGACGAGGGTGTGGGCCAGGGACTTCGCGTCGGCCAGGACTTCTGTCAGGTCCATGGTCGTGAGTTGGCGGTCGCGCACCACGACCTGGCCGGCGACGAGCACGGTGACGACGTCGGAAGCCCGGATGGAGTACACGAGCGCGGCGCGTGGGTCGTGGACCGGTTGGTTGTGCGGTGCGCTGAGGTCGACGAGGGCGATGTCGGCTTGGCGGCCGGGCTCGAGTACGCCGATCTCGTCCTTGAGTCCGGCGGCTGCGGCGCTGCCCCGGGTGGCGAGGCGGAGCGTGTCCGACAGGGTCATCCATTCGGCGTCGCGCTCGCGCTGCTTCTGGGTGAGGGCGACCATGCGGATCGCTTCCCAGACGTCGAGCGTGTTGTGTACGGCGGCCCCGTCGGTGCCGACACCCACGTCGACGCCCGCTGATCGCAGGGCCTTGATCGGGGTGACCTCGCCCATCGCGAGTTTGAGGTACACCTTCGGGCAACACGCGACCGTCGTACGGTCGGCGTACCGCTCGAGAATTGGCAGATCCTCCGCCCGGATGCCGCAGCCGTGCGCGATCAGGGCACCGGCCTCGAGGACACCGGTCCGCTCGAGCACCTGGATCGGCGTGACACCGCGCTTGTCGAGCGAGGCCTGCGTCTGGTCATCCGTCTCGGCGGCATGCAGATGGATCCGTCGCCCGTCGGACCGCGCGAGGTCCGCCGTACGCCGCAGGTCCTCGTCGGTCACCGTGTACGTCGCGTGCGGTCCGAGGCTCGCGGTGATGCGCGGATGCAGGCTGCCGAGCTCGCGGGTCATCTCGAACGTCGCGGCCTGTCCTCCTGTCTGTCCTGCTGTCTGTCCTGTTGATGAGAAGAACGTTGGCGCGAGATCCGCCCTGATCCCGGACTCGATCGCGGCAGCGGCGATCTGGTCGGCGTGAAAGTAGTGATCGACGAACGTGGTCACGCCGGCCAGCAACATCTCCGCACACGCCAGCCGCGCACCGACCCGCACCCGCTCCGGCGTCAGGTTCACCTCCATCGGCCAGATCCGCCGATTGAACCAGTCCTCGATCGCCAGATCCTCCGCCGCACCCCGCATCATCACCATCGGACTATGCGTATGCGAGTTCACCAACCCCGGCACCGCCAGCAGCCCACTCCCGTCAACCACCTCGGCAGGCGGTTCACCCGCCCCCGCATCCGGAGCGCCGGAGGTCGGCGTGATCGCGACGATTCGATCGTCCTGAACCTGGATGTCCTGCTCCTCGTCGACGCGGCACTCCCCCTGTTCGGGCACGATCAGAACGGAGACATTGCGGATCAGCACTCGCGACATTCACCCTCCTGGCCGCTCGTCGACGTACAGCAGTCTCGCCGACCCACAGGTCCACCTGACGGATCCCAAGCCCACGGCAACTCGATGCTGACGAACGACGACCTGCGCCAGACCGCCGGCGTATTTCCATACGAGCACCTGCCGGCCATCCGCTCCCTCTGCATCGCGCGCACGGAGGCGTCTCAGAACGCAGACGACCCCGAGGCCCTCGAGCTCCGCGCACGCCTGGAGACTGCCGCTCACACGCTGCGCGCGTCCGGACCGGAATCCTGACGGCAGGCCGAGACGGACATCGAAGACATCGCCCACCCGCGTCGCCACTCATCCCGACCACCCGGCCCTCGGCCTCACCAGTCACTCCGGAGGGTCTCGTGGGTCGATCCGGTGGGTGCCGTTGGGATCGACGTGGAAGGTGAACCCGTGGGGCGTGGTCCACTCGAGCGTCCTGTAGTCGACCCGGCGCACGTTCCAGCCGCGGGCATGGGTCTTCACCCGGTGCCCGAACCTGCCCAGCGGCGCAAGGTTCGTCGTACTCGTCTGGCCGGTGGGTCCGTGCGGGTCGTACGGCTCGATGTGATCGAGATCGATCGTGCTGGTGGTCTCCCGGTTGCCGTACGGAAACAGCTCGACCGGGTAGGTGAACCTGACGCGATCACGGATCCGGGTCGGAATCTCATACGCATCAACACTCACCGCATCATTCAGATCGATCACCGGCTTCACCGTGTACGGCCCATAACCGATCACTTCGGCCAGTTGCGCCGCAAGCAACGGCCCGATCGTCTCGACCCGCAGTACACCGCTGCCGGTGGCCAGCGTGTGGTCGGTGAGATGCACGACCACCTCGGTCTGCCCCGGACGCACCTGCCCCACCCGCGCCGATCCCAGACGCACCTGTCCCGCACGGGCCGATCCCGGACGCACCAGTCCCTTGGTCCCGTTGATCGGGTCTGCCGGTCCCGCCGGCGCACCGGGGCACGCCAACTCGGCTGAACCGCCGAGTCCGGCTGGACCGTCAGGTTCGGCTGGACCGTCAGGTTCGGCTGGACCGCGCGGCCTTTCCGAGCTGCCCGGGTGGAGTGTTCCGCCTGGGCCAGCGGGGCGGCATGGGCTGCCCGAGTCAAGCGGACTGCCAGGGCCGGCAGAGTTGCTGGGGTTGGCCTGGCGGGTGAGATTGGCCTGGCGGGCGGGGATGCCGGGCTCGGCAAGGTTGGCGGGCTCGGCAAGGTTGGCGGGGTGGGTGGGGTAGCTCGGGTTGGCGTAGGCGTCCTGCTTGATCTGCGCGAGCCGGGCGCGGAGTGCCCGCAACGCGGCGGCATCCATCGCCGAACCCTCCCCGGGTTCGTTGCACGCATCCGCATCCGCGGCCTGGGCTGCTGTCCGCCGGTCGAACGGGTCCGTTGGCGGGTCGGGGTCGTAGGGAGCGGCGGCTTCCAGCCACGGATCGTCCGGCGGACCCGAGGGCTCGACCAGATCGAGCGAGTCCGGCGATTCGAGCGACGGGCTCGGCGCACTCGCCGGCGCGGCGGAAGCCGGACGGGGGCCGGACCCCTGCAGTTCGAACGAATCCGGTGGCTCGGGCGAGCCCGGTGGCTCGGGCGAGTCCTGTGGCTCGAGAGGGTCTGGTCGGCGTCGGGAGCCGGGAAGCGGCCGGTCGAGGACGCTGGCCTGCGGCCCATCCCCCGCGCGCTCACCAACCGGCACCACCGCATCGCCCGGCACCACGTCGTCCTGCACCCCCGGGCTGTCCTGCACCACCGGGTTGCTCGGCATCACCACGTCGTCCTGCATCACCACGTCGTCCTGCACTGCCGCGTCGTCCTGCACCACCGCCTCGTTCGGCACCGGGTTGTCCTGCATCACCACGTCGTTCGGCGCCGCCGGGTCGTCCTGCACCATCGCGTCGTTCGGCATCACCGGGTTGTCGGGTGTGGCCGGGTTGTCTGGTGGGGCTGTTTCGATGTGGGTGCGGGCTTGGGTGAGGAGTTCTTGGGCGAAGCGGGGGTCGGACAGGATCTCGAGGGCGTCGGCGCGGCGGTGCTGGATGGGGCGGATGTCGCCGAGTTTCTTGAGGGCGTCGGCGAGGTCGGTGATGGTCGCGTTGAACCGGTTGGCTGCGGCGGCCGCGGCTTTGATGTAGATGGTTTTGTTGCCGTGGCCGTCGCCGCGGCCGATGTAGACGCCGCGTTCGTCGGCGGCCTCGGCGGTTTCGTCGGCGGCTTGGGCGGGGTCGGCGTGGTTGCGCGCGGCGCGGGCGATCTTCTCGAGCCGGTGCGGGGAGATGGTGTCGATCACGGCGGCGACCTTGCGGTCGACGTAGGCGGCGGCGAGGCGGTCGAGTTTGGTGCAGGCGCGCACGATCTGGCGGGCCTTCCACGGAGTGGCCTCACCGGCCAGGATCGCGATCCAGGTGCGGGGGAAGCGGTGGCGGAGGGCGAGGGCGTCGGCGAGCAGGTCGCGGCCGACCCCGGCCGAGACGCCGAGGACGAGGGCGAGTTCGGCGATCGCGAACTCGGCGATTTCGGGGCAGCCGTCGCCGCCGAGTACCACGGCGCGTTCGCGGCCGTCGGTGGCGCGGCGGGTGGGGCGGGTCGGGCAGATGGAGGGGTGGTGGCGGTCGGCGTAGATCTGGGCGCATTCGAGTAGCCGCGCGTCGGCCTGGCTGGCGATGGCGCGGCATTCCGCGGCGTTTTCCAGCAGGTCGCGGGTCGGGAGCGACTCCAGATCTTCCTCGAACATGTGTTCGATTCTATGCTAGGTGGGACGGCCGGTTCAAGCCGGTGGCGGGCTCGGATTCCCTTATCCACAAGGGGGAATGTCACACCCTCGGCGTGCCAGGAAACGTGTATGCGGCGGCGGTCACGAGTCGGTGGCGGGTGGTCTGGAGAGGTGATGCGATTGGTCGGGAGCGCTGAGGTGGGCTGGCTGCGCCCTGTCCACGCGGCGCTATCCGCGCAGTGCGGGGGCGGTGCGCTGCGGTGCAGGGGCGGTGCGGTGCCGGGCGGTGCAGTGCCGGGCGGGGCAGTCCGGTGCAGGGCGCTGCGGTGCAGGAGCGGTGGGCGTGGCAGGGCGGTGGAGGGCAGTACGGGTGCGGAGCAGGCGGCGCGGAGCAGGCGGCGCGGCGTGACAAGGCGGTGGAGGGCAGTACGGGTGCGGAGCAGGCGGCGCGGAGCAGGCGGCGCGGCGTGACAAGGCGGTGGAGGGCAGTGCGGGTACAGCGCGGAGCAGGCCAGCGCGGTGGCAGCGTGGCGCGCTGCGTGCAGCGCGAGCGGTGCGGTGCAGGGAGGCGCAGCGGGGCAGGCCGGTAGAGGGCAGTGCGGGGGGCAGTGCGGGGGGCAGAGCACTGCATGTCGCAGTGCGTGCGGTGCGGTGCGGTGCAGGCGGTGCGGTGTGGTGTGGTGCAGGCTGCGCGGTGTGGCGGGTCGGTGGAGGGCAGTGCGGGTGCGGGGCCGACAGTGCGGTGCAGGGTGGCTCGGAGCAGGCGGTGCGGTGCGGTGCGCGGTGGTGCGGCGCAGGGCGGTTCGAGGGGTGTGGTGCGGGCTGCGAAGGGCGTTGTTTTTAAGGTGAAACGGCGCTGTTTCGGCCCGCTCTCTAGAGGTCGGTGTGCGCGCGAGTCAGGCAATCATCCTGCGTGTGTGAGGGACGAGCGGGGGCCGAGGCGTACGCGGGTGCGGCAGGGCGGAAGGGGGTCGGTGCGTGTGTCGACGTGCGGTCGGCGCGAACTCGTGCGGCGCCAGCGGGTCGCACCCCGGCCGCGTCGGCCGGGGTGCGGGCGTGGGTGAGGACTGGACCGTGGGGTGGGATGAGGCGCAGGGCCGTGGGGCTGGGCCGTGGGGCTGGGATTTGGGGCTGGGCCGTGGAAGGCGTTTGTGTGTGGCTTGGTGGTCGCGGTGGGGGTGCGGGTGGGGCGTGCCGTGAGTTGGGTTTGGAGGGGAACGTTTGTTCGAGTTTCGGGTAGGGTGGGGGGATGGGTGGTGATCTTCAGGGGTCGTTGCTGGATGCTTTTGCGGATCCTTTGTTGGGGTCTTTGGGTGGGCTGGCGCGGGCTGAGTTGGGGCGTGGGGCCTGGGTTGATGTGCTGCCGGGGTGGCTGACGGGGGCGGATCAGGTGTATGAGCGGCTGGCTCGGGAGGTGCCTTGGCAGGCGGAGCGGCGGCAGATGTACGACCGGGTGGTGGATGTGCCTCGGTTGTTGTGTTTTTACGGGGAGAACGCCGAGTTGCCGGTGCCGATTCTGGATGAGGCGCGGGATGCCTTGAGTGCGCATTACGCGGACGAGTTGGGTGAGCCGTTCCGGACGGCGGGGTTGTGTTACTACCGGGACGGGCGGGACAGCGTCGCGTGGCATGGGGATCGGATCGGGCGCGGGAATCACGAGGACACGATGGTGGCGATCTTGTCGGTGGGTGAGCCTCGGGTGCTGGCGCTGCGGCCGCGGCCGGGGGCGTCGAGTGGGCCGGTCGGCTCGACTGTGCGGTATCCGTTGGGGCATGGGGATCTGATCGTCATGGGCGGCTCCTGCCAGCGGACTTGGGAGCATGCGATTCCGAAGGCGGCGGGGCGGGTCGGGCCGCGGATCAGTATTCAGTTCCGGCCGCGTGGGGTGCGGTGACGGCGTTCAGGCGGCGGCGGATTCGGTGATGGCCGGTTGGTGGATGCCGTCCTTGGTGGCTACGTAGAAGCCGAGTAGGCGGATGCCGACGGCCTCGCAGATGGTGGTGGCGGCTTCTGCCCATTCGGTGTCGAAGTCGGGCAGGTGGGTGGGGCCGGGGCGGCCGAGGACGAGGACCAGGGCTGTGCCGGGGGCGGTGTGGACGGCCGGGATAACCGGATGCAGGGCGGTCGCGCAGATTTGAGCGGGGCTGAGGCTCGCATGACCGGGGTGCGGGTTGGGGAGGCAGTTTGCGGGGAGATCGATGAGTAGGGTCGCTCGGTAGCGGGCGTCGGGGTCGCAGATGAGGACGGTGAAGCTGCCTCGCCGGCGGTCGCCGAGGCTGACCATGAGGTCTACGACGTCGGCGGTGAGGTCGGGGTCGGTGAGTGGCTGGTCCACCCAGGTCGCGGAGAGATTCTCGAAGCTCATGTCTGTAAAGGTGCCGTGATTCCCACCCTCGATCCGGGTTGTCCACAGGGCAAAGTGGCCCATCGTTCGGCATTACGAATGGACCTGAAACCTGGGCCGTCAAACCCATAGGCTCAAGGACATGAGCAGCAGACTTGGGCAGATGCTTCCCCCGGCCGGAGCGCCGCGGGACCTGGCGATGGCGCAGTTGGCGAACGCGGTCGGCGACGGCGCGTTCGTCGTCACCTCGGCGTTGTTCTTCACCCGCGTCGTCGGGCTCTCGACCGCGGAGGTCGGTCTCGGGCTGACGATCGCCTGGCTGGTGGGATTCCTGGCCGGCGTGCCGCTGGGCAACCTCGCGGATCGGCGCGGAGCGCGCGGCACCGCGGTCCTGCTGGCGCTGACGACCGCAACCGCTGTCGCGTCGTTCCTGGTTGTCAGGAGCTTCGCCGGCTTCCTCATCGCCGCCATCGTCTACGCGTGCAGCCAGACCGGACTGACCGCGGCGCGGCAGGCGTTGCTGGCCGGGCTGGTCGCCCCGGCCGAGCGGACCAGGATCCGCGCGTTTCTGCAGTCCACGGTGAACGCAGGGCTCGCGTTCGGCGCGCTCCTCGGCGGTGTGGCGCTCCGGTTCGACAGCAAAGCGGCGTACCTGATCGTGTTCGGGATCGACGCGCTGAGCTTCCTGATCGCCGCCGGCCTGCTCAAAAGGGTGCCGTCGATCGCGACCACCCGCCGGGTCGTGGGTGAGCCGCGGCTGGCGGTGCTGCATGACCGTCCGTACGCCGTTCTCGCGCTGATCAATGCGGTGATGCTGCTCTTCATGCCGCTGATCAGCCTGGTCGGTCCGCTCTGGATCGTCACCCGCACCAGCGCCCCCAGCTGGGTGGTCGCCTCGCTGATGATCGTGAACACGCTCGGCGTCACGTTGTTCCAGGTCCGGATCGCGAAGAGCGTCAAGGATCTCCGCACCGCATCCCGCAGTGTCCGGTACGCCGGAGTCGCCATGCTGGCCGCCTGCGCGGTGTTTGCCACCACGGCAGCAACCACAGGCGCCACCACAGCAGGTGTTCTCATCGTTGCCGCGGCGCTGCTGACGCTAGGAGAGATGAAGCTCGCGTCCGGCGCCTGGGAGATCAGCTTCGGACTCGCACCGGCTGACAAGCAGGGTCAGTACCAGGGCTTCTTCGGCACCGGCCCCGCGATCGCCAGGATGCTCGGCCCGGCGCTGCTCACCACGGTCATCCTCGGATGGGGTCCGATCGGCTGGCTGGTGGTCGGTGCACTGTTCCTGGGGACCAGTTGCGCAACTGGTCCCGCCGTACGATGGGCTGCGCGGACGAGGGCCGTCAACGAGGACGCCACGCCGTCGCTGGTAGAGGAGAGCGCCGCCTGATGGAGATTCCCGGACTGGTCGAAATCACTACGCAGGACGAGCTGCGGGCGATCGTCCCGCAACCGCTGGCAGCAGCTGCCGGCAAGGCCCGCAAGGAGCTGCACGACCTGGATCGCGAGTGGCTCGCGGCGTCGCCGTTCTGCCTCATCGCCACCTCCGCCGACGACGGCACCTGCGACGTCTCCCCCAAGGGCGACCCGGCCGGATTCACCAAGGTCCTCGATGCCGGCACCATCGCGATCCCCGAGCGCGCCGGCAACCGGCGGGTCGACGGCTTCACCAACATCATCTCCAACCCGCATGTCGGGCTGATCTACTTCCTGCCCGGCCGCGGTGACACGCTGCGGATCAACGGCCGCGCGCGGATCGTCAGCGAGGCGCCGTTCTTCGACGAGATGATCGTGAAGGGCAACCGCCCGCAGCTCGCCCTGCTGGTCGAGATCGAGGAGATCTTCCACCACTGCTCGAAGGCGTTCCTGCGCTCGAAGCTCTGGAAGCCCGAGACCTGGGATCCGGACGCGCTGCCGGCCCGGGCGCGGATCTCGCAGGCGCTGGAGCGCCCCGACGAGGAGCTCTCGACGCTCGAGGAGTACTACGGGCAGGCGTACGAGGAGAAGATCTATAAGGTTCAGTACTGAACTACCTCAGCCGGCGCAGGCCGATGTACTCCGTGGCGACGATGACATCGCCCCGGCCGCCCTCTACGGTTTCGTAGTGTGACCGAACCTGTCCACGTCCCGACCTTCGGGGCCCGTGTGCGCCGCATCCTGCTGCCGGTGGCGCTGGCCGTGTTCTCGGTGGTGGGGTCGTTCGGCGCGTCGCGTGGTCAGGCCGACCGCCACGCGCCCGACTGGATCATGGTGGTCCTGCTGCTGGTCGGCGCACTGTCCCTGTACTGGCTGCGGAGCAATCCGATCCCGGTGCTGTGGGCAACTGTCATCTCGACGCTGATCTACATGCTCCGCGAGTACGCGTGGGGCCCGGTCATCTTCGCGTTCGTGATCGCCGTGTTCACCACGATCCGGCTCGGTCACCGGCTGGCGGGCTGGGTCGGGCTGGTCACGTTGTACGTCGGGCACGTCGGCGGACGGATGATCCTCGGCATCAACCATGACGGCGTGTACCAGGTCCTGCTCGTCGG
Organism: Kribbella sp. NPDC055110; assembly: GCF_053607525.1. Taxonomy (NCBI): domain Bacteria; kingdom Bacillati; phylum Actinomycetota; class Actinomycetes; order Propionibacteriales; family Kribbellaceae; genus Kribbella; species Kribbella sp. NPDC055110. The sequence goes on from NZ_JBSGTS010000022.1 coordinate 63,246, forward strand.
CACCTGCTTCTGCGTACTGGGGTTCGTCGCCGAACTCTTCCGCGCCCATCGCGACCGTGTCATGGCGGCCGCACGTACACGGGAAGAGGAAGAACTGCGCCGAGCCGGCGAGGAACGCCTGCGGATCGCGCAGGAGCTCCACGACGTCGTGGCGCACCACATCTCGCTCATCAACGTGCAAGCGTCCACCGCGCTACACCTGGTCGATCGGCAGCCGGAGCAGGCCGCTCCGGCGCTGTCCGCGATCAAGGACGCGAGCAAGGAAGCCCTGGTCGAGTTGCGATCGATCGTCGGCGTACTGCGTCAATCCGACGAGTCTGCGCCCCGTCAACCAGTCGCGGGGCTGGATCACCTGGACCACTTGATCAGCCGCACCGCGAGGGCCGGGCTCGAGGTGCACAAGATCGTTCACGGCGAGCCGCGACCGTTGCCGAGCGGGCTGGACCGGGCCGCGTTCCGCATCATCCAGGAGTCCCTGACCAACGTCGTACGGCATGCGCGCGCGACGTCGGCGACGGTTCGGATCCAGTTCGGCGAGCAGGCGCTGGTGCTCCAGATCGACGACAACGGCGAGTGCCTGGACGGACCGCCGAAGGAGGGCAACGGCATCTCCGGGATGCGCGAGCGTGCCACCGCGCTCGGCGGCACGCTGACCGCGAACCGCACACCAGCCGGTGGTCTGCGGATCACGGCGACCCTGCCGTCGCTAGGGCAGGCGGACGTGGGACGGGTTCAGCTCGGCAACGCTGGAGACGCCGAGTAGCGCCATCGTGCGCCGGACCTCCTTGGTGAGGATGTCCGCGGCGCGGGCGACACCGCGCTGGCCGCCGACCATCAGGCCGTACAGGTACGCGCGGCCGACCAGGCAGGCGTCGGCGCCGAGTGCGATCGCCGCGACGATGTCGGCGCCGGACATGATGCCGGTGTCGAGGTAGATCTCCGCGTCGGTCCCGATCGCCTTCCGGACCTCCGGGAGGATGCGCAGCGGTGTCGGGGCGCGGTCGAGCTGGCGACCGCCGTGGTTGGACAGCACGACCGCGTCGGCGCCCGCGTCGACCACCCGGCGCGCGTCCTCGACGGTCTGGATGCCCTTGACGATCAGGGGTCCGTCCCAGATCGACCGCAGCCAGTTGAGGTCGTCGATCGTCATCGTCGGGTCGAACAGCTTGTCGAGCAGTTCGGCGACCGTGCCGTCCCATGTGGACAGCGAGGCGAACGTCAGCGGTCGCGTGGTGAGCAGGTTGGCCCACCAGGCTGGGTGCAGGGACGCGTCCAGGACGGTCTTCACGGTCAGCGACGGCGGGATCGTGAAGCCGTTGCGTACGTCGCGCAGACGCGCGCCGGCGACCGGTACGTCGACGGTCAGCATCAGCGCCTCGTACCCGGCGGCGGCCGACCGCTTCACCAGGTCCTCACCGGCGGTGCGGTCCTTCCAGACGTACAGCTGGAACCACTTGCGCGCGTTCGGCGCCGCGGCCGCGACGTCCTCGATCGAGGTGGTGCCCATCGTCGACAGCGCGTACGGGATGCCGACCTGCTCGGCGACCTTCACGACCGCGCTCTCACCTTCGTGGTTCATCATCCGGGTGAACCCGGTCGGCGCGAACGCGAACGGCAGTTCGGAGCGGCCGCCGAGGATCGACGTACCGAGGTCGATGTCCGACACGTCCCGCAGGATCGACGGCTGCAGCTCCATCTCGGCGAACAGTCGGCGGGCGCGGCGCAGGCTGATCTCCGCCTCGGCGGCACCGTCGGTGTAGTCGAACACCGAACGCGGCGTCCGGCGCTTCGCGAGCGCCCGCAGGTCCGCGATCGTCAGCGCCTTCTCCAGCCGCCGCTCGGTCGGGTTCACTGTGACCGGCTTCGGCCGCAGCAGCGGCTTCAGCTCGGACCATTTGGGCAGCTGGCGATCGGTCATCACAACACCATATCGTGTGGTCTGACCACACAGGTAGTGTCGTCCACATGAAGAACTACGAGCTGGTCCTGCATCGGGTCGAGGCCGACCTGGCGGCGGGGCGGCTGCGGATCGGCGGGCGGTTGCCGGGTGAGCGGACGCTGGCCGAGCAGCTCGGGATCAGCCGGCCGTCGGTGCGGGAGGCGGTCCGGGTGCTCGAGGCGATGGGCGTCGTACGCACCGCGACCGGATCCGGCCCGGAGGCGGGGGCGGTCATCGTGGCGGAGCCGGTGTCGCCGTTGACCGCCGTACTGCGGTTGCACCTGGCAACCAATCACCTGCCGATGGGTGACGTCGTGCAGACCCGTCTGCTGCTGGAGTCCTGGACGGCGCGGGAGGCGGCGGCGCGGGAACTCGGGCCGGACGAGCTGAAGGTCGCGGAGGAGCTGCTGGACCGGATGGACGACCCCGGGTTGTCGCCGGAGGAGTTCCATCTGCTCGACGCGGAGTTCCACGTCGCGCTGTCCGCGCTCGCCGGGAACGTGCTGATCGCGGCGGTGATGACGTCGTTGCGGACGGCGATCCACGGGTACGTGCTGGCCGCCGTACCCAATCTGCCGGACTGGGAGGCGACGGCCGTCGGGCTGCGGTCCGAGCACCGGTCGATCCTCGCGGCGGTGCGCGGCGGTGCGCCGGAGCGCGCGGCCGAGCTCGTGACCGCGCACATCCGGGGGTTCTACCAGGCTGCTCAATTAGGGGGCGTCTGAAGCGACAGGAAGTCAGGGGGGTTCGACTTTGGTCGGTGGTGGGAACTGCCTGCGGCCGCCTAGTCTCGGCGGCATGGAGGAGTCGTGCGTGCCGCGGAAGCCGTCGAAGCGGGTGTACTTCGTTGCGACTGGCGCGATCGCTGTGATGGTCGCGATGACGATCGTCGGGCGGCTGCCGGATCCGGAGCACCGGACGTTCCTGCTGCTCGACCTCGCGGTCGGTCTCCTCTCGGTCGCGCTCATCCCAGTAGTGATCCGCCGGCCGGTACCGGGCGCGATCGCCTTGGCGGTGCTGGCCGTCCTCTCCCCCGCCGCGACTCCGCCGTCCACCGTCGGCACGCTGTCCGTCGCGTTGCGCCGGCCGTTGCGTACGGCGATCCTGGTCGCCCTCGCCGGTACGGTGGCGCATCTGATTCAGGGCCTGTGGCAACCGATCAACGGCCTGCCGTTCCTGTGGTTCGCCGTACTGGATGTCGTCGTGCACGCCGCGCTGGTCGGTTGGGGGCAGGGCGTGCAGGCCCGCCAGCAGTTGCTCGAATCGCTGCGGGAGCGTGCCCGTCGCGCGGAGGCCGAGCAGGGGCGCCGGGTCGCCGAGGCGCGGACCCTCGAGCGCACCAAGATGGCGCGCGAGATGCACGACGTACTCGCACATCGCCTGTCGCTGCTCGCGACGTACGCCGGGGCGCTCGAGTATCGCCCGGATTCGTCGCCGGAGAAGCTCGCGAACGCGGCCGGCGTGATCCGCACCGGCGTACACCAGGCGCTCGACGAGCTCCGCGAGGTGATCAACGTGCTGCGCGACGAGGATGTGTACGAAGGGCGGCCGCAGCCGACGTTCGGGGATCTGCGCGCGCTGGTCGACGAGTCGCGGGAGGCGGGTACGACGATCGCGTACGACGACCAGGTGGCGGATCCGGCGTCGTTGCCACCGGCAACCGGCAGGACGGCGTACCGGGTCGTGCAGGAAGGACTCACGAACGCGCGCAAGCACGCCGCGGGGCATCCGGTGACCGTGCTGGTGGCGGGGCGCGCGGGCGACGCGTTGCGGATCGAGCTGACGAACCCGGCGTCGAACGGTACGCCGTTGGCGCCGGGTAGCGGGACCGGCCTGGTCGGGCTGACCGAGCGCGTGCAACTCGCGGGCGGCACGCTGGACCACGGGCAGGCGCCCGGTGGCGGATTCCGGCTGGAGGCCTCGCTACCGTGGCCCTCGTGAACATCAGGGTCTTGGTGGTGGACGACGACGCGCTGGTCAGGGCCAGCCTCGAGATGATGCTCGACGGCGCGAACGGGATCTCCGTGGTCGGGCAGGCCGCCGACGGGGACGAAGTACCGGCCGCTGTCGACGCCCACTTCCCGGACATCGTGCTAATGGACCTGCGGATGCCGCGGGTGGACGGCATCGTCGCGACGCGGCGGCTGCGGGCGCGGACGAATCCGCCCGAGGTCGTGGTGCTCACCACGTTCGACACCGACGAGAACGTCCTGCACGCGCTCCGCGCCGGGGCGAGCGGATTCCTGCTCAAGGACACGCCGCCGGCGCAGATCGTCGACGCCGTACGCCGGGTCGCGGCCGGTGACCCGATCCTCTCGCCGGCGATCACGCGCCGGTTGATGGACCGCGCCGCCACCCAGGCCGACGCGCACACGATCGCGCAACAGCAACTGAAGCGGTTGTCGCCACGGGAGTACGACGTGATGCTCGCGGTCGCGCAGGGCAAGGCGAACGCGCAGATCGGCGCGGAGCTGTACATGAGCCTGGCGACGGTGAAGGCGCACATCTCGCACATCCTCACCAAGCTGGAACTCGGGAACCGGACCCAGATCGCGCTCCTCGCCCACGACGCCGGGCTGGCATAAGCTCCAGCGCATGATTCGGGTGTTGCTGGCGGACGATCAGGCGTTGGTGCGGGCCGGGTTCCGGTCGTTGCTGAACGCCGAGGACGACATCACGGTGGTCGGCGAGGTGCCGGACGGCGCCGAGGCGGTCGCGGTGGCGCGGCGGGAGAAGCCCGACGTGGTGCTGATGGACATCCGGATGCCGGGGATGGACGGTCTGGAGGCGACGCGGCAGATCGGCGCGGATCCTGAGCTGGCCGACGTTCACGTGGTGATCCTGACGACGTTCGACCTGGACGAGTACGTGTTCGAGGCGCTGCGCGTCGGGGCCAGCGGGTTCCTCGTGAAGGACACCGAGCCGGTCGAGCTGCTGCAGGCCGTGCGGGTGGTGGCGCGCGGGGATGCGCTGCTGTCGCCTGGGGTGACGCGGCGACTCGTGGCCGAGTTCGCGTCGCGGTCGCGGCAGCCACATGCGAGCAAGGAACTCGACGTACTCACGGAACGCGAGAAGGAGATCGTCGCACTCGTCGGAGAAGGGTTGTCGAACGACGAGATCGCCGGGCGGCTCGTGCTGAGTCCGGCGACCGCGAAAACCCATGTCAGCCGAGCAATGATCAAACTCGGCGTCCGCGACCGCGCCCAACTCGTCGTACTCGCCTATCAGACCGGCCTGGTACGCCCGGGCTGGCTGGGTTGATCCCACTACTCCGACGGAGGTAGGCGGGGTCACTCCCTCGAGGCGACGCGGTGGGTGGCTTGTGCGCGGCACTCTCGATGCATGGATGCGCTAGTTGAGGTCAGTGGGCTGACCAAGAGGTACGGCGGCACCTTGGCGGTTGATGGTGTCGATCTGAACGTGTTGCCGGGTGAGGTGTACGGGTTCCTCGGGCCGAACGGGGCGGGGAAGACGACCACGCTCCGGATCCTGACCGGGCTGATCGCGCCGACGAGCGGGAGCGTGCGGGTGCTGGGCGGGCGGCCCGGGGAGTCCGACGTACTGGGGCGGACCGGGTCGATGATCGAGTCGCCGGCGTTCTACCCGTACCTGTCGGGGCTCGACAACCTGCGGCTGCTGGCCGAGTACGCCGGGGTGTCGCGGCAGCGGATCGACGAGGTGCTCGAGCTCGTCGACCTCACCGATCGCGCGAAGGACCGGTTCTCGACGTACTCCCTGGGGATGAAGCAACGCCTCGGTGTCGCGGCCGCGCTCCTCAAGGACCCGGAGCTGGTGATCCTCGACGAGCCGACCAACGGACTCGACCCGGCCGGCATGCGCGACATGCGCCGGCTGATCCGCGAGCTCGGCACCGAAGGCCGGACCGTGCTGCTGTCCAGCCACCTGCTCGGCGAGGTGCAGCAGATCTGCGACCGGGTCGGCATCATCAACGCCGGCCGAATGGTTGCCGAGCACAACGTCGAGGAGCTGCGCGGCGAGCAGGAACTCGTCGTCCGCGCCACCCCTCGCGAGGACGCGCAGCGACTCCTGACCCGCTTCGGCAGCGTTCACCAGTACGACGACACGCTGCGGGTGCAGGTGGATCCCGCGAAGGCCGCCGAGGTGAACCGCGCGCTCGTCGAGGCCGGGATCGAAGTGTCCGAGCTGCGCACCGGCGAGCGAGCGCTCGAGGACATCTTCTTCGAGCTGACCACCGCGAAGGAGCAGAGCGATGCTGGGTAGCTACCGCGCGGAGATCCTCAAGCTCCGCAAGCGATCCGCCGTCTGGGTGCTGTTCGGCGCCGGCCTGGTGCTGAGCCTGATCTTCGGCTACCTGCTGCCGTACCTCGGCTACGCGACCGGTGACGACAACCCGCAGACCGACGGCGTACCGCGCGCCGAGATCCTCCGCGGCATGCTGCCGGCCCACGTCATCGACAACACGATCGGCGGGTACCCGATCTTCGCCGGCGCGCTCGCACTCGTACTGGGCGCGATCGTGATCGGCGGCGAGTACACCTGGGGAACGCTGAAGACCGTCCTCACCCAGCGCCCACGGCGCGGCACGATCCTCGGCGCGCAGTTCCTGGCGCTGGGCACGATGATCGCGCTCTGGGTGCTCGGGATCTTCGCCGCCTGCGCACTCTGCAGCGTCGGCATCGCCGCGGCCGAAGACGGTTCGACGAGCTGGCCGGGCGCCGGCGATCTCGTGCAAGGACTCGCGGGCGGCTGGCTGGTGCTGATGACGTGGTGCCTGGCCGGCGCCGTGCTGGCCGTTGCCTTCCGCAACGTTGCGCTGCCGATCGGCCTCGGCGTCGTGTGGATCCTCGGCATCGAGACGCTACTGGCCGGCGTGGTGAGCAGCCTGCTACCGAGCCTCAAATGGCTGGCCAACATCCTGCCTGGCACCAACGCCGGCTCCCTCGTCTTCAGCGTGACAGGAATGGCAGCCACCGACGCCCCACCAGGCGTCCGCGACGCCGTCGACGGCGGCCGCGCCCTACTGACCCTGCTCGCCTACTGCGCAGTCTTCGCGGTCCTCGCCGCCTGGACCACGCGACGGAGGGACGTCACCTGAAACACAGTTGCTCCCCGCGCCGGGGTCCAGCAGTATCGCGGGCATGACGCACCCAGCCGAACGACCAGTAGCCCTCGTCACCGGCGTCGGCCGGACCGTTGGCATCGGCGCCGGCATCGCCCGCCGCCTGGCCGCCTCGGGGTGGGACATCGCGTTCACCTACTGGACGGCGTACGACGAACGCATGCGGTGGGGCGTCCAGTCCGGGGCCACGGACGAGATCTCTCAGGAGCTCACGGCCCTCGGCGCCACCGTCGTACCGATCGAAGCCGATCTCGTCGAAGCCGACGCACCCGAGCGGATCTTCGTCGCCGCCGAGGAACAGCTCTGCAACGTCACGGCGCTCGTCATGTGCCACTGTGAGTCAGTCGACTCCAGCATCCTCGACACCACGATCGAGAGCTTCGACCGGCACTTCGCGGTCAACGCGCGGGCGACGTGGCTACTGATCCGCGAGTACGCCCGGCGATTCGCCGGACCGCACGGCACCGGCCGGATCGTCGCGCTGACCAGCGACCACACAGTCCACAACCTGCCGTACGGCGCGAGCAAGGGCGCCTTGGACCGCATCACACACTGGCGGCCGCGCAGGAACTCTCCCACCTGGGCCTGACTGCGAACGTGATCAACCCCGGCCCGATCGACACCGGCTGGATGACCGACGAGATCCGCAGCGCCGGTACCCGGCAGACGCCGCTCGGAAGACTCGGTACGCCGGAGGACACCGCCAACCTGGTCGAGTTCCTCTGCTCCGAGCGCGGCCAATGGATCAACGCCCAACTACTCAAGAGCAACGGCGGCTCGGCCTAGTGCCGCACCCGCCGAGGTCAGCTGATGCCGGCGTGGATCAGGGCTAGTTCGCAGAACATGGCGTTGGCCCAGGAGAACCATTCTCGGGTGAACTTGCGGGGGTCGTCGACGTCGAAGCCCTCGTGCATCTGGCCGGTGCCGCCGGTGGTGTCGCGGAGGAGTTCCAGCAGCTGTTGGCGTTCCTCCGCCGACGTGCTCGAAATCCCCTGTACGGCAAGGGCGATGTGCCAGATGTAGCGCGGCGGGGTGTGCGGGCTGCCGATGCCGGCGGCCGCGGTTCCGCTGTAGTAGTAGGGGTTCTCGGGGCTGAGCAGCAATGAGCGCGTCGCGAGGTACGTCGGGTCGTCCGGGGCGGCGTACCCGGTGAGCGGGATCGACAGCAGGCTCGGCATGTTGGCGTCGTCCATCAGCAACGTCTCGCCCAGCCCATCGACCTCGTAGGCGTAGACGCGACCGTGCTCCGGATGCTCCACCGTGCCGAACGAAGCGATGCCCTCGTCGATCTCGGCCTTCAACGTCTTCGCGCGATCGGCCAGCGGCTCGTCCCGCAGTACCTCGGTCGCGATCTCCTGCAGGTACCCGAGCACCACCGACGCGAACATGTTCCCGGGCACGTTGAAGCCCAGCTCCGTCGCGTCGTCACTCGGCCGGAACGCGCTCCACGACATCCCGGTCGGTCGCGTCAGCCGCCCACGTCCCTCGCGGACGAGCGTGTCCGACGGACGGTCGTGGTGCCTCTGGAAGCGGTACGGCGAACGCGCCTCGTGATCCTGCTCCACGGTCCACAGCTCGACGATCGCCTCCGCGGCGGCCCGGTACCGGTTGTCGATCACGTCCGCGCGACCGGTGATCCGCCACAGCCGGTACGCCAGCTCGAGCGGGAAGCACAGCGAGTCGATCTCGTACTTGCGCTCCCACACCCACGGCGACATCTCGGTCTCGTCCGAGGTGTGCCCGGCGCCGTTCGCGTCCTGGTTGAAGGCGTTCGCGTACGGGTCCAGGACGACGTACTCGAGCTGCCGGTGAAGCACGCCGATCAGGACGTCCTGCAGGCCCGGGTCGTCCTTGCACAGCAGCAGGTACGGGCGGAGCTGCGCGGCCGAGTCACGCAACCACATCGCCGGGATGTCGCCGGTGAGGACGAACGTCGTACCGTCCGGCAGCGGCTCGGCGACGGCCGGCAGGTTGCCGGCCATCGAGCGCTGGAACATCTCCGCGATCGCGTCGTCACCGGTGGCCTCCCGGACGGCCGCAGCGGCGCGGGCGAGGACCTCGGGGTCGATCATCAACACTTCTACCTTTCACCGATCAGTGAGGGGCTGGGCGAAAACGTGCGGTCGAGGACCAGGCTCGCGGCGCCGATCGCGCCGACATCCGCGCCGAGCGCCGTACCCGTGACGTCGAACGGGTGCACTGCCGCCAGCAGGAAACGTCCTTCCAGCGCGGTGCGCACGCGGTCGTGCAGAACCGGGGCGAGCTGCTCCCAGTGCGGGCCGCCGAAGACGACGCGCTCCAGGTCGAGCAGGTTCGCGATGTCCTCGACCACTTTGGCGATCCGCTCCGCGAGCGTGGTGAGGATGTCCAGGGCGGCACCCGGGCTGCCGGCGTGCGCGCACAGCTGGGCAAAGGCGGTTTCCACCGCGAGCCGGTCGTCGAGGTCGATGCCTTCGGCAAGTACTCCGGCGCGCATCGCCTGCTCCACCAGGTATCTGGGCTGGCTCGCCTCACCGACGCACCCGCGCCGCCCGCAGTAGCAGAGCGGACCGTCGGGATCGACGATCACGTGGCCGATCTCGCCGACGTTGCTCGACGAACCACGGACCACCTCGTCACCGATCACCAACCCGGCGCCGACACCGGTGCCGAGGTAGAAGAACACGAAGCTGCCGCCCTGACCGGCCCACTTCTCCGCGGACGCGGCCGCGGTCACGTCCTTGTCGAGGACGATCGGCAGACCGGTCCGTTCGCTCAGCTCGTCGCGGAGCGGGACGAGGTGCCAGGTCGAGAGGTTCGGCGGGTCGACGACCACACCGCGCTCGACGTCGATCGGCCCGGGCGCGGCGATCCCGACACCGGAGACCCGGTCGCGCGGTGCACCGGACGCGGCGATCACTTCCTCGATCGTCTTCGCGATGCCGTCGATGAGTACGCCGGGGTCGTCGGCGTACTGGTCGACCGGCCGCCGCGCGACCACCTCGCCGGTGAGATCGAGCAGTACGACGGTGACGACGGACGGATCCAGATGGACGCCGACGGCGTACTGACCGGTGGGCTCGAGCTCGAGCAGGGTCCGTGGTTTACCGAGGCCGGCGCCGCGCAACCGGCCGGCTTCGCGGACCAGGCCGGCGTCGAGCAGGCGGCGCACGATGTTGGAGATCGCCTGACCGGACAGGCCGGTCGCCTCGGCCAGCTCGACGCGGCTCAGCTGCTCGCTGCGGCGGATCGCGTCCAGCACCACGGCATCGTTGAATCCCCCGACGCGATCGAGGTTCGTCCCCCGTCTAACCAATTGGATCCGCACCCCACGGTTGCGACCAGTCGTAACGAATGGTGTCGTCGCCCGCCCGCCACACGTTCGGCGTGGTGTTCACGAGCCAGTCGGCCGGCTCGATCTCACTCACCGCGCCGCCATTGAGCGCCAACCGTATACCGTCGCGCAACGCGCGGTCCGTGCGCTCGGTCCGGGCGGCCGGATCGATCGACAGGAACAACGCCGTACCGGAGCGCGCGACCAGGTCCAGGAACCGTTCGTTCAGCTCCCACGGCGTCTGTGGCGTACAGGGGACGCAGTCGGCGTCGACCGTGAAGAACCGGTTGTGCTGCGGGAGCCGGAACGCGAGCGTGTTGACGCCCATCCTCCGGGTCCGCTCCCAGTCCCGGCCGGACGTGTCGTCGCCGGTGCGCTGGACGTCGACGAGGCCGGCAGCGAGATGGCCGACGGTGTTGCAGCCGATCAGTACGACGCCCTCGGCCGCCGCGCGGATCTCGCGGTAGAACGCGAGGATGATCTCGGCCGTTGTCCGCGACGGGTCATGGAACTGCCAGCCATCGCGCGTCAGCCGTGACCCCATCGCAGGACCGAAAGCACCGAACACGTCGTACGTGCTGAAGTCGTGCTTGACCAGCTCGAAACCCCAGTCCTTGAACCGCTGCAGGTCCGCGCGGACACCGTCCAGGACCTCCGGGTACGACGGATCGAGCGCGCGCCCCGGCTTGTCGTGCGGGCCCTTCGAGGCCAGCGTCGACGGCGCGCGGACCAGGAGCGGGCGGAACCACAGGCCCGGTCGCGCACCGATCGCCTTGATCGCGGCCGCCGTACCGGGCAGGTCGTCGAAGACTCCCGGCGTACCGCGGTCCCAGGGTCCGCCGGAGGCGATTCCGCCCGGGTACCAGCCGTCGTCGACGACGCTGAACGGCTTCACCGGGTGACCGTCGGCGAGCTCGACGATCGTCGACGCGTCCTTGAGGACGGCCTTCTCATCGAAGTTCTCGCCGTACGCGTAGTACCAGTTGTTGGCACCAACTACAGGCCCGGCCACCGGCGCGGGCTCAGGTCGCGCCGGTAGCCGGGTGCTCATGGAGGCGACCGCTGCGTTCAGGGTCAGCCAGGGTGTGCCAGCGTCCTCGAATCGTCGCACGACTGCTGCTGTCAGCGTACGTCCGTCCAGAACCACGGGGCCGCCGCCGTTGCGCAGGTCGAGCCAGAGGGTGAAGCCGTCACCGTCGACCGTCCAGGCGCAGAACGCGTTCGGCTGTACGTCGACGCCCATGCCGAACGTGCCTGCTGCCGAGTGGGCGAGGAAGTACCAAGGCAGGAGGCGCTCGGGTTGCTGGTGACGCCACTGCAGGTCGCCGTACGAACGTTCCCACGCGTCGCCGAGGATCAGCGCGTCGCTCGGCAGCTTCTCCGACCAGCGGAGCGCGACCCGGGAGATCCGCTGGGCCGTGACCTCGACCGCTCCGTCGTACCAGCTGATCTCGGCCCCGGCGCGCGCCGGGGCGACCAACTCTCCCGAGGGATCCACCTGGACGAAAACAGCGCTCGGTTCTCTCACGTGGCTCCCTCGGAGTTAATTTCCCCAGAGACTTTAGTTAGTGCTTCTCGGGCCGGTCAAGGCGGAAACCGCGGCCACGAGACGGTCCACGTCCGACTGGTCCGTGTACGGCGCGAGACCGGCGCGGATCGCACCGGCCGGGCCGAGACCGAGGTGGCGGGCGGGCTCGTAGGCGTAGAACGAACCGGCCGGGGCGTTCACGCCCGCCTTCGCGAGGTGCTCGGAGACCGCCGCCGGGGAGTGACCGTCGACGGTGAAGAGGAGGGTCGGCGTCCGGTTCGCGGCGTGGCCGTAGAGGGTGACGCCGGGGATCGCCTTCAGCCGGGCCTCGAGATCGTCACGGAGCGCGTCTTCGTGCGCACCGGCGGCCTCCAGCGAGCTGATCAGGCGCTCCCGCCGGGTGCCGCCGGTGCCCGCGAGACCGGCGATGAAGTCGACCGCAGCGGTCGTGCCGGCGAGCAGCTCGTACGGCAGCGTCCCGAGTTCGAAGCGCTCCGGTACGACGTCCGTCGACGGCACCAGCTTGTCGGGCATCAACGTCTCGAGCAGCTCGGGCGTCGCGGTCAGTACGCCGAGATGCGGGCCGAAGAACTTGTACGGCGAGCAGACGTAGAAGTCGGCGTACCGCGCGTCGATCGGAGCGTGCGCGGTGAGGTGGACGCCGTCGACGTAGATCAGCGCCCCGGCCTCGTGCACCTGGTCGGCGATCTTCTGCGTGTCGGGGCGAGTGCCCAGGAGGTTGGACGCGGCAGTGACCGCGACGAGGCGCGTGCGGTCGGTGAGCAGCGGGGCGATGTCGTCCAGTTCGGAGGTCTCCGGGTCGAAACCGAGCCACTTGATCGTGGCGCCGGCAGCCTCGGCGGCTTGGACCCACGGGCGGACGTTCGCGTCGTGGTCGAGGCGGGTGACGATCACCTCGTCGCCTGCGGACCAGGACTTGGCCAGAGTGCGGGAGAAGTCGTACGTGAGCTGCGTCATGCTGCGGCCGAACACGATCCCCTGCGCGGTGGTGCCGAGCAGGTCGGCCATCGCCTGGCGGGCGCCGACGACGATCTCGTCGGCGCGACGCTCGGCGGCGGTCAGCTGGCCGCGGTTGGCGAGCGCCGAGGTCATGGTCCGTGCCACCGCGTCGGCGACGGCCTGTGGCGTCTGCGAACCACCAGGGCCGTCGAAATGCGCCGCTCCCTCGTCGAGCGCGGGGAACTGCTTCCGAACGGCGACGACCTCAAAGGCACTCATGCGCGTCATCCTCTCTCGCTCCTGACAGCCGACGCCAGCGCCTGCCCGAATGCGGATATAAATGCGCGAACTGTCGGCGGAGTAGTGCAGGATGTCAGGAGTGAGCACGGTAACGACTACTGACAAGGCACCGGTGCGGGCGTGGCTTCCCGTCATGGTGGCGCTGGCGGCCATCTGGGGCTGCAGCTTTCTGTTCATCTCGGTCGGCGTCCGCGAGTTGCCGCCGCTCTACCTCGCGCTCGGACGGGTGGTCGCGGGATCCGTCGTACTGCTCGCGATCCTCGCCCTGAAACGCGAGCCGCTCCCCCGGGACCCGCGGCTGTGGGCGCACTCGTTCGTGGTCGGGGCGATCGGTTCGGCGATCCCGTGGACCCTGTTCGGGTACGGCGAGGAGCGGATCCCGTCCCTGCTCGCAGGCATCTGGAACGGGATCACCCCGCTGGTCGTGCTGCCCATCGCGGTCCTGATCTTCCGGACCGAAAAGTTCTCGGCGCAGCGCGGATTCGGGCTGCTGATCGGGTTCGTGGGGATGCTCGTCGTCCTCGGAGCCTGGCGGGTGAACGCCGGGGCGGACCTCCTCGGCCAAGGACTGTGCATGCTGGCCGCGGTCTTCTACGGGCTCGCGATCCCTTACCAGAAACGATTCCTGGCCGGGACGACCCTGTCCGGTACAGCGTTGTCCACAAGCTTGTTGCTGTGCGCAACGGTCCAGCTGGCCGTCGTCGCTCCCCTGGTCACCGGGCAGGCTCCCCCGGCGCCGTGGTCGCTGTCACCCAAGGTGGTGCTGAGCGTTCTCGCCCTCGGCGCGCTCGGCAGCGGACTCGCGTTCGTCCTCAACATGCGCAACATCCGGCTGATCGGCGCCAGCCGCTCGTCGATGGTCACGTACCTGATGCCGATCTTCTCGATCATCGTCGGCGTCCTCGTCCTGCACGAACACCTCACCTGGTACCAGCCCGTCGGCGGCCTCGTCGTCCTGCTCGGCGTAGCAGTCTCCCAAGGCGTCCTGGGAGGCTTCCGCCGCAGGGTCCCGGTGGAGGCACCCGCCACCTAGGGGCCGCGGAGGTTGGGGACGGCGGCGACCACCACGGCGACCAGTGCGAGCAGGGTGCCGGCGACGACCGGGGTCGTGATCGGCTTGTCGGCGACCGGTAGGAAGACGTCGATGAACAGGCTCGCGATCAGTTGGCCGGCGATCGTGCCGAGGCCGAGCACGAAGACGCCGACCACTCGAACCACGGCGGCCGCGGCGCTGATGAAGATGACGCCGCACGAGCCGCCGAGGTACAGCCACGGCTCGCTCGGCAGGTGCCGTGGCGCACCGCGCAGCGCGAGATCGACGGCGAACACGATCAGCAGCGCGACGAACCCGACCAGGAAGTTCACGACCCCGGCCGCGACCGCGCCGTACGCATCGGGTGCTGCAGCCCGCGCCACCCGACCGTTAATCCCCTGCTGCACCGCCGTACCGACGCCGGCCAGCGCGGGCAGGATCGCCAGCATCAGACCGTCGGGGTGACTCAGCTGCCCCGACACGGCCAGGCCGACCGCGGCGAGCGCGATCAGTGCGCCGACGATCCGTACGGCGGTGAGCGGCTGCGGGCCGGCCGGACCGAATCCGAGACGGTCGACGACCAGGCTGCTGATCGCCTGCCCGGCCACACCCGCCACCAGGAACACCGCGACACCGATCACAGAGACGGTGATCGACTGCGTCGCGACGAGAAACGCGCCCGCGAGTCCGCCGAGACACTGCCACCAGCGCAGACCGCCGTACCCGCGCATCGGCCGCCGGATCGTCCACCACACCTTGGCCAGCGCGCGCCGAACCGGAGGCACCAGCGCCGTCGCGACCAGCAGGATCAGCAGGCCGGAGCCGAACGAGATCAGCGCCGCCGCGATCCCGTCGCCGAGAATGCCGCCGAGCTCGCCGTTCAGGCGGGACTGGACCGCGACCAGCATCCCGATCCCGAAGGCCGAAGTGAGTCCGACGACGTGGTGCCGCCGGGTCGAGGGCGCGGGACGGGTGGCGGTCGTTGTCACCTCACCATCATGACCGTTCGACCGATAGCGCCTGACACCGGTCCGGATTATGACCGGCGGATCAGCGCCAGGTACATCGCGTCGGTGCCGTGCAGGTGCGGCCAGAGCTGGACATCGGGTCCGTCACCCAGATCCGGTACGCCGGGGAACAGCGGTCGTGCGTCCTCGAGGGTCGCGTCGTCGCGGCGGCTCAGGACAGCGTCGACCACCGCACGGGTCTCGTCGGGATGCGGCGAGCAGGTCACGTACGCGACCACTCCACCCGACCGGGCCGACGTGATCGCCGAGTCGAGCAACGCCTCCTGGAGCGGGCGAAGCTCCTCGACGTCTTCCGGCGTACGGCGCCAGCGGGCTTCCGGACGGCGGCGCAGCGCACCGAGGCCACTGCACGGTACGTCGGCCAGCACGCGGTCGAACGAGCCCTCCGGCCAAGTGGGCTTCGTCCCGTCGCCGACGAGCACCTTGTGGTTGCCGGGGATCGCGCGCAGATTCTGGCGCACCAACTCCGCACGGTGCTTGAGGGGCTCCACAGCGGTCAGCTGACCGTCCGGCATCAGCGCCGCGAGCAGCGCCGACTTGCCGCCTGGTCCCGCGCACAGGTCGAGCCAGTTCGCGTCGTCACCGTCGACCTTCGCGGACGCCAGCGCGATCGCGACGAGCTGCGAACCTTCGTCCTGTACGCCGGCCCGCCCGGTCGCGACCGCTCCGATACGACCCGGATCCCCACCACCGTCGAGCACCGCGCCGTACGGCGACCAACGCGCCGGCACCGCACCGGCATCAACCAGCTCGTCCACGTCCGACAACCCAGGACGAGCCACCAAACTCACCCGCGGCGGCTCATTGTCGGCGACAAGCAACTCCTCCAGGCCCTCGTCGAGAACCCGGTCGAACGCCTCGATCACCCACCGCGGATGGGCTTCGGCGATCGCCAGATACCCCAGGAGATCCTCTGCCGGCGAGGGCGCTGTCGTGGAGATCCACTGGTCCAGCGAGCGCTGACTGATCTTGCGTAGCACCGCGTTGACCAGGCCCGTGCGCTTCTGTCCGAGCTCGGACCGAGTGAGAGTGACCATCTCGTCCACCGCGGCGTACGAGTCAACCCGCATGTTGAGCAGCTGATGGGCGCCGAGGCGGAGCACGTCCAGGAGTTCGGGGTCGAGGTCCGCGAGTGGACGCGAGACGCACCGCGCCAGGAACGCGTCGTACGTCCCCTGCCAGCGCAGCGTGCCGTGCACCAGCTCGGTGCAGAACGCGGCATCACGGCCGCCGAGTCGCGCGTCGCGGAGGGCCTTGTTGAGTGCGAGGTTCGCGTAGCCGCCCTCAGCGGTCACCTGGCGGATGACCTGGTACGCAACCCGCCGTACCGGATCCGGACGCCGCTGCGGCGCCCTGTTGCGCGCGTTCCGATCACTCACCTAGAACGTCCTCGTCAGTGAGCCGGATGCCGCGGGCCCAGTCGGCCGCAGCCATCGGCTTCTTGCCCTGCGGCTGGACCGTCACGAGTTCGATCGCCTTGCTCCCGGTGCCGACCTTCACACTCGACTTGGTCGCCTGCAGCTCGCCGGGCTTCAGCTCGTCGTCGCTCAGCCGTACGGCGAGGATCTTCAGCCGCTCGCCACGGAACGTCGTCCACGCACCGGGTGCCGGGTTGCACCCGCGCACGAGCCGATCGACGCGCTGCGCCGGCGCGTTCAGATCCAGCTCGGCGTCCTCGACCGTGAGCTTCGGCGCCAGCGTCACCCCGTCGGCCGGCTGCTCGCGGGCCTCCAGCACACCGGCCTCGATCCCGTCGAGCGTGTCGACGAGCAGCTTCGACCCGGACACCGCGAGCCGCTGCAGCAGGTCGCCGGACGTGTCCTCGGGGCCGATCGGTTCGGTGAGTACGCCGTACACCGGGCCGGCATCGAGCGCCTTCACGATCCGGAACGTGCTCGCCCCGGCCACGTCGTCGCCCGCGATGATCGAGTGCTGCACCGGCGCGGCCCCGCGCCACGCGGGCAGCACCGAGAAGTGCAGGTTGATCCAGCCGTACCGGGGGATGTCGAGCGCCGCCTGCGGCAGCAGCCCGCCGTACGCGACGACAGGGCAGCAGTCCGGCGCGATCTCCCGCAGCCGGGCCAGGAACTCGGGGTCGCTCGGCTTCACCGGCTTCAGGATCTCGATTCCGCCGAGCTCCTCGGCGTACTGCGCGACCGGCGACGCCACGAGCTTGCGGCCCCGGCCCGCGGGCGCATCCGGGCGGGTCACGACCCCGACCAGTTCGTGGCGACTGGCAACGATCGCCTCGAGCGCGGTGACGGCGGGTTCCGGCGTACCGGCGAAGACGACTCTCACAGCTGGAATCCGTTCGTGGGGTGCGGCGAGACCTTGAGCTGGGGCGGGCCGCTGAGGCCGGACCAGTCGGACTCGCGGATCGCCTTCATCGCCTGCTTACGGGTCTCGCGGTCCAGCCGATCCACGAACAGGACGCCGTCCAGGTGGTCGGTCTCGTGCTGGATGCAGCGGGCCAGCAGGTCCGAACCCTCGATCACCACGGGTTCGCCGTACATGTTGAAGCCCTTGGCGATCACCGACTGGGCGCGGCGGCAGTCGAAGGTCAGGCCGGGGATCGACAGGCAGCCCTCCGGGCCGAACTGCTCCTCGAGCGACAGCGTCAGCTCCGGGTTGATCAGGTGCCCCAGCTCGCCCTCGACGTGGTACGTGAACACGCGCAGGCCGACACCGATCTGCGGCGCGGCCAGGCCCGAACCGGGCGCGTCCTGCATGGTGTCGGTGAGGTCCGCGACCAGGCGGCGCAGCTCGGCGTCGAAGTCGACGACCGGGTCGGCCTTGGTGATCAGCACGGGGTCGCCGAACAGGCGGATGGGTTGGACGGACACAGACACTCCACAGCACTCCACGGACCTGGACCGGGCAAGTCTACGGGGCGCACCTGGCGGATTCCCGACCGGTGGCCTCTCCCGTTTGTTGCCACAAGCACGTACTGTGGTCCCAGGCGTACCCTCAGTCACTGCCGTCACACGCCGCTCGGGAGACCCAATGCTCACAGCAGCACGGGGGGCCACTCTGATCGTCCTGGGTGCACTGCTCACCCAGGCACCCCTCACCGCCCAGGCCTACCAACCGCACGACGCCGCACGTCCCGCCGCGCCGCCTACTGGACCGACCTCTGGACCGACCTCTGGAGTGCCGGAGGCGAGGTCGTGGAGTGAGGTGGTTCAGGAGGTCACGGAGACGTCGCCGGGTGATGTGCAGCTCCGGTCGGCGGATACGTCGGCACAGGCTGCCTCGATGCTCCGGTGTTTCAAGCTCGATACCGAGAACTACTGCCTCGGCCTCGGCTTCGTCAGCCAGGTGCCGACCGGCGCCCAGCGGCATGCACTCATGGCCGAGCCGAACCTGCGCACCGCGGACGAGACCGCCACGGAGACCGGTGATCTGACGCCGGCCGCGTTCGTGGCCGAGCGCGCCGCGATGCCGAAGAGCCGGCGCGTCACCGCCGAACTCGACGAGATGGAAGCCGCCTGGAACGGCCGCGAGAAGGCCCGTGAACTCCGCCAACTCGCCGAAACCGAAACCCCACCCCCGAACCCAGAACCCACACCGGCGCCGACTCCAGTCGCGACTCCGGTGCCGACTGCGACGCCGACATCGACTCCGACTCCGACTGCGACTCCGGTGCCGACTAGGACTGTTCCTACTGTCGGTACGCCCACGGAGGTGCCGTCGACTCCGGCTGCTCCGGTGGTGGCGCCTGCGTCGGCGTACATCATGAAGGGGTTCCAGACCTCGCAGGAGAAGGGGTACTGGTGTGGTCCGGCGACGTTCCAGTCGATCGACTGGGCCGACGACAACCAGAAGGACACCCAGGCGTCCTGGGCGAAGGATCTCGGTTCGACCTCGGGGGGTACGGCGATCTCCGCGATGGTGAAGCAGACGAACCTGAAGACCGCCTGGCCCAAGTCCGCCGGCACGTACATCGTGCAGAACGTGTCGAGCTGGAACGCGCAGACCTTCTTCACCGTGCACCAGAAGCACCTCGGCGTGTACAAGGCCCCGGTGATCGAGCACGTCCAACTGCTGAAGCGGTACTTCCCGTACCTCGCCTTCAACCACAGCGGGCACTACCAGGTCGGCCGCGGCTACGACAAGGCGAAGGGCACGATCGCGATCTTCGAGGTGTTCAACGAGCGCCGCTTCAACAGCCGCGGCAACGTCACCGACGGCCCGAAGAACATCCCCGCAAGCGCGCTGTTCAACGCCACCTTGGCCAACTCGTTCCAGAACATCGGGCTGTAAATGCGTCGCCGTACCGTTGCCGTCAGCACCCTTCTGCTCCTGACCGTGGCGGGCTGCTCCTCCACCCCACCGGAAAGCAGCCCGTCACCTAGCAGTTCATCACCTAGCCGCCCGACGCCGACTCGGCCAACAGACACAGGTACGGCGCTGCCCGCCTGGGCAAACGTCCTGCGCCAACCGGTCGACGGTCAGCACCTCGTCACCCAGCAACGCAAGTACGTCGTGACGCGCGGCAGCGACGAGGCCGGTACGACGACCATCGCGGACCGCGCCACCAAGAAGGTCGTCGTACGGCACGTGCCCGCGAGCGGTTTCATCGCCCAGTCCCCCGTCGTCATCGACGACCACTGGGCGCTGATCGAGGACATTCGCACCGACGGCCCCGACCCGCAGATCAAGATCCTCCGCTACGACCTCACGACAGGCAAGGCCGCCTCGCCGACCGCACTCCCGCCCGTCTCCGAGCCGGAGATCGGCGCGTACGACGGCACGTTCGCCTACAGTTCCACCGACGCGAAGAACCGCTCCTGCCTGATCGTCGCCGATCTCGCGACGCTGAAGTCCCGCACCGTCACCTGCGTCGCGGCACCTGGCTACGTGGCCGATCCCGTGGTATCGGCGGACACGGTGACGTTCAGCGAGATCATCGCGCCGGAGACCGCCGGCCGCTGCAAACGGATCCTCACCGCTCCGCTGGCCGGAGGCGCCGCACAACCGGTGCCTGCAGCAACCAACTGCATCCAGTGGAGCGGCGCGACGGTCCGCGGCGCGACGGTCTGGTCCGAGGTCGCGGCCGCAGACCCGGATCAGTACCAGAGCAAGGCGTACGTCCGGGAGTCCGGCGACTCCCCCGCCCGCGCACTCGGCACTGTCGTCACCGACACGATTCTTGCCTGCGGCAACTGGATCCTGTGGGAGACGAGGACGGTCGGTTCGGGCGGCGAGGAGACCTACCAGATCAGCCGCTGGCGCTCCGGTCTCTCTGCCCCGCAACGGCTGTACGCCGCCAAACCCGGGGTCGCGCTCACGCCGATGACGTGCCAGGACAACACGGTGTACGTCGAAGCGGCGTACCTCGCGAGCACCCCGACGTACACCGAAACCATCTCCGCCGCACTCTAAGGGCGGTCTTCTGGCCCGGAAGTCACCGGATCACTGGAGTGGCAGGCCGCGCGCACGCAGCTGGGTCCGCAGGTCCGCGGCGCCGGTGAAGACCTCGGCGTCGAGCCCGACCGCACGCGCACCGTCGACGTTGTACGCCATGTCGTCGGTGTAGAACGTGCGCGCCGGATCCAGGCCGAACCGGTCGATCAGGATGCGGTAGATCTTCTCGTCCGGCTTCACCGTCTGCTCGACCCCGGACACGATCTCGCCGTCGAAATGGGTGAGGATCGGGAACGCCTCCTTGGCGACCTCCCACTTGTCGCCGGAGAAGTTCGTCAACGCGTACGTCGGTACGCCGAGCGCCTGGAGCTCCGCGAGTACCGCTGCGGTGTCCTCGAACACGCCCTTGACCATCTTCAGCCAACCGGTGTCGTACGCCTCGATCCACTCGGCGTGCTCCGGGTGCAGACTGGTCAGCTCGACCACCGCCTCCGCCCACGGCCGCCCCTCGTCCAGCTTGTGGTTCCAGGCCGGTGAGGCCACGTTGGTCAAGAAGTGCGTCCGCTGCTCCTCGTCCGGAATGAGGTCCGCGTACAAGTACGTCGGACTCCAGTCCAGCAACACCCCACCGATATCGAACACCACTACGTCGATCGTCCGTGCGCTCATACGGGCAACCCTACGAGACCCGCCGAGAACGGTGCCGCGGCCTTCACGGTCCGCAGGATCGGGACGGTCTCGATCGCGGTGATGTGTTCGATCGCGCCGACGCGTTCGGTCAGGTAGGTGTGCAGGGCGTTCGGGCTCGCGCAGATCGCTTGCGCGACGAGATTGGTCCGGCCCGTCGTCGCGGCGACAAAACCGAGTTCGTCGTGCTCGGACAGCCCGCGACCGACCGCGTCGAGGTGTGCGGGTGGCACGGACAACCACAACATCGCGCTCGTGGTGAAGCCGAGTGCGGACGGGTCGACGTCGACATCGAAGTAGATCGCGCCACTGTGCTGCAGCTCCTCCAGCCGTCGCGCAACGGTCGCAGCTGACCACCCCGTCCGCACGGCGAGCTCCGCGTGCGTAGCCCGCCCATCCGCACCGAGCGCAGCCAACAGCTTCCCGTCACCAGCATTCAACCCCCGCACCACTCCCCGCCCCGCGCCCACATCCGCCACCCCAGCCGCAAACGCGCTCTCTTGGGCCGCCGTGAGGGCTTTTGCGCGTCCTCGCCAGGCTGCTGGACCGCCGACGTACATGTGCAGCAGGTAGTGCGCGGACACCGACGTGATGCCGGCGGTCCGCGGGATGTCGTGCAGGAGCAGCGCGTTCCCGTCGGACTGGGTGCTGTGCACGATCGACACGATCTCGGTACCGCCGGACGCCAGCTTGATCCAGCTGGTGTCGGAACGCCGGGAGAGTGCTCCCGCAAGATCTTGCGCCGCGTGCGGAGCGGCTGTGAGTCGGAGCAGCCACTGCGCCCGACCCGCGACCTCCGGATCCGGCAGGCCGATCACCCGCAGTCCAGCCTCGGCCCGCAGCCGGTTGAACCGCCGCGCGACGGTCTGTGTGGAGACGCCGAGCACCTCCCCGATCCGGCTGTACGGCGCCCTGCCGTCGAGCTGCAACGCGTGCACCAGACCCCGGTCGATCGCATCCACCATAGTGATGATCATCGCTCCAGCGGCGTTCCAATGGAAGATTCCCTCAGATTTTGTCTGCTCGATGGAAGATCATTCGTCCCCAGCGGATGGTGGCGCCATGACGAACAAACCCACCGCCCTGCCATTCCAGACCGAGATGCGATGGATCGGCTTGATCGCCCTGCTGGTCGCCGAGGCGATGAATCTGCTCGACGCGACGATCGTCCAGGTCGCGGCGCCGGTGATCCACACGGAGCTCGGCGGCCGGACCGCGGACATCCAGTGGTTCAGCGCGGCGTACACGCTGCCGTTCGCGGCCTTGCTGATCACCGGCGGCCGGCTCGGCGACCGCTTCGGCCGACGGCGAATGTTCCGCGTCGGCGTGACGGTCTTCGTCCTGACCTCGGCCGCCTGCGCACTCGCCACAGCTCCGGGCGAACTGATCAGGTTCCGCGCGGTCCAAGGCGCCGCGGCCGCCCTGGTGATCCCGCAGACCATCGGCCTGATCAGGTCGAGCTTCACGGGGAGCGGTCTCTCGAAGGCGCTCGGCACGATCGGTCCGGTGATGGGCCTGGCCGGCATCTCTGGTCCGCTGCTCGGCGGCTTCATCACCGAGGCCAGCTCCTGGCGAGTCGTCTTCCTGGTGAACGTGCCACTCGGCGTCGGCGTACTCGCCCTGTCGCACCGGCTCCCCGAGTCCGCCTCTCCCCAACCGCCACGGATCGACGTCCTCGGAACGCTGTTCCTCACCGGCGGTACGGCGCTCGTCGTCTACCCGATCCTGCAGTCCCGCGACTGGTTCCTCCTGGCGGCCGGAGTCGCGCTACTCGGGTTGTGCCTACTGCGGAAGGACGGTCGACTGATCGAGCGGAGCCTCTTCGCACACCGCGGGTTCGCACCAGCGCTCGTCACGTCGACGTTGTTCTTCGCGGTGCTGAGCGGTCTGACGTTGGTCGTCGTACTGCATCAGCAGCTGACCTTGCACCACAGCGTGCTGCGCTCGAGCCTCGCGTTGCTGCCCTGGTCCGCGGCAACCGGGATCGCGTCGCTCGTCGCCGGCCAGTGGTTGGTCACGCGGCTCGGGTCCCGCTTGATGTACGTCGGACTCGGCGTACTGCTCCTCGGTCTCGCGATCGCGCCGTACCTGCTCCTGCCCGCACTGGCTGTCGGCGGAGCCGGTGTCGGACTGTTCACGACCGCGTTCTTCACCGAGGCACTGCACCGGGTGGGGCCGCACGAGACCGGGTCCGCGGCCGGACTCCTGAACGCGGTGCAACAGTTCGGCGGAACGCTCGGGGTCGCGGTGTTCGGCACGATCTTCCTGCGGCACCCGGCGACGATCGATCGCGCGGCGTGGGTAGCGGTTGCGGTCATCGTGGTGACAGTCGCGACCGCTCACCTCATGCGTTCGAGTTGGCGCGGGCGTGCAGGGCGGGGGCCAGTGCGTACTGGCCGATGAAGATCGCGACGCCGAGGACGGCGCAGGCGAGCCAGGTGGTGGTGGAGCCGAGGTGCTCGAGGGCGTTGGTGCCGGCCAGTGGGCCGATCACCGTGCCGACGCCGAACGCCATACCGGACAGGCCCATGTAGCGGCCGCGCAGGTCGATCGGCGCGAGGTCGGCGAACACCGCGCCGATGACCGCGGCGAAACCGATCTCCCCGATCGTCCACACCACGACCGATATTCCGTAGCCCCACCAGGTGTGCACGACCGCTCCCAGACCGAACCCGAGCCCGACCACCAGCATCGAGGAGGCCAACAGTTTCGGCCGGTCGAGCTTCGCCATCCATCGGCCGAGGAACGGCTGGGCGAGCACGATCACCACGCCGTTGAGTGCGATCACGAGCCCGTACGTCCGCGACGACAGACCGTCTCCCGCCATCGCCAGTGGAAGCGTCGAGTACCCCTGCATGTAGATGGTCGCGTAGCCGATCTGGATCAGGACCATCAGCAGGAACACCGTGTCGCGCGCGACCACCGGCAGCAGCGCCCGCCCGACCGAGTTGTCCTCGGGCGCCGGGCGGCTCTCCGGCACCATCATCCAGATGACCAGACCGGCAATCACCGACGTGGCGGCATTCACCCAGAACAGCAGGCCATAGCCGAAGGATGCCAGGACGCCGGCACTGACGGTCGAGACGGAGAAGCCGAGGTTGATCGCCCAGAACAGGAGGCCGTACGCGCGGACCCGCTCGGTCGGTTGCAGCAGGTCCGCGACCGTTGCCTGGACCGCCGGGCGGAACAGGTCGCCCAGCAGGCCGACCAGGAAGGCGGTCACCCAGATGAGCACCATCGAACGGGCGGATCCGAGCAGGATCAACGCGGCGCCGGTGCCGAAGAAGCAGATCAGCATCGTCACGCGGCGTCCGGCCCGGTCGGACAGCCAGCCGCCGACGAGCTGCGCGCAGACGGTTCCGGCCCCGACAGCGGCCGCGACCGCTCCCGCTGTACCAGCGGAGAGGTGCCGATCGTGGGTCAGGTAGAGAACAAGGAACGGTTGCACGAAGCTGCCGAGCCGGTTGACCAGCTGGCACACCCACAACGCCCAGAAGGCCCGCGGCAGTGCGGTGGGCGTGGGGTTGCCGACGGCGATTGCGCTCATAGGTCAACTGTCCGGGCTCGCCACGGCCTTGTCGACGATTAGGCTCAGAGCTAATCTGACCCGGTGATCACGATCAGGCTGAACGCCGGCGACATCGGGCGGATCCGGTTCGCGCTGTCGCCGGTCTGGGAGGCCGTGACGAGTGTGCGGGCGCTGAGCAACAACACCGCGCGCAGCGTGCACGGGCCGTGGCTGCAGAAGGTCCGGCCGACGATCGAGGGCGATGACCTGACGTTGCTCAGGGCCCTCATTCCGTCGTACGGCTATATCCCGGACTTCATCACCCCGGCCCCGCCGCGCCGGTCGACGAGCCTGGAGTCGGGCCTCGCCGCGATCGCCGCGACACCGCACGCGCTGGTCGCCGACGAGCTCGCGAAGCTGCACGCGGAGAACCCGAGCCCGATGCTGCCCGAGCTGATCGCGCACCCGGCGAAAGCGCTGGACGTGATCACAAAAGCGCTCGAGACGTACTGGCGACGCGCGATCGAGCCCGACTGGCGGCGGATGCGTTCGCTGCTGCAGGAGGATCTCGCGTTCCGGCTGGACGAGCTGGCCAGTGGTGGGATTGAGAGGCTGTTCCGCAACCTGCATCCGTCGATCAAGTACGCCGACGACCGCATCGAGATCGATCGGCCGTTCTGCTGCGACGGCGAACCGATGACCGGACAGGGCCTGCTGCTGGTGCCGTGCGTCTTCACGTGGCCGGCCGGGCTGGCCGTCACCGCAGCACCGCACGTCCCGACCGTCACGTATCCGCCGCGCGGCCTCGGCCGTCTGTGGGAGGACCGTCAGGACACCACCGACTCCCCACTCGCCGACTTGGTCGGCCGCACCCGAGCCGCGATCGTCAGCCACCTCGACCTACCCATGTCCACAACGCATCTCGCCCACCAGCTAGGCGTCACGGCCCCCACCCTCAGCGTCCACCTCAGCATCCTCCGCAACGCCGGCGTAGTGACGTCCCGCCGCGACGGCCGCACTGTCCTCTACTACCGCACTCCCCTGGGCCACCAGCTCCTCACCGCCGCAACCCCCCTCGCCACCTCAGCGTGAGCGCTGCAGCCCACCTCGGGCGTTAGGTGTGGCTGCTGCCGGATATGTGCAGGTCGACAGTACGTATACGTCCACTGTCCGCCGATCCGGCCCACGGCACGGTGCGCGGTAACGGGTGCTAGACGTATACGTACTGTCGAGATGCAGTTTTCGGCGGACCGCGTCCACACAGGAGCACCGTCAGCCGGTTGCCGGAGGAACGGACACCCTTTGGGCGCACCAGACAGGAAATACCAGGTGCCAGCTCACCAGAACCTGTCTCACGACCCCAGTCCGTGACTGCGGCGCGGGAGCGGACCAGGTCAGCCGAAGGTTGGGGGGTCTACCTGGATTCGGACTGTGCCGGGGTTTTTCTTGGTGGTGCGGGCTGATTGGGCTTCTTTGAGGGAGCGGACGAGGGCGGTGCCGTGGGTGCGGGGGGTGCGGACGACGGCTCGGACGGTGTCTTCGTCGAGGTCGACCGGGCCGAGGACCTCGAGGCCGGCGGACGGTGGGATCAGGTCGCGGACGCGGGTGACGAGGTCGTTGACGGATTCGGCCGGGCCGGTGAGTTCGGCGAGTTTGGCGGCCGGGGCGAGGCGGGCGGTACGGCGTTCCTCGATCTCGCGGGCGGCGTACCCCTCGGGGCTCCATCGCACGATCGCCTGCAGCGGCAGCGCCGACGGGTCGCCGACCAGGATCACCATCCCGCCGGAGCTAGCCGGACGGACCAGGGCGGCCGCGTTGAACCAGCGGCGTACGGCCTCTTCGGATGCCCTGAGGTCGGGGCGCGCGAGCATCAGCCACGTGTCGAGGAGTAGCGCTGCGCTGTACCCGCCCTCGGCGACCGGTTCGGCCCCTGGCGTGCTGACGATCAACGCCGGCGCATCCGGTACGACGTCGAGCATGTTGTCCCCGCCCGACGTACGCACCACGACACCGGGGAACGCGCGCCCGAGTTCCTCCGCCGTACGCCGTGCGCCGATGATCGCCGCGCGCATCCGGGTGTCCCCGCACTCCGGGCACCGGTGATCCGCCGCCGGCCGGCCGCACACGCTGCAGCTCGCCGGCCCGGATCCCCCGGTACGGCGCAACGTCCCGCCACACGTGGAGCACCGCGAAGGCGCCCGGCACGTCTGGCACACCAAACTCGGCAAGTACCCGGCCCGCGGCACCTGCACCAGCACCGGCCCGGTCCGCAGACCCTCGCGCGCGATCTCGAACGCCCGGGACGGCAACCGCGCCGCGCGCGCCGACGGATCGCGCGCCAGGTCGATATCCGACTCCCCCGCGATGTGCACCGACGGCGCCGCCGCCCGCGTCACCTTCCGGTCCGCGATCAGCTCGTGCGCGAACCCGGACTCCACCAACGCCGCCGCCTCCGCGGACCGCGCGTACCCTCCGATCAGCGCCGCGCATTTCTGCCGGAACGCCCGGAGCAGCAGGACTTCCCGGGCATTCGGGTACGGCGCGCGCGGCTCGGCGTACGACTCGTCGCCGTCGTCCCACATCGCCACCAGCCCGAGATCCGCCACCGGAGCGAACGCCGCCGCGCGCGTCCCGATCACCACCCGCGCACGGCCGTGCAACGCGGACAGGAACGCGCGATAGCGAGCCGTCGGACCCAGATCCGCCGACAACGTCACGAACCCGGACTCGCCCAGCACCTCCGCACACGCAGCCGCGAGCCGCTCCAGGTCGCGCGCGTCCGGCGCCAGCAAGAGCGCGCCCCGGCCCGACGTCGCACACACTGCCGCGGCCTGCGCGAACGCGAGCGGCCAATCAGCTCCCGGTACGGCAGTCCAGACCGCACGCGGCTCCTCTCCTCTGGCAAGCGCGTCCAGAAAGCCAGGAGGGTACGGCGACCACTCCGAGCGGGACGTCGACACCGGCGGACGCGGCGGCTGATCGCAGTGCAGCGACTCGCCCTCGACCTTCGCGTGCCGCGGCGGAACCGCGAGCCGTGTGACGTCCGCGAGCACCCCGGCGTACCGATCGGCGACTGCTCGGCACAGGTCCGCGATCTCCGGCGTGAGCACCTGCTCGGGCGAAACGACCTTGCGGAGCCGGACCAGCTTGCCGTCGTGGTCCGACGCGTCGAGCCGCTCCAGCACGAACCCGTCGAGGTCCTTGCCGGCGAACCGCACCTTCACCCGCGCACCGGGCTGCGCGGCCGCGGCCAGGTCGTCCGGCACCAGGTAGTCGAACGGCCGGTCCAGGTGCGGGAGCGAGACATCGACCGCGATCCGGGCCACCGGCAACGTCGTGGTGATCTCGGCCGGTTCCTTGGTTCGTGACTTGCGAACGGTGTCGCGCAGCAGCGTCAACTGCTCCGGCGAGTCTCCGTTCGATGTCACCGGGAAACTGTAGTCGTCCGCGACGACACTCCGTCGGAGGCCGACGGCCCGCCTGTGGACAACTAACGGCCCGGCCGCCGTGTAGGCGACCGGGCCGTCTGTAGTGCTTACTTGGTGACCGCGGCCTTGAGGGCCTCGACGCGGTCCGTGCGCTCCCAGGTGAAGTCCTCGCCGGTGCGGCCGAAGTGGCCGTTCCGCGCGGTCTGGGCGTAGATCGGCCGGAGCAGCTCCAGGTCGCGGATGATCGCGGCCGGCCGCAGGTCGAAGACCTCACGGACCGCGGCGGCGATCTTCTCCACCGCGACCTTCTCGGTACCGAACGTGTCGACGTAGAAACCGACCGGCGCGGCCTTGCCGATCGCGTACGCGACCTGGCACTCGACCCGGTCCGCGAGCCCCGCCGCGACGATATTCTTCGCCACCCAGCGCATCGCGTACGCCGCCGAGCGGTCCACCTTGGACGGGTCCTTGCCGGAGAACGCGCCGCCGCCGTGCCGCGCCATCCCGCCGTAGGTGTCGATGATGATCTTCCGCCCGGTCAGCCCGGCGTCGCCCATCGGGCCGCCGATCTCGAACCGGCCGGTCGGGTTCACCAGCAGCTTGTAGTCGGCCGCGTCGATGTCGAACTGCTCGAGCACCGGGTCGACCACGTGCTTCTTGATGTCCGGCGTCAGCATCGAGTCCAGGTTGATGTCGGCCGCGTGCTGGCTGGACACCACCACAGTGTCGATCCGGACCGCCTTGTCGTCGTCGTACTCGACCGTGACCTGGGTCTTGCCGTCCGGCCGCAGGTACGCCAGGGTGCCGTTCTTACGAACCTCGGCGAGCCGCTCGGACAGCCGGTGCGCGATGGTGATCGGGAGCGGCATCAGCTCCGGCGTCTCGTTGGACGCGTAGCCGAACATCAGTCCCTGGTCGCCTGCCCCCTGCAGGTCCAGTTCGTCCTTGGACGCGTCCGACCGCGTCTCGTACGCCGTGTCGACACCCTGTGCGATGTCTGGGGACTGGCTTCCGATCGCGACCTGCACCCCACAGGACGCGCCGTCGAAACCCTTCAGGGACGAGTCGTAGCCGATCTCGAGGATGCGCGCGCGCACGATCCCCGGAATATCGACGTACGCCGTCGTCGTGACCTCACCCGCGACGACGACCAGACCCGTGGTGATCAGGGTCTCGACCGCAACCCGGCTCTTCGGGTCCTCGGCCAGCAGCGCGTCGAGGATGGAGTCGCTGATCTGGTCAGCGATCTTGTCCGGGTGACCTTCGGTCACGGACTCGGACGTGAAAAGGCGCCTCGCCACAGTTCTCCCTCGGATTCCTCTTGTGCCGCCCGGTTGCGCGTTGGCACAGCCGCACGATCCCCCCATGCACCGGCGGTTGGCGATGCATCTTGGGAAGTATGCCAGCAGTTTCCACCCGAGTCCCGGTGACGCTCCGAATTCATCCAGGATACGAGATTCGCGATCATATCCTGGACAGGAGGTCCTGGATCAGGCGTGCGCGCCGACCGTCACGTCGCCGAGTGTGAGCGACGGCGCACAATCAGGCGCGCCGCCAAGGATGGCAGCCAACCGGTCCACCTCGGCGTCCAGAAGCTTGCGGCGGCGGCGGTTCAGCGGGGTCAGCGCCTCGACCGTCACGTGCAGCTTCCGGCCGGCCTTGTTGTGGTGCCAGACGCCGGCCACGATGCCGTCGACGAGAAGCAGCGGGTAGTTGCCGGCCTGGCCGCGGGCGGTCGCGCGGTCGAACGCCTTGCCCGGAAAGAGCAGTTCGCGCGGGTAGCTGCCTACGCCGTACGCGTCGAAGTACGGCAGCAGCCTCACGCCCTCCGCGCGCTCGTCGGGCAACTCGTCGTCGGGAGCGATCCACGCGGTCTGGCCGTTGAGCTCGACCTGCGGCAGGTCCTCGAAGTACGGCTTCACCATCGTCGGCGTGGCCTTGAGCCAGCGGGCGAACTGCTGCGGCGTCGCGGGACCGTAGGAGTAGAGGTACCGGTGCAGGAGTTCGGTGAGCGCTTTCTCAGCGGGCATCGGGTCGAACGCGCGGAGCCGGTGCGGATTCGAGTACGTCGTGAGTCGGCCGCGCATCGGCCCGTGGCAGAGGACACCGGCGTGCGCGGCGACGTGGACCGCCTGACGCCAGCGGGCCCAGGCGCCCTGGAAGGCCGGGATCGTCGGCGTCCGGGCCCATTCACCGGTACGCCGTACGACTTCCTCCGTGAGCTCGTCGACGGTCAGATCGGCGTTGGCAAGGGCCTCACCGATCGCGACCACGACCTGGTCGAGCTCGTCCGGCGTCATGCGGATGGGTTCGGGCTGCTGGCCGCCCGCCGACAGCACTGACAGCGCACCGGTCCACATCGGCAGGTCGTCGAGCGGCAGCAGGTGCACGGTCCCGCGCGGCCCGAACGTCTTCACCAACCCTTCGTCGCGCTGCACCGACTCACGGTCAGCTCCGTCCACGCGCAGCGCCACAGACACCTCACCCGCCGCCGCGATCTGCGCATGCGCCCCACACATCGCCCGCACAGCATCCACCGGCGACCCAGCCGCCTCGGTCAGCCCATGCCGCCGCACCCGCCGCGCAACCACGGCCTCCCAGGAGATCTCCATACCCTCAGCCTAGGAGCGGAAGCGGACAGCTTCTGACCTCCACCCACCCCAGGCTCGCAGTACACAGGTCACTTTGTGCACCAGATCCGCAGCAGCGGAGGCTGAGCCCACGGATCCGGTGCACAAGGTGCGATCCGCGCGAGGCTGGGCGACGAAAACCTCGGGCTCTTTGCGGCTTCCTAGGGCAGGCTGGGGGCGTGACTACGACCATTCGGACGGCGATTACCGACGCCGATTATGAAGCCTGGCGGGCGGTGCGGATTGCGGTTATGCCGTACGAGCGCTGCCCGTCCGTCGCCGAGCTCCGCGACCTCGACCGACCCGGCCGGCTGATGCTGCTGGCGGAGATCGACGGCGAGGTGGTCGGCAGCGGCGTGGCGGATCGCTCGGGCGACGGCGAGCGGGCGGCGCTGGCGCCGCGCGTCCATCCGGACTTCCGCCGCCGCGGCGTGGGAACCGACCTGCTGCGGGCGCTCGCCGACCATGCCGTTGCCCAGGGCTACGACACTGCAGGAGCCAGTGTCGACGACGAGGGGTCCCGGCTCTTCGCTGAGCGGTTCGGCTTCGTGGAGAGGAATCGGGAGGTCGAGCAACTACGGAAGATCGGCGACGAGCCGCAGCCGGCGCCGCCGACGGAGTACCAGATCGTCTCGGTCGCCGAACGCCCGGAGCTGTGGGCGGCCGCCTATCACCAGGTCGCGCTGCCGACCTTCCCGGACATGGACCACCCGATCGCGCTGAAGGTTTCCGAGGACGACTGGGCGAAGGAATGGATCAACGACCCGGCCGCGATGTTCGTTGCCGTCGCCGGTGACGAGGTGATCGGCGTGGCGGGGCTGATGCTCGACTCCGATCGCCCCGAGCGCGCCGAGGTCGCCTACACCGCCGTACGCCGGGAGTGGCGGGGCAAATCGGTCGCCGCAACCCTGAAACGCACCAGCATGGCATGGGCCGCCGCCAACGGAATCACCGAGATCTACACCTGGACGCAGCGCGGCAACGACGCGATGCGCCGCCTCAACGAACACCTCGGCTTCACCTACGGCATCGTCAGCATCAGCCTGCGCGCGCCGCTGCCGCTTTAGTGCCAGTGGGCGGCGACGAGGTTCCAGATCACGCCGGCTAGAGCGTCTTTGCTCCCCGAGGGGACGGGGAGGGCGTTGCCGGCGCGGTCGAGGATGACAGCCTCGTTGAGGTCGCTCCCGAAGACCTTGCCGCCGGAGACGTCGTTGACGACGAGGAGGTCGCAGCCCTTGCGTTCCAGCTTGGCGCGGCCGAGCTCGAGGACGGTGTGGTCGGCGTCGCCGGTCTCGGCGGCGAACCCGACGATCACCTGATCGGTGCGGGACCGGTCGTGCGAGATCGTCTGCAGGATGTCCGGGTTCTGCACCAGGCTGACCGCTGGCACCGAGCCGTCGGCGGTCTTCTTGATCTTGTGCTCCGCGACAGCGGCCGGGCGGAAGTCGGCCGGAGCCGCCGCCATTACGATCGCGTCCGCATCGGCGGCGCGTCCGGTGATCTCGTCGTACAGGTCGCGGGTGCTGGTGACCGGGACGACCTGGACGCCGGCCGGGTCGGGCAGCTCGGAGTTGGCCGCGACCAGCGTGACCTTGGCGCCGCGGGCGGCCGCGATCCGGGCGAGGGCGTAGCCCTGCTTGCCGGACGACGAGTTGCCCAGGTACCGCACCGGGTCGAGGTGCTCACGCGTCCCGCCGGCGCTGATCAGCACGTGCTTGCCGGTCAGGTCGGCGACCGACTGGCCGGCCGCGCGGGCGGCCTCGTCGGCGAGCATCAACTGGCTGATCGCGAAGATCTCCGACGGCTCCGGGAGCCGGCCGCGGCCGGTGTCGGCGCCGGTCAGGCGCCCGACCGCGGGCTCGAGGACCGTGATCCCGCGGGAACGCAGCGTCGCGACATTCGCCTGGGTCGCCGGGTGCTCCCACATCTCGGTGTGCATGGCGGCCGCGAACAGGATCGGGCAGCGCGCGGTGAGCAGGGTGTTCGTGAGCAGGTCGTCGGCCAGCCCGTGGGCGGCCTTGGCGATCAGGTTCGCGGTCGCGGGCGCCACCACGACCAGCTCCGCCGCCTTGCCGATCCGGACATGCGGGACCTCTTGCACGTTGTCGAACGGGTCGGCGGTCACCGGCTGACCGGACAGCGCCGCCCAGGTCGCCGCGCCGACGAACTCCAGCGCGGCCGCCGTCGGCACCACACGCACGCTGTGCCCGGACTCGGTCAGCCGGCGGAGCAGATCACAGACCTTGTACGCCGCGATACCGCCGCCGACGCCCAGCACGACGTTGGGCTTGTGCTTGGGCACGACATCAGCCCCCGGAGCGTGCTCGGTTCCGGGGGTCTGGTCACCGGTTGCGGACATCTGTTTCTAGGGGACTACGCGGACTTCTCCGCGGCAGAGGCTTCCGCCTCGGCCTCGGGGTCGATGTCGGTGCAGGTCAGCACGCCCTCGTTGATCTCGCGCATGGCGATCGACAGCGGCTTCTCCTGGACGTGCGTCTCGACCAGCGGTCCGACGTACTCCAGCAGGCCCTCGCCGAGCTGGGAGTAGTAGGCGTTGATCTGCCGCGCGCGCTTGGCCGAGTACAGCACCAGCTTGTACTTGGAGTCGGTGCGGGTGAGCAGGTCGTCGATCGGCGGGGACGTGATGCCGATGGCGACGGGCTGGTTGCCAGACAAGGTCAGGCCTTTCCAGAGATGTGGGGTGATCGAATCAACTTTACCAACTGATCGGCAGCTTCCCGAACCGAGGCGTTGACGATCGTCACGTCGAACTCCTTCTCGGCCGCCAGTTCGACGGTCGCGGTCTCCAGCCGCCGCTCCCGCTCCTCCGGCGTCTCGGTGCCGCGGTAGAGCAGACGGCGCACCAGCTCGTCCCAGCTCGGCGGAGCCAGGAAGACGAACTGCGCCTCCGGCATCGACGCGCGGACCTGGCGCGCACCCTGCAGATCGATCTCCAGCAGCGCCGGCCGGCCGGCGGCGAGCTTGTCGAGCACGGGCTGCCGCGGCGTCCCGTAACGGGCCGCCTTGTGCACCACCGCCCACTCCAGCAACTCGTCTTCGGCGATCATCCGGTCGAACTCGGCGTCGGAGACGAACAGGTAGTGCACGCCGTGGACCTCGCCGGGTCGGGGTTTGCGGGTGGTCGCGGACACCGAGATCCAGATGTCCGGGAAGCGTTCGCGGATCTCCGCCGCGACCGTCCCCTTCCCCACCGCGGTCGGTCCGGCCAGCACGGTCAGCCGCGCGGGGCCGTCGGCGGCCCGGCCCGGCTCGTTCGAGACGTTCTGCGAGTGCGTGGTCATCGTCACACCAGTGTCCAACGAGCCGGTCGAGGTTTCAGACACGGTCTCAGTCTGGATCACTCGGCGAATTCGCGCTCGAGCGCGGCGATCTGGTTCGAGCCGAGGCCGCGCACCCGCCGCGTCTCCGAGATCCCCGCGCGCGCCATGATCTGCTGGGCGCGGACCTTGCCGACCCCCGGGATGCACTGCAGCAGCTGGCTGACCCGCATCTTGCCGATGACGTCGTTCTTCTGCCCCTCGTGGAGCACCTCCGTCGGAGACGCTCCCGAGTGCCGGATCCGGTTCTTGATCTCGGCTCGTTCACGCCGCGCCGCCGCGGCCTTGTCCAGAGCGGCCGCACGCTGCTCCGGCGTCAAAGAAGGAAGTGGCACCGTTTCACCTGTCCCGTTGTATGGCTTCGCAAGGGAACCTAACACGGGTTCAGCCCGTGTTCGGGCGCTGGTGGAACAGAGTCGCGGGACAAGCGGGCGATTGGAACGATCAGTTGATCAGTTCAGTGCCGGAAGGTCCACCTTGCAGCTGTCCTTGGCCTGGCTGGTGATGTTCTTGTACGCCGTCATCACGCTGCCGGTCTGCTTGCTCAGTTTCCCCAGCGCGGCGGCGTCCGTACCGGCCTTCTTGGCCTTCTCCGCGAACGCGACGACGACACCCCAGTCGTCCTTCACGTCCTTCGGCGCGGACTCCTGGAGCTTCTTCGCGTCGTCCAGGATCTTCACGTAGTCGACCGGCTTCTGCGGGTCGACGTCGACCGCCTTGGCGGCGTACTTGGCGAGGTCCACGCAGTACGCCTGCTCGTCGGTGCAGGCAGTCAGCACACCTGCGGTTGCGGCCATGGTCGCGAGTACGGCGAGAGAGCGCTTCACGACGTTCACGCTACAGGTAGGCGGGACTACTGGGCGAAACCGCTCAGAGAGGGCACGCGCTGGTGGGACGGAACGGGCAGAGCCGTCCCACCAGGCTGCGCCGACGGCAGCTCAGCTACCGGCGCCCGGCAGGTCGATCTTGCAGGAGTCCTTCGCCTGCTTGGTGATCGCGTCCATCGCCGGCTGGATCTTGGAACCGTCGGACTTGGCCAGCTCCATCAGCTTGTTGGTGTCGCCCTTGGCCGCCTGCGCCTTCTCGGCGTAGTCGATGACGACCTTCCAGTCGTCCTGGATGTCCTTCGGCGCCGACTTCGAGACCTTCTTCGCCTGGTCCAGCATCTTGCCGACCGCGTCGGAGTCCTTGATGTCCAGGTCCTTCGCCGAGTCGACGTAACCCTTCAGGTCACCGCAGTAGTTGCCACCCGAGCAGGCCGTCAGGGCACCAACACTCATCGTCACAACGGCCGCGAGGGCTGCCAGCTTCCGCATCGTGTTCCTTCACTGTGTCAAGCGGGAAGTCCGTGGCTCCCCGTCCGCCGACACCTTTCCGAACGCCGGGGTCACCGCGAGCTCCGGCACGCCGTGAAGAACATCGCACCCGCCGACTGGAACCCGGCTGTGATCTGCCGCGTCGTCGTTCGAGTCCACTTCAGGTACGCCGTACTTTCGCCCGCCGAACGTGATGGCGACCGCGTTCGCCGACACGATCACCAGGATCGCTGCCCAGTCGAGGATCGCGAACTGCTGATCGAGAACGACCAGCCCGACGAGCGCCGCCAGTACCGGGTTGACGCTCATGAAAACACCGAAGAACTGCGCCGGAACGCGGCGAAGCGTGAGCAGATCAACGAGGAACGGCACGGCCGAGGAGAGCACGCCGGCCACCAGCGCGTACGACGCTGCGGCGAACGTCGGCGGGTGATGCAGCAGCACGACCACGCCGATCGGCACATACGCGAGGCCCGACAACCCTGCCGCTGCGGCCGAACCGGTTGCACCCGGCAACTCTTGGCCGACCTTCCGGTTCAGCAGGATGTAGAACGCCCAGCACAACGCGGCGAGCAGACCCAGGCCGATCCCGACGTAGTCCGTCGTTGCCTGCGGACGGGCCAGCAGGACGACCGCGGGCGCGGCGACCAACGCACAGGCCAGGTCAAGCACGCGCCGTGATCCCACGAGCGCAACGGCCAACGGGCCCAGGAACTCCAGCGTGACGCCCAGGCCGAGACCTACTCGGTCGATGGCGGTGTACAGGGACAGGTTCATCACGGCGAAGACCGCCGCCAGCGCGACGACCAGGCGCCACTGTGGGCCCGTAATCGACCGCAGCCGCGGCCTCCCGATCGCGAGCAGCACGATCGCCGCGACCCACTGCCGGATCGCCACCACACCCGCCGGGCCGATCACCGGGAACGCGAGCGCCGCCACCGACGCACCCACCTGCGTCGACAGCCCGCTCCCGAGCATCATCACCACACCGACCAACCGTTGTCGCCTCACGATCACGAGAGTCCGCCCGCCGCTGCGCTGGGCAAAATGCATCGCGCAGCCGATCTATACGCTGGAGTCATGGATATCCGGCAGCTGCGGTGCCTCGTGGAGATCGTCGACTCGGGCACGTTCACCGACGCCGCGATCGAGCTGGGGATCTCGCAGGCCGCGGTCTCCCGCAACCTGCTGGCCCTGGAGCGCGAACTGGGTGTACGCCTGCTGCACCGGACCAGCCGTTCGCTCACCCCGACCACGGCCGGCATCAGGGTTCTGGCGCGGGCCCGGCACATCCTCGCCGAGATCGACGAACTCGTGAGTGAGGCGACGAGCGGTCACACCCGCCTGCGCGTCGGTCACGCGTGGTCGGCGTTCGGGAGTCGCACCCGCGAGTTCCAGCGCCGGTGGGCTGCGGAGCATCCCGGCATCGAACTGCAGCTGATCCGCACCAACACCGCGACCGGCGGGCTCGCCGAGGGACTGTGCGATCTCGCGGTCGTCCGCAGCCAGTTGGACCTGCGGCGCTTCGGGCAGGTGTTGCTGACGCAGGAACGGCGGTACGGCGTTCTGCCCGCCGACGACCCGCTGGCGCGCAAACGGGCGCTGACGCTCGATCAGCTCCGCGACCGGACGTTGGTGATCGACCGCCGTACCGGGAGCACCACGGTCGACCTGTGGCCTGAGGACGCGCGGCCGAAGATCGAGCTCACCCAGGACGTCGACGACTGGCTGGCCGCGATCGCGTCCGGGCGGTGCGTCGGCGTGACGCCCGAGGCGACCTCGACGCAGTACCGGCGGGACGGGGTGGTGTACCGCCCGTTGCGGGACGCGCCGCCGGTCGACGTACATCTGATCTGGCATCGCGAGGACCCGCACCCGGCGACGCCGGCGGCCGTGAACCTGCTGATCGCGCTCTACCGGGAGTCGAGCAGCCCGAGCAGCTGACGACGATCGCCGGTCCGGTGCAGGACGTCGCGGACCTGTTCGATCCCGCCGACGGGCCAGCGATCCGCGATCCGCCGTACCTCCGGGTCCTGGATCGCAGCGGAGAGCGCCCCCGGGAAGTCACCCCAGACGACCTCGAACGGCCGACCCCACATCCGCTCGACACCGACCTCGACCGGCGACGTGATCCCAAGCCGGTTGTGCAACTCCCCCA
Source organism: Kribbella sp. NPDC055110 (assembly GCF_053607525.1). Classification (NCBI taxonomy): domain Bacteria; kingdom Bacillati; phylum Actinomycetota; class Actinomycetes; order Propionibacteriales; family Kribbellaceae; genus Kribbella; species Kribbella sp. NPDC055110. The sequence goes on from NZ_JBSGTS010000022.1 coordinate 100,880, forward strand.
CCGCCGACACAACTCCAGCCCTGAACCCATGCCGAAGAGGATCGCATGGTCTGCAGCTCGACAGGAGGTGTCGGCTTTTCTGGCCCGATTGGTCGGGCGGTTGAGCGTGATCGAGCCCGGCGAAGCCGAACACCTCCTGTCGAGCTGCAGATCTGTCAGTAGCCGAGGACCGTTCGGTAGGCGTCGTTCGTGCGGGCGGCTGCGTCTTGGAGGGCGGTTGCGTCGGGGCCGGCTCCTAGGATCTCCCGGGAGCTGGACGGTACGACGTTGCGCACCGCGGACCCGAACACCTCGATCAGGCCCGCGGCCGTGCCGCCCTGGGCGCCGAGACCCGGTGCGAGCAGCGGGCCGTTGATGTCCAGGTCCTCATCGGTGGAACTGATGGTCGCCCCAACGACCGCGCCGAACGAACCGAGTCCGTCCGCGTCAGCGTTCAACGCGCGCAGGCCGTCGAGGACTGCACCAGCGACGGTCGGGCCGTCGGCGGTGCGGGCCGTCTGGAACTGCGGGCCCTCCGGGTTCGAGGTGAGCGCGAGCACGAACAGCCCGGCGCCCGCCTCCCGCGCCTCGTCGATCGCGGGCTGCAGCGAGCCGAACCCGAGGTACGGGCTGACCGTCAGCGCATCGCACGCCAGCGGGCCCTTCTCGGCCAGGTACGCCGACGCGTAGCCCGCCATCGTCGTACCGATGTCACCGCGCTTCGCGTCGATGATCACGAGCGCTCCGGCCTCCCGCAGCCGGATCGTGGCCTGCTCCAGGACGGCGACACCGGCCGACCCGAAGCGCTCGAAGAACGCGGACTGCGGCTTGAACACCGCGACCCGGTCGGCGAGTGCGTCGACGACGCCGTACGTGAACGAGGCCAGACCCTCCGCTGTGTCGGGCAGGCCCCAGGCGTCGAGCAGGTGCGCGTGCGGGTCGATGCCGACGCACAGCGGGCCGCGGGTGTCCATCGCCGCCCGCAACCTGGTGCCGAACGGTTTGCTACGCATGTCGCTCCCGATGGTCTCGTTGCTCAAGGCAATCTCCTGTTGATCTGCCGGACCAGACCCGGCCCGCGATAAATCAGTCCGGTGTACACCTGCACCAGGCTCGCGCCGGCGTCGAAGAGGCGAGCCGCATCCGACGGGTCGACGATCCCGCCGACCCCGATCACGGGGAGCGCTCCCCCGGTTTCCCCGTGGATGTGCGCGACGACCTTCGCTGCGGTCTCGGCGAGCGGCCGCCCGGACAAGCCGCCGGTCTCACCCGCCAGTGGATGCCCCGCGACACCCGCACGGTCGATCGTCGTGTTGGTGGCGATGATGCCGGCGACGCCGGTGCCGGTGCAGACCTGGAGGAGCTCGTCGATCGCCGGCGTGGTCAGGTCCGGCGCGATCTTCACCAGGATGGGCTTCGGCGCGAGCCCGGCAACGGTCAGCGAAGCGGCCTTGGTGTGCAGCGCGGTCAGGAGTTCGCGGAGGTGGCCGGCGTCCTGCAGAGAGCGCAATCCCGGCGTGTTCGGCGACGAGACGTTGACCGCGAAGTAGTCGCCGTACCGGTAGAGACGGCGCAGCGAGGTCACGTAGTCCTCGACCGCGTCCTCCAGCGGCGTCACCTTCGACTTCCCGATCGAGATCCCGAGCGGGTAGCCGAGGTCGCCGTACGCCGCCAGTCGCGCGGCGAGCGCTTCGCTGCCGAGGTTGTTGAAGCCCATCCGGTTGATGACCGCCTCGCGCTCGACGAGGCGGAACAGGCGGGGCTTCTCGTTTCCGGGCTGCGGATGCGCGGTGACCGTGCCGACCTCGACGAAGCCGAACCCGATCGCGGGCCACGCACGCAACGCGACCCCGTTCTTGTCCATCCCGGCCGCCAGCCCGACCGGCGACGGGAACCGGATCCCGAAGACCGTGCGGGCCGAGGCGACTCCGAACAGGCGCGCGCCGGCCGCCGCAGCGCCCGGTATGCGCCCCAGGAGGCGCATACCGTTGAGCGTCTGCTCGTGCGCCACCTCCGCGTCACCGCGACCCAGCCGGTACAGGACCGGCCGGACCACTCGCCTATACACCGCGGATCCTCGGCACCCAGTCCTGCAGCGACCGGACGCCGATATCGCCGGCGCGCTGCGCCTCGATCCCCTGCACCGCGGCCGCCAGCCCCTGCACGGTGGTGATGCACGGGATGTTCCGCGCCACCGCCGCGCTGCGGATCTCGTACCCGTCGATCCGCGGCGAACCGCCCTGGGTGATCCCGATCGGCGTGTTGACGATCAGGTTCAGCTCGCCGTCCTGGACCATCTGGACGATCGTCGGCTCACCGTTCGGACCCGGGCCCTGGCTGCTCTTGCGGACCGTGACGGCCTCGACGCCGTTGCGCCGCAGTACGTCGGCCGTGCCTTCGGTCGCGTAGATCTGGAAGCCGAGATCCGCGAGCCGCTTGACCGGGAAGATCATGTGCCGCTTGTCCCGGTTCGCGACCGAGACGAACACCTTCCCGTCGATGGGCAGCGGCTGTGACGCCCCCGCCTGCGACTTCGCGAACGCCGTACCGAACGTCTCGTCGATGCCCATCACCTCGCCGGTGGACTTCATCTCCGGACCGAGCACGGTGTCGACCGACGAACCGTCGATGGTCCGGAACCGGTTGAACGGCATCACGGCCTCCTTGACCGCGATCGGTGTCGTCGGCGGCAGCGTGCCGCCGTCCCCGGAGGCCGGCAGCAGACCCTCGGTCCGCAGCTCAGCAATGGTTGCCCCGAGCATCACCCGGGCCGCGGCCTTGGCGAGCGGTGTCGCGGTCGCCTTGGACACGAACGGGACCGTCCGGGACGCCCGCGGGTTCGCCTCCAGCACGTAGAGGACGTCGCCGGCGAGCGCGTACTGGACGTTCAGCAGACCCCGTACGCCGACACCGCGGGCGATCGCCTCGGTGGACTTCCGGATCTTCTCGATGTCCGCGTTCCCGAGCGTGATCGGCGGCAGCGCACACGACGAGTCGCCGGAGTGCACGCCGGCCTCCTCGATGTGCTCCATCACGCCGCCGAGGAACAGTTCCTCGCCGTCGAACAGCCCGTCGACGTCGATCTCGACCGCGTCGTCGAGGAACCGGTCGATCAGCACCGGGTGCTCCCACGAGCCGGTCCCGGCGCTCAGCCGGTCCAGCGCCGCGGTCAGCTCGGCCGAGCTGTAGACGATCTCCATCCCGCGACCGCCCAGCACGTACGACGGCCGGACGAGGACCGGGAACCCGATCTCCTCGGCGACTTCGTGGGCCCCCTCGGCCGACATCGCCGTACCGTGCTTCGGCGCCGGCAGCTTCGCGTCCGCGAGCACCTTGCCGAACGCACCCCGCTCCTCCGCCAGGTGGATCGCCTCGGGCGACGTGCCGACGATCGGTACGCCGGCGTCCGCGAGCCGCTGCGCCAGGCCGAGCGGCGTCTGCCCGCCGAGCTGGACGATCACGCCCGCGACCGGTCCGGCCTGCAACTCGGCGTACACGATCTCGAGCACGTCCTCGCAGGTGAGCGGCTCGAAGTAGAGCCGGTCGGAGGTGTCGTAGTCGGTCGAGACCGTCTCCGGGTTGCAGTTCACCATCACCGTGCAGTATCCGGCCTCACGCAGCGCCATCGACGCGTGCACACACGAGTAGTCGAACTCGATGCCCTGCCCGATCCGGTTCGGCCCGGAGCCGAGGATCAGCACGGCCGGCTCCGAGCGCGGCGCGACCTCGGTCTCCTCGTCGTACGACGAGTAGTGGTACGGCGTCTCGGCCTTGAACTCGGCCGCACACGTGTCGACCGTCTTGTAGACCGGCCGGATCCCGAGCGCCTGCCGGACACCGCGGACGACGTCCTCGGTCAGGCCACGGATCTCGGCCAGCTGCAGGTCCGAGAACCCGTGCCGTTTGGCCAGCTTGATGACGTCCGGCGTCAGCCGGGGCGCGGCCGCGACCTGGAGAGCGGTCTCGTGGATCAGGTACATCTGGTCCACGAACCAAGGATCAATGCGAGTGTTGTCGAAGATCTGTTCCGGCGTCGCACCGGCCCGGATGGCGTCCATGATGATCCGCAACCGGCCGTCCTGCGGCGTCTTGATTGCCTCCAGCAACGGGCCGAGTTCGGAGGGCTGGCCGGCCCAGGAGAACCGGGCCTCCGGCTTCTCCAGCGACCGCAGCGCCTTCTGCAACGCCTCGGTGTAGTTCCGGCCGATCGCCATCGCCTCGCCGACGCTCTTCATGTGCGTGGTCAGCCGGGCGTCCGCGGCCGGGAACTTCTCGAACGCGAACCGCGGCACCTTCACCACCACGTAGTCGAGCGTCGGCTCGAAGCTGGCCGGCGTCTGCTTGGTGATGTCGTTCGGGATCTCGTCCAGCGTGTAGCCGATGGCGACCTTCGCGGCGATCTTCGCGATCGGGAAGCCGGTCGCCTTCGACGCCAGCGCCGACGAGCGGGACACCCGCGGGTTCATCTCGATGACGATCAGCCGACCGTCGTCGGGGTTCACCGCGAACTGGATGTTACAGCCGCCGGTGTCGACGCCGACCTCACGGATGATGCCGATCGCGAGGTCCCGCATCACCTGGTACTCGCGGTCGGTCAGCGTCATCGCCGGTGCGACCGTGACCGAGTCGCCGGTGTGCACGCCCATCGGGTCGACGTTCTCGATCGAGCAGATGATCACGACGTTGTCGGCCTTGTCGCGCATCACCTCCAGCTCGTACTCCTTCCAGCCGAGGATCGACTCCTCGATCAGGACCTCCGTCGTCGGCGACGCGAGCAGCCCGGCGCCGGCGATCCGCCGCAGGTCGGCCTCGTCGTACGCCATCCCGGAGCCGACGCCGCCCATCGTGAACGACGGCCGCACGACCAGCGGGTACCCGAGCTGGTCCGCGGCGCCCATGACGTCGTCCAGCGTGTGGCAGATCACCGACCGCGCGGTCTCCGCGCCGAGCTTCTCGACGATGTGCTTGAACGACTCCCGGTTCTCGCCGCGCTGGATCGCGTCGACGGACGCCCCGATCAGCTCGACGCCGTACTTCTCCAGTACGCCGTTGTCGTGCAGGGCGATCGCCGCGTTCAGCGCGGTCTGGCCGCCGAGCGTGGCGAGCAGCGCGTTCGGGCGCTCCTTCTCGATCACCTTCTCGACGAACTCCGGGGTGATCGGCTCGACATACGTGGCGTCGGCGAACTCCGGATCCGTCATGATCGTCGCCGGGTTGGAGTTCACCAGGACGACCCGGAAGCCCTCCTCGCGCAGCACCCGGCACGCCTGGGTGCCGGAGTAGTCGAACTCGCAGGCCTGGCCGATCACGATCGGGCCGGACCCGATCACGAGGACCGACTCGATGTCTGTGCGACGTGGCATCAGGCCCGCCCCTCCATCAGTTCTACGAAGCGGTCGAACAGGTACGCCGAATCGTGCGGACCTGCTGCGGCTTCAGGGTGGTACTGCACCGAGAAAGCAAGCACCCGGCCGTCGTGACCGGTGAGCTTGAGCCCTTCGACCACGTTGTCGTTGAGCGACACGTGCGACACCTCGGCGGTGCCGTACGGCGTTTCGACCGTCTCCTCGAGTGGCGCATCGACGGCGAACCCATGGTTCTGCGCGGTGATCTCCACCTTGCCGGTCGCCCGGTCGAGCACCGGCTGGTTGATCCCGCGGTGCCCGTACTTGAGCTTGAACGTCCCCAGTCCGAGCGCCCGCCCGAACACCTGGTTGCCGAAGCAGATCCCGAAGTACGGCTTCCCGCGCTGCAGCAGTTCCTTCAGCAACGTGGTCGGGTGCTCGGTGGTCTCCGGGTCGCCCGGTCCGTTGCTCATGAAGATGCCGTCAGGGTTGACCGCGAGAATGTCTTCCAGAGAGGTCGTCGCGGGCATCACGTGCACCTCGATGCCGCGCTCGGACATCCGCTTCGGCGTCATCGACTTGATGCCGAGGTCGAGCGCCACCACGGTGAACCTGCGTTCGCCGAGGGCGGGTACGACGTACGGCTCGAACGTCGTGACCTCGGACGCCAGGTCGGCGCCGACCATCGGCGGCTGCTCGAGAACCTTCTGCAGCAGCTCGGCGGGGTCCAGGATCTCGGTGGAGATCCCGGCGCGCATCGCACCGCGTTCGCGGAGGTGCCGCGTCAGCGCGCGGGTGTCGATCCCGGAGATCCCGACGATCTCCTGGCCCTTCAGCTGGTCGTCGAGCGATCGCTTCGCGCGCCAGTTCGACGGCACCCGGGCCGGGTCGCGGACGACGTACCCGGCGACCCAGATCTTCTGCGACTCGTCGTCCTCGTCGTTGATCCCGGTGTTGCCGATGTGCGGCGCGGTCTGGGTGACGATCTGCCGGTGGTACGACGGGTCGGTCAGTGTCTCCTGGTAACCGGTCATCCCGGTGGTGAACACCGCCTCGCCGAATGTGGATCCGGTCGCCCCGTACGACGTACCGGCGAACGACCGGCCGTCCTCGAGGACCAGCAGTGCCTTTAGCTGGGCCGGCTGGCTCATGATGCTCCGATCAAGGTCGAGATGGATGCGGTCAGGGCGGCGGTGTCGGCCTTACGACGCGGACGGAACCCGGTGTCGAGCTCACGGCCGTCGTGGGTCCAGGTGACCACGACCAGGCCGGACTTCTCCGCGGTCACCTTGCCGGCGATGCCACGGTCGGTCCGGACCCCGGTCAGGTGGTCCGCGGGAATGAACACATCCGCCGCGCCCTGCCGGTGGAAGATCAGGCCGGCCTCACTGACGGCCAGGTCCGCGGTGGCGCGGACGCCCAGTTCGTGCACGGCGATCCGGTCCATCCAGTCGCCGGCGCTCGTCGTCGCGACGTACACACCCTCGACGCCGCGCGTGGTTTCCGCCGGCGCCGCGGGCAAAGGCGCCAGGTCGGCCTGCCGGGCCTGGCGGTTCCGCCAGCCCCGGTACATGCCGAAGTAGCCCGCTGCCAGCACCAGCAGCGTGCCGAGAATGCCGAGGAAGGCCTTCACTTGGTGAGCTCACCGTCCAGGACGGTCGGCGTACCGCGCAGGAACGTCGCCACCACCTTGCCCGGCAGCGTCATCCCTTCGAACGGCGTGTTCCGCGACAGCGACACCGATTCCTCCGGTACGACGGTCCGCTCGACCCTGGGGTCGTAGAGGACCACGTTCGCGGGCGCGCCGGCCTCCAGCGGTCGCCCGTGGTCGGGGGCCTGACCGATCGCGGCCGGCCGGTAGCTCATCCGGTCGGCGGCCTCGGCCCAGGTCAGCAGCTTGGTGTCGATCATCGCCTGCTGGACCACGCTCAGCGCGGTTTCGAGCCCGGTCATACCGAACGCGGCCGCGCTCCACTCGCAGTCCTTGTCCTCGACCGGGTGCGGCGCGTGGTCCGTGGCGACGATGTCGATCGTGCCGTCGGCCAGGCCCTCGCGGACGGCCTCGACATCCTCCTTGGTGCGCAGCGGCGGGTTCACCTTGTAGACCGGGTTGTAGGAGGCAGCGAGCTCCTCGGTCAGCAGCAGGTGGTGCGGGGTGACCTCGGCGGTCACCTCGAGCCCGCGGCGCTTCGCCGCGCGGACGATCTCCACCGAGCCCTTGGTGGACAGGTGGCAGACGTGCAGCTTCGACCCGACGTGCGCGTTCAGCAGGATGTCGCGGGCGATGATCGCCTCCTCGGCGACACTCGGCCAGCCGGTCAGGCCGAGAACGCCGGAGAGCGCGCCCTCGTTCATCTGTGCGCCCTGGGTGAGCCGCGGCTCCTGCGCGTGCTGGGCGATCACACCGCCGAACGCCTTCACGTACTCGAGGGCGCGGCGCATCAGTGCGGCGTCCCAGACGCAGTCGCCGTCGTCGGAGAACACCCGGACCCGGGCGGCGGAGTCAGCCATCGCGCCGAGCTCCGCGAGCTGCGTGCCCTTCCGTCCTACCGTGACCGCGCCGATCGGGTACACGTCGGCGTACCCGGCGTCGCGGCCGAGGCGCCAGACCTGCTCGACCACACCGGCGGTGTCGGCGACCGGGTCGGTGTTGGCCATCGCGAAGACCGCGGTGAACCCGCCCTTCGCGGCCGCGCGGGTGCCGGTGAACACCGTCTCGGCGTCCTCCCGGCCGGGCTCGCGCAGATGCGTGTGCAGGTCGACCAGACCCGGCAGCGCGACCAGCCCGTGCGCGTCGATCGTCTCGGCGCCCTGAGGTGTTTGCAGGTTGGTGCCGGTGGCAACGATCTCGCCGTTGTCGATCAGCAGGTCCGCTCGGTCACCGCCAACGATCCGCGCGCCGGTGATCAGGTATGCGGTCATGCCGTGTGCTCCTCGGTCTCGTTACTTCCAGATAGCAGCAGGTACAGGACGGCCATCCGGATCGCCACGCCGTTCGTGACCTGCTCGACGATCACCGAACGGGTGGAGTCGGCGACCTCCGCACTGATCTCCATACCGCGGTTCATCGGGCCGGGGTGCAGCACGATCGCCTCGTCCGGCAGTTGCGCCATCCGGTTCCTGTCCAGGCCGTACCGGCGTGTGTACTCGCGGGCGCTCGGGAAGAACGCCTCGTTCATCCGCTCCCGCTGCACCCGCAGCATCATCACCGCGTCGCTCTTCGGCAGCACCGAGTCGAAGTCGTACGTCGTGACGCACGGCCACCTGCTCATGTCGACCGGGACCAGCGTCGGCGGGGCGACCACGGTGACCTCGGCGCCGAGTGTCGAGAGCAGCAGCACGTTCGACCGCGCGACCCGCGAGTGCAGGACATCGCCGACGATCGTGATCCGTCGGCCCTCCAGAGAGCCGAGGTGCCGGCGCATCGTGAACGCGTCGAGCAACGCCTGCGTCGGGTGCTCGTGAGTGCCGTCACCGGCGTTCACGACCGAGCCGGTCATCCAGCCGGACTTCGCCAGCAGGTGCGGCGCACCGGACGAACCGTGCCGGCAGACGACGCCGTCGGCGCCCATCGCCTGCAGGGTCAGCGCGGTGTCCTTCAGGCTCTCGCCCTTGCTCACGCTCGAGCCCTTCGCGGAGAAGTTGATGACGTCCGCGGACAGCCGCTTGGCGGCCGCCTCGAACGAGATCCGCGTCCGGGTGGAGTCCTCGAAGAACAGGTTCACCACGGTCCGCCCGCGCAGCGCGGGCAGCTTCTTGATCGGGCGGTCGGCCAGCGACCGCATCTCCTCGGCGGTGTCGAGGATCAGATTGGCCTCGTCGCGGCTCAGGTCCGCGGCGCTCAGCAGATGCTTCATTTCGCCCCCTCGTCGGCGATCAGCACCGCGTCGGTTCCGTCGTACTCGGTCAGGTGCACGGTGACCCGCTCATCCAGGGACGTGGGCAGGTTCTTACCCACGTAGTCGGCTCGGATCGGCAGCTCGCGGTGGCCGCGGTCGACCAGGACGGCGAGCTGCACTGCGCGCGGGCGGCCGATGTCGCCGAGCGCGTCGAGCGCCGCGCGGATCGTCCGGCCGGAGAACAGCACGTCGTCGACGAGCACGACGACCTTGCCGTCGATACCGTCCGCGGGGATGTCGGTGTGCTCCAGGCCGCGTGGTGGTTTAAGACCGATGTCGTCGCGGTACATCGTCACATCGAGTGACCCCGTGGGTACGCTCTGCCCCTCAACGGCCTGGATCCGGGCCGAGACGCGCTGCGCGAGCGGGACTCCGCGGGTGGGGATACCGAGCAGGACGACCGGGTCGGCGCCGCGGTTCCGCTCGAGGATCTCGTGGGCGATCCGGGTCAGTGCCCGGGAAATATCGGAAGCGTCGAGGACCTCGCGGCTGCTGCGGTTCGGCGGCTGCGCTGTCTGGTGTTGCTCTGCACTCTGGGCAGGGCTCATCGCTACCGTTCCTCCTTTCCCGCCTCTCTGGACGGGTCTTTAAAGGACGTTCGGACCGCTTGACATGGTATCGGATGTGACACGCCGTCTTGACGCTGGCCTCTGACCCAGAATATTGTTACTCTGTGTAATCGAGGGGGGTTTGGCCATCCGGCCCGTTCCCTGCGGGCCGGACATGACGAAACTAGTCGGAGGGAAGAACCAGCGTGCCTAGCGAATACGCGAAGACACTGGGTGGCAAGCTACGCGCCATCCGCCAGCAGCAAGGGCTGTCGCTGCATGGTGTGGAAGAGAAGTCCAAGGGTCGCTGGAAGGCGGTTGTGGTCGGCTCGTACGAGCGCGGCGACCGAGCCGTCACGGTCCAGAAGCTCGCGGAACTCGCCGATTTCTACGGCGTGCCGATCCGTGAACTGCTTCCTGGGTCCGCCAGCGCGGCGGCCGCGGCTGCCGCTCCGCCCCGGTTGATCCTCGACCTGGAGGCCCTGCAACACCTCGACGCGAGCGAGGCCGGTCCGCTGACGCGGTACGCGGCCACGATCCAGGCTCAGCGCGGGGACTACAACGGCAAGGTGCTGTCGATCCGTCAGGACGACATGCGGACGCTCGCGGTGATCTACGACGAGTCGCCGACGACGCTGACCGAGCGCTTCATCTCCTGGGGTGTGCTGAACCCTGAGGCGAAGGGTGACGTCGAGGATTCGTCCGAGGCCGCCGGCGCCTGACGCCTGACAAGGCATCACCTGGTGAAGGCTATAGACGGTCGGGGCTTGTAGCAGCTGGCCCGCGGCCGCCCGCCTTCTCCAACTGACCGAACAGAGCAGTAGCAACAGCAGTACCAGCGGCAGGTACCACCTCACCAGCCGCTAACGGGGACGCAACGGCGGCCCGGGACCGTACCGAGACGGTCACCGGGCCTGACAGAGAGGGCTCGCCCCCCTCATTCCCTGCAGTGACTTCTCCCCTGCAGCGACTTCCCGCAGCGACTCAGACGCCCAGTGTGGGCTTCAGCTGCAGCAGTCTGGCCAGCAGGCCGTTCACGAACGTCGGGGACTCGTCGGTCGACAGGTCCCGCGCCAGCGCGACCGCCTCGCTCACCGCGACCACGTCCGGCACCTGATCGTCGAACAGCAGCTCGTAAGCGCCGATCCGCAGGATGTTCCGGTCGACGGCCGGCATCCGGTCCAGCGTCCAGCCCACCGAGTGGGTCTCGAGCAGGTCGTCGATCTGCTCGCTGTGTTTCGCGACTCCTTCGACCAGCGCGACGGTGAACTCGTTCACCGGCGGGTCGTTGTCGGCCACCCGGTCGGCCAGGGTGCCGCCGACCGGCAGTCCCCTGACCTCCGACTCGAACAGCACGTCGAGAGCGCGCTTGCGGGCCTTGCTCCGGGCAGACATCTTCTGTTGTCGCTTTCGCTAGAGGTTGCGCTGCTCAGGAGGTGACGCGGCCGAGGTAGTCCCCGGTGCGGGTGTCGACCTTGACCTTCTCGCCGGTGGTCAGGAAGAGCGGGACCTGGATGTCGTACCCGGTCTCCAGCTTGGCCGGCTTGGTGCCGCCGCTGGAGCGGTCGCCCTGCAGACCCGGCTCGGTGTACTCGACCGTGAGCTCGACCGAGGCCGGGAGCTCGACGTACAGCGGGAGCTCGTCGTGCACCGCGACGATGGCGTCCTGGTTCTCGAGCAGGAAGTGCACCGCGTCGCCGACCACCTCGGGCGTCAGCTGCAGCTGGTCGTACGTGCTCTTGTCCATGAAGACGTACGCCGTGCCGTCGTTGTACAGGTACGTCATGTCGCGCTTGTCGACCGTGGCCACATCGACCTTGACGTCGGCATTGAAGGTCTTGTCGACCACCTTGCCGGACAGCACGTTCTTCAGCTTGGTCCGGACGATGGCGCCGCCCTTGCCCGGCTTGTGATGCTGGAACCACACGACGGACCACAGCTGTCCGTCCAGGTCGAGCACCATGCCGTTCTTGAGGTCGTTCGTCGATGCCACGCGGGTATGCCCTTCGAAATCGATCAGCGGTAACAGCAGATTGTAGCGGTCACTCTCGCTTTCCTCCGATTCCGCTGATCTGCTAGACCCGGCCGGCCGTACGCTGGCACTGCAGACCCGTCCATCGAGGGGCCAGGAGGCCGGCATGACGGAGTTCGTGATCTTCGTCGTCGTGATGATCGTGCTGAGCCTCATCTCCAAGGCGCGGCAGGGATCCAAAGGCCGCAACGGGCAGCCGAACGCGCGGATGCAGGCGCTGATCGAGCGGATCCAGGCCCAGCAGGGCGGCGGCAACCAGCCGGTCCAGTTCCAGGGTCAGTTCACCCAGGCCGCCGGGCCGGGTGGACCGCCTCCGGCACCCATACCGGGGCAGATGCAGACCGGGACTGCGCAGGGCAGTCAGCAGGCCGCTGCCGCTCTCCAGCAGCTTCTGCAGAACGGCCGGCAGCCACGGCACGCGGGCGAGCGGAACTCCCCCGGCCTGGCGGCGCAGCAGCCCGGCACCGGTACGCCGTACCCGCCGACCGGGGTGTACCAGCCGCCCGCGCATCGGCCGCCGCAGAACAACCTGCCGACGTCGAAGCAGGACCTGGACACCAGGGTCCGGGCCTTGATGAACGCGGGCAACGAGGTCGGCGCGGTCCGGTTGCTGAGCGACGAGCGCGAGTTGGGGATCCTCGAGGCGCAGCGGTACGCCCGCACGCTGGTCGCGCCGCAGGCAGCTCAGCAGAGTGCCGACGTACGTGACGAGCCTGATGAGGACGAGGGGCGGTACGTCGGTTCGGCGGCGTTCGCGGAATCGACCTTCAACGTGAACGACCGCGACGAGAACGTGTGGGCCAGCGGCTGGGTCGACGAGCCGGAGCCGGAGGACCGCTCCGACATCGAGGAGCTGTGGCAAACCGTCAGCAACCCACAGCGGCCGACTCCTCCCAGTTAGTCCCGTCTGTCCCCGAGGGACTCCAGCAACGTCCGCAACAGGCCTGCTAGCTGGTCGCGTTCCGCGTCCGACAGGCCGGCCAGTAGCCGCGCCTCGGTGTCGATGTGCGTCGGCAACACCCTGTCGATCAACTCCAGGCCCTCGGGCGTCAAGGTCACCAGCACGCCGCGGCGGTCGGTCTCACTCGGGGCACGCGTCACCAGCCCACGCGCCTCCAGCCGGTCCAGCCGTTGACTGATCGCACCCGACGTGACCATCGACGAGTGCATCAGCCCGGCCGGCGTCAAGCTGTGTTCGGCGTTGCTGCGCCGCAGGGTCGCCAGTACGTCGAAGGACGCGCGGTCCAGGTCGTGCTTGCCGAAGTTCCGCCGCAGCTCGGCGTCGAACAGCGCGCCGAGGCGGCTCATCCGCCCGATGATCCCCATCGGCGACGGATCCAGGTCGGGCCGCCGCGCGCGCCACTGCTCGAGCACCAGGTCGACGTGATCTGCCATCCCCCCAGCCTAGCGCGAGATTGCTTAGCGGTGAGGTACTTGAAAGATTCTTAGCGCTGAGATACTTTATCTTAGTGCTAAGCAATCGACGTTCGATCATTCTGCTGACCACGGCGATCGCGCCGATGCTCTGGGGCACCACCTACGTGGTGACCACCGAGTTCCTCCCGCCGCATCGCCCGCTGCTGGCTGCGCTCCTGCGGGCGCTACCGGCCGGCCTCCTGCTCGTCGCGATCACCCGCGTCCTGCCGCGCGGCAGCTGGTGGTGGCGTTCGCTGGTCCTCGGCACGCTCAACATCGGCGCCTTCAACGCGCTGCTGTTCGTCGGCGCGTACCGGCTGCCAGGTGGCGTGGCCGCGACCGTCGGTGCGATCCAGCCGCTACTGGTCGCTTTGCTGTCAGCTGGTCTGCTCCGGCAGCGCCTGTCGCTGCGCACGGTCTTCACTGCGCTGGCAGGTGTGTTCGGCGTTGGTCTGCTGGTACTGCGAGCTACCGCACGGCTCGACATGCTGGGCGTACTGGCGGCTGCCGGCGCTGCGGTCGTCATGGCGTTCGGCGTCGTACTCAGCAAGCGGTGGACCTCACCTGCTCCCCTGCTGGCCACTACTGGTTGGCAGCTCGTGGCAGGTGGCCTGGTGCTCCTACCAGTGACCCTGCTGGTCGAGGGTGCCTTCCCCGCCTTCACACTGCGGAACCTTGCTGGCTACTCGTACCTGGCGCTCTTTGGTTCGGCAGTTGCCTATGCGCTGTGGTTCCGCGGGCTCCGAGAACTGGTTCCGACCGAGGTGACGTTCCTGGGTCTGCTGAGCCCGATAGTAGCCACCACGGTGGGCTGGCTGGTCCTCGCTCAGCACCTGACCGCACTGCAGGCGGTCGGCGGGCTCATCGTGCTGGCAGCCCTCGTCACCGCACAGCTGCGACCGGCAGCTCGACAAGAGATCTCCCGTCGAGCTGCCGGGTTCAGTGCCTCAGATCAAGCCCTCGCGCAGTGCATAAGCGACGGCGTGGGAGCGGTTCCTGAGCTGCAGGCGGCTGGTCACGTCGTGGAGGACGTTCTTCACCGTACGCTCCGAGTACGACAGCTCCCGGGCGATCTCCTGCGTGTCCTTGCCGTCCGCGACAAGTCGCAGTACCTGCGTCTCCCGGTCGGACAGACCGGTGTGGGACAGTCCCCGCGGTGCCAGTACGTGCCGCTGCATCCGCGACACCTGACCGAGCAGCCGTCCCAGCAGGTCCGGGGGCAGGCTGCCGTCCCCTGCAGCAGCAGCCTGCACCAGGTGCACAATCCGGTCACCGGTCGCTTCGGTACGCCGTAGTACGCCGGAGACCCCCAGCTCGACCGCGGTCATCAGCGCTTCGTCGTCGATCGTGCTACCGATCAGCACGGTCCGGCGGCAGCCCCGCTGCGTCGCGGCCCGCAGTACCTGAACAGCACCGGCGTCCAGCGAGTCGACTGCGACCAACGCGACCACTGGCGGGGCGGTGCGCTGGTCGGCCGACTGCGAAGGCAACTGTGCAGCCAGGTCGGTGTCGGCGATCAGGCTGATCTCCGGGCGCTGGCGCAGCGTGTGCACCAGCCCGAACTGCGACAGCGGGTCGAGCGCCTTGACCCAGACCGGAATACGGTGTTGCTGACCGACAGGTTGCCCCACCTGTTGTGTCGTCATTCTTGTCACTCCCCCAGAGCGTTGTTGAACGGAACGGATCGAATCCGTAGTCACACGAACCCCCAATTCGTCGATTTCCTCCCGATCGTGCGACCGGACCGTCGGCCCTTTCGGCCCATCGACAGCCGGCATCACGATCCAACGACCAGAGTGCGGCACCGGCATTTCACCGGCGTCTCACCCCGATCTCTTGGCCGTTCGCCGGTGAAACCTGCCCGCACCGCGATCCGAAATCTGCCCACACCCACCTGATGCCCGAAAGGGCACATTGGTTACGAATCGAGGGTGGTGAGTGCGCGCAGCGCGAGCCGGTACGAGTCGAGCCCGAAGCCGGCGATGGTTCCCGTCGCCACCCCGGCGACCACACTGGTGTGCCGGAACTCCTCGCGGGTGGCCGGATTCGTCAGGTGGATCTCGATCAACGGAGCGGTCCGCTGCGCGATCGCGTCCCGCAGCGCGTACGAGTAGTGCGTGAACGCGGCCGGGTTCAGTACGACGGGAGTCCGCCCGTCCGCCGCCTCGTGCAGCCAACCGACCAGCTCGGCCTCGTCATCGGTCTGCCGTACGTCGACCTCGAACCCGAGCTCGGCGCCCGTCTTCTCACACACCCCGACCAACTCGGCGAACGTCGTCGTACCGTACTTCTCCGGCTCCCGCGACCCCAACCGCCCCAGGTTAGGCCCGTTCAGCACCAACACCCGCCTACTCACATCCGTCACACCACGCACCCTAGTCCCCCAAACGCCACCCCAACCTCCCCACCCACCACCCACCACAATCCCCGGCCCCGCACCCCCTGCCACGGGGCGCGGAGGCGTAGGACCGCCGCGGAGGCGCAGCACCCGCCCCGGAGGCGTGGCCGTGGGACGGGCGCGGAGGCGCAGCACCTGCCGCGGGGGCGCGAGACAGGAAATACCAGGTCCCCAGACACCAGATCCCCTGCAACGGCACAAGAGTCGACGCGCGCGAGGTCCCAGAACCAGGACGCGGGCACGGCACACTAGGCGGAGGCACAGGACAAGGCGCGGGGCGCTGACGCAGGGCACGGGACGCGGGGCGCAGACGCAGGGCGCGGGACGCGGGGCGCAGACGCAGGGCGCGGGACGCGGGACGCGGGCACGGTGCGCGGGGGCGTGGGAGGGGAGCGGGGGCGCAGCACCTGCCGCGGGGGCGCGAGACAGGAAATACCAGGTCCCCAGACACCAGATCCCCTGCAACGGCACAAGAGTCGACGCGCGCGAGGT
>NZ_JBSGTS010000022.1:117086-133930 GCF_053607525.1 Kribbella sp. NPDC055110
GTCGCGGAACAGGACGCGGGGGCACGGCACACCAGGCGGGGGCACAGGACAAGGCGCGGGGCCACTGACGCAGGGCGCGGACGCGGGCACCGGTGGGCGGGACGGGCGCTGGGGGTGGCACCCGCCGCGGGGGGCATGGGACGGGCGTGGGGGTGTGGGACCCGGTGCGGGGGCGTGGGACAGGGAATTGCAGGTGCCTTGGCACTGGATGGTGTGCACTGGCACGGGAGGTGGCCCGGCTGGGGGCGGCGGGGTGGGGGTCGGGGGTTAGGTGAGCTCGTTGTAGGCCGCGATGAGGAGGCTTGGGTCGGGGGCTTCGAGGATGGTGGGGGTGGCGAGGGCGTCGAGGATTACGAAGCGGAGGCGGTCGGCGCGGGTTTTCTTGTCGAGTTTCATGGCGTCTTGGAGGTGGGGCCAGGCGTCGGGGCGGTAGGTGACGGGGAGGCCCAGGGACTCCAGGACGGTGCGGTGGCGATCGGCGGTGGGGTCGTCCAGGCGGCCGGCGGCGCGGGCGAGTTCGGCTACGAAGACCATGCCGATGCTGATCGCGGCGCCGTGGCGCCACTTGTACCGTTCGACGCGTTCGATGGCGTGGCCGAGCGTGTGCCCGTAGTTCAGTGCCTCGCGCCCGATCGGCCCGCCCACGGCGGTGGTCCGCTCGCGGAGGTCTGCGCCGACCGTGTCCGCCTTGACCTGGATGGAGCGGGCGATCAGCTCCTCGGTCGCGGCGTACGACGGGCTCGTGGCGCCGGCCGGGTCTTTCTCGACGAGGTCGAGGATCACCGGGTCGGCGATGAAACCGCACTTCACGACCTCGGCGAGGCCGCTGATGTAGTCGTTGACCGGCAGCGTTTCGAGCGAGGCGAGGTCGCACAGCACCCCGGCCGGCTCCCAGAACGCCCCGACCAGGTTCTTGCCTTCGGCCGTGTTGATCCCGGTCTTGCCGCCGACGGCCGCGTCGACCATGCCGAGCAGCGTTGTCGGGATGTGGACGACCTTCACGCCGCGCAGCCAGGTCGCCGCGACGAAGCCGGCGAGATCGGTCGTCGTACCGCCGCCGACGCTGACGATCGCATCCGAGCGGGTGAAGCCGGCCTGCCCGAGGACCGACCAGCAGTACGCCAGCACCTCGGCGGTCTTGGCTTCCTCGGCGTCCGGGATCTCGATCGCGTGCGCGGTGAACCCGGAGCCGGTCAGGTCGTCGCGGATCGCGTCACCGGTCGAGCGCAGCGCCCGCGGGTGAATCACCGCGACCCGCTGCACTCCTTCACCGAGCAGCACCGGCAACTCACCGAGCAGATTGTTGCCGATGACAACGTCGTACGGCGCTGCGGCGGCGACCCGGATCCGAGTCGGCCCGGCACCCGCACCTGCACCTGCCCCTAGCGATCCGGTCGCGTCGCCGGTCATCCGAGGTGCTCCAGGATCTCGTCGGCGATCTGGTCGGGGGTCTTGCCGTCGGTCAGCACGGTCTGCTTGGCGACTTCGCCGTACAGCGGGCGGCGGGCCTCCATCAGGTTGCGGAGCTGGGTGCGGACGTTGCCGAGCAGCAGCGGGCGCGCGACGCTGAGGCCGACGCGCTTGGCCGCCTCCCCCAGGCTGACGTCGAGGAAGACCACGGTGTGGCCGGCCAGGTCCGCGCGAGTTGCAGGATCCAGGATCGCGCCGCCGCCGAGCGACAGCACCTCGCCGTCGCTCTGCAGCGCGGCCGCGATCGCCGACCGCTCGAGCTTGCGGAAGTGCGGCTCGCCCTCGTCGACGAAGATGTCCGAGATGGGCTTGCCCGCGCCGGCTTCGATGTCGGTGTCGGTGTCGCGGTGCGGTACGCCGAGCCGCTTCGCGAGCAGCGCCGCGATCGTGGACTTGCCCGATCCGGGCGGGCCGACCAGGACGACGACCGGGCTCACTCCCACTCCCGCGGGGTGATCGTCTTCGGCAGGTTCGCCAGGTACGACTGGTGATTGCGCGCGGTCTCCGCGACCGAGTCGCCACCGAACTTCTCCAGCGAGACCTCGGCCAGCACCAGCGCGACCATCGCTTCGGCGACGATGCCGGCTGCCGGTACGGCGCAGACATCCGAGCGCTGATGGTGCGCGGCAACGGCCTCGCCGGTGGCTGTGTCGATCGTGCGGAGCGCCCGCGGAACGGTCGCGATCGGCTTCATCGCGGCCCGGACCCGGAGCGTCTCGCCCGTACTCATCCCGCCCTCGGTCCCACCCGAACGGCCACTGGTACGGCGGACCTCACCGCCCTCGGCGACGATCTCGTCGTGCGCCTTGGATCCCGGCGTCCGGGCCAGCTCGAACCCGTCACCGAGCTCGACGCCCTTGATCGCCTGAATGCCCATCAACGCGCCGGCCAGCTTGGAGTCGAGGCGGCGATCCCAGTGCACGTAGCTGCCGAGCCCCGGCGGGAGCCCGTCGACGACGACCTCGACCACGCCGCCGAGCGTGTCGCCGGCCTTCTGCGCGGCGTCGATCTCGGCGACCATCTGCTTGCTCGCGTCCTGGTCGAGGCAGCGGACCGGGTCGGCGTCCAGCGCTGCGACATCCGAGTACGCCGGGATCACGCCGTACGGCGCCTTGACGGTGCCGAGCTCGACGACGTGGCTGACGATCGTCACGCCGTACGCCTGCCGGAGGAACCGCGCCGCGACCTCACCGAGCGCGACGCGAGCCGCGGTCTCGCGGGCACTGGCACGCTCGAGCACCGGGCGAGCCTCGTCGAACCCGTACTTCTGCATACCGGCCAGGTCGGCGTGGCCGGGCCGCGGGCGGGTCAGCGGCGCGTTGCGCGCCAGGCCGGCCAGGGTCTCCGCGTCGACCGGGTCGGCGCTCATCACCTGCTCCCACTTGGGCCACTCGGTGTTCCCGACCTCGATCGCGACCGGGCTACCGAGCGTCAACCCGTGCCGGAAGCCGCCGACGAACGTCACCTCGTCCCGCTCGAACTTCATCCGGGCGCCGCGGCCGTACCCCAGCCGACGACGAGCCAGGGCGTCGGCCACATCATCTGTGGTGACCTCAACGCCTGCGGGAAGACCTTCGAGTACGGCGACGAGCGCTTGTCCGTGCGACTCGCCGGCGGTGAGCCAGCGCAGCATGCCCCGATTCTTTCACGGCACGCTCACACCCCGGACAGCGGTCTCAGTTGCCGAAGGGGTTGAGCAGACGAACGCCGGTGCGCTCGACATCGGCGGTGTTGCGGGTGACAAACGTCCAGTCGTGGACAAGGGCTGTTGCAGCCATCAGCCCGTCGGCCAGCGGGAGCGGGCCGGTCGCGTTCAGCCGGCCCCAAGCCTCGGCGACCTCCAGCGACACGGGGACGATCCGGTCCGAGTAGCCGCGGACGAGTCGCTGTAGCCAGTCGTCGATCGCAGCCGCTCGCTCGGGATCCCGGGTCGCGAGCCGCTCGACCCCCTGCTTGATCTCTCCGACGACCAGCACACTCAGGTACAACTGGGCCGACTTCACCGACTTGAGCCAGTCGACCACGCCCGAGTCCGGAGACTTCTTGCGCAACTCCGACACGACATTCGTGTCGAGCAGAAAGCTCATTCGAAGTCGACCTGCCGCGCCGGCTCGGTCGACCGCTCGATCTCCAGATCACTCAGGTCCGGCGCCGAGGCCAGGAAACTCTTGAAGTCGTCCACCAGTTCCACCCCGATCATCCGCCGGTAGTCCACGATGTCCAGCACGACGGCGACCTGCTGCCCGTGCTTCGTCACGATCTGCGGACCGTCGGTCAGGACTGCCCGGATCAGCTCGCTGAAATGCTGTTTCGCCTCTTGCAACTGCCATTGCCCGGCTGTCACTGTCATGACCATCACCTCGGGAACAGTCTAGACAGACTGGACAGAATCAGCAAATTCAGCCGCAGGCCGGGTCGTCCTGGGTGGGTCCGGTGCGGACGGCGAGGACCGCGTTGAAGGTCTTGGCGATCGGGGAGTCCTTGCAGCTGGTGCTGGCGGTGGCTGCCTGACCGCCGGCGATCGCAGCGCCCGTAAGGGCAGTCGTGGCGAGGGCGGCCACGGCCAGGCGCCCGGCGGTACGGCGGAATGCGGTGGTCATCGTTTCGCTCCTTCGACGATCTGTTCTCTATACCAACGACCGTAGAAGCAACGAGCGCCGCGCGAACTGGCTCCAGAACCCGTCTTCGCGGTAGCGCTGACACCACCCCGGATAGGGTCCTGGCATGACTCGGGTGGTTGAGGAGACGTGGCGGGCGCGGGTGCGTGGGTGCCTGCTGGGCGGGGCGATCGGGGACGCGCTGGGTGGGCCGGTGGAGTTCGAGGACGCGCGCTCGATCCTCGCGAAGCACCCGGACGGTGTGCGGACGTTCGTCGCCGGCGGGTGGCCTGCGGGGACGATCACCGATGACACGCAGATGACCCTGTTCACGGTCGAGGGCTTGATCCGGGCGAGTGTCCGGACCGATCGCGGGCTCGGCTTCACCGTGGCCGTCGTACAGCATGCGTACGACCGGTGGCTCGACACGCAGAACCTGCCGGGACCGAGCGGCGAGCAGGACGGTTGGTTGCTGGGCGAGCAGTGGCTGTACGCGCGCCGCGCGCCGGGCAACACCTGTCTGACTGCGTTGACCCAGGCCCGCAAGGGTGAGGCCCGGATCGCGCAGTACGGCGACCAGGCGGTCAACGACTCGAAGGGGTGCGGCGGCGTGATGCGGGTCGCGCCGTTCGGGCTGCTGCCGGAGTACTTCCCGGCCGAGTGGATCTTCGACTCGGCTGCGACCGCCGCCGGGTACACGCACGGGCACCCGACCGGCAAGCTCGCGTCCGGCGCCTTGGCCGCGATCGTTCGCGAACTGTGCGGCGGCGCGACCCTCGACGACGCGATCACCAACGCGACAAACCTTCTGACCAAGCACGACGGCCACGAGGAGACCAGTACTGCGCTTGCGTTCGCCAGGCACCTGGCCGCGACAGCACCGCCCGGACCGGTCACGGTGGGGCGCCTCGGTGGCGGATGGGTCGCGGAGGAAGCGCTCGCGATCGCCGTCTACGCAGCCCTCGTCTACCCCGAGCCGGAGCAGTTCCTCGACGCGCTCGCGCTGGCGGTCACCCACTCCGGAGACAGCGATTCCACCGGCGCGATCTGCGGGAACATTCTCGGCGCCCTCCACGGTGAGACGGCTCTGCCCGCAGAGCTCGTCTTCACCGTCGAGGGACGTCCGGTCATCCTCCAGCTCGCCGACGACTTCGCGCTGGAGTTCAGCCAGGGCAAGCGGCTGCATGGCGACTACGGGCCGCACACCGCCTGGACCACCCGCTACCCCGGCTCGTGAATCAGCGCGGCCCGATCGCGAGCTTGTGGTGGAACACGTTGTGCGGGTCCCACTTCGCCTTGATCTGCTGCAGCCGCGGGTAGTTGCCGAGGTAGTACAGGTCGTGCCACGGCACGCCCGACTTGTTGTACGCCGGATCAGCCAGATCCACGTCCGGGTAGTTGATGTACGACCCGGCGTTGATCGCGTTCGGCACCGGGACACCGCCCGTGTCGCGGTAGATGTCGGCGTACACCTTCCGCACCCACTCGAGGTTCTTGCCGTCGTCGCCGGCGGTGTCCCACGACGCACTGAGCACCATCTTGGCGACCACGTCCCGCTGCGCGGCGGCGGTCGCGTCGGACGGCACGGTGTTCACCTTGCCGCCGTACGGGATCAGCAGGACCGCGGACGACGGGCCGCTGTACGTCGTGTCCGTCAGCCCGCGGTACATCGCCAGAATCTGCTCGTCGGTGTACCCCTTCTTCAGGTACCCGGCCTTGTACTTCCCACGTCCCGGCGACGCCGTCTCGCCGATCGACCGCTCCATCGTGGTGTGCAGGAACGGCCCCTCGCCGACGTCGATCACCTGCGGTTTCGGATCCACGCCCGCGACCATCGCCGCGTCCATTTGGTGGAGTGCGGGGCTCCCCTATCCGGCGTACAGCCTCTCCAACGGGGTGCCGAGGAGTACGCCGGCGAGCGCGCCGACGAGCATGAACGGCCCGAACGGAACCATCTGTTTGCGGGTCATGATCCGGGCCGCGATCAGTACGATGCCGACGACCGCGCCGAGGAAGAACCCGCCGTACAGCCCGGACACGAATTCGCCCCAGCCGAGCCAGCCGAGCGCGATCCCGAGCAGCCCCGACAACCGCACGTCACCGAACCCGACCCCGCGCGGGAACGCGAACCACAGCACGTAGAACACCGCGAACCCGATCGCCCCGGCGATCGCTGCCCGGCGCAACGAGCCCCACTCCCCCGTCGCCAGCGCCGCGGCGACCAGGCCGACCGCGACCAGGAAGTACGTCGGCCAGATGATCACCGACGGCAGGAACCGCGTGCGCGCGTCGATGTACCCGAGCACCGAGCCGGCCACCGCCAGCACCAGCAAGGCGGGCAGCACTGCGTCCAGGCCGAGCATCCAGCCGAGGAAGCCGCCGGCCAGCGCAGCGAGCCCGCCACACCAGTACGCCGCTCGCCGACCGGCCAGCGACGCGTACGGGACCTTGGTCTCGCCTTCTTCGATCTCCGGCTCAGGAATATGGCGCATCAGCCAGGGACCGAGCGTGGACGCGGCCGCGCCGCAGACGACCACGCCGATCCCCGCAGCGAGCAACGCGTTGTCAGCCGGCACGATCCACGACCCTAGACGACTACTTGCGGACGCCCGCGGCCGCCCGCCGGGGCAGCACCCGCGCGAGCACGATCGCCCCGCCTCCCAGCAGCAGCACGAGACCGACGAGCACC
The DNA here is from genome assembly GCF_053607525.1 of Kribbella sp. NPDC055110. Lineage (NCBI taxonomy): Bacteria > Bacillati > Actinomycetota > Actinomycetes > Propionibacteriales > Kribbellaceae > Kribbella > Kribbella sp. NPDC055110. The sequence goes on from NZ_JBSGTS010000022.1 coordinate 123,843, forward strand.
GCGACCGTACTCCAGAAACCTTCGTTCTTGGTGACGTAGGTGATCCGCTGGTACTCGTCGTCGTTCGCCGCCTGCGCGAACGTGAAGTCGTCGGTGATCTTCCCCGGCTCGTGGTACGTCGCCGTGTACGCGGTCAGGAAATCGGTCGGCTTGGGCAATGCGTCCGTATCGACACGGCCCGCGAACAGCAACTCAGGCGTCACATCGGCGTCCGGCACCTTCGTCGCATCGACCCGGTGCTCCGTCGCGACGTACACCGTGACCGTCTGGGTAGTACTCGCGCCCTTGCTGAGCCGCATCGGGTACACGATCCGGTCCGACGCGAACGTCAGCCGCAGCGGCGGTGTCGCGCCGGACAGGCTCTCGCCGTCCTGCTTCGGCGCGAGCTTCACCGCGACGATCTCCCACTTCTCGGTCAGGTACGGCGTGAGGTTCGCGGCCAGCGTCGACGGTACGACGTACCCGTTCGTGCGCAGCCAGTCCGTGACCGCCGTACCGCTGGAACCGCCGAGACGGGTGACCGCGAACGGGCCGAGCACCATCTGCTGCTTGACGTTCACCCCGGCTCCCGGAGCGGGCGCGCCGGCCGAGTCACCCCGCCCGCTGCCCATGATCCCCAGATCGCGGAACGGCCAGTACGTCTTCTTCACCACGCGCTTCGGTCGCGTCAGCTGGTCGAGCCGGTAGAACAGGTCCTCGTCACCGAGATCGACCTTCGCCGCCGCCGGGACCGGCATGATCCAGGCCGCCTTCTTCGACACGCCGTGGACCGACATCGAGAGCGTGATCTGCTCGCTGCCCCCGGCGTACTGGACGAGCGCGTTCTCGCCGTACGCCCGGGCCTGCGACTGCGCGTCCGGCAGGTAGCCGCCGCAGGCACACGCCCACGCGGGGGTCACTCCGGCCACGACGAAACCGGCAGCCAGCACACCCGCGATCACACGCCAAGGCTTCACGGGCCGAACACTAGCTAGGTAAGGGTGTACGGCGTGTGGAAGAAGTCCGCGGGATCGTACTTCTTCTTCGCGGCCTGGAGCTTGGCCGCGCTTGCGCCGTAGTACGAGCTGACCGCCCGTCCGGCCTCGACGTAGTTCACGTAGCCGCCGGTCGAGGCCGACCGAACCGCGCGGTGACCGTTCGAGATGAACGTCTGCGCGCTCTTCCCCTGCGCCGACGAGTACCACTGAATCACGCCCAACGCGCCACGCCACGGCCACGACGAACCGCCGGCCGGCACCTTCGCGGCCTGTCCGCCGAGCGGGTCGAGGATCGCCGACGCCGGTGTCGCGGCTCGCGCGGCCGCCTTCACCGCACCGAGCAGGCCGGTGATCGTCGCCGCATCCATCGGCCCTTTGAGTACGTCGGAACCGGCGAGGAACCCCTGGCGCGGGCTCGTCGTACCGCCACCGAGATACTTGACCGCCTCCAGGTGCGACTTCACCGAGAGCGTCCGTACCGAAGCCTTCGCGCCGACGAACGACTCCAGCTGCGCGGCCGCCGCGGTCGCGTTGCCGGTGGTGGAGACGCCGAGCACCCGGATCGACAGCGTTCCGTTGCTCTTGGCATCGATGTGCAGGTTGCCCCAGGCCGTGGTCGGCGCGCTCTGCGCGAACTTCTGCCAGCCGCGGACGACGGCCGCCGCCTGCGACTCCGGCCAGGTCAGCCGGAAGAAGCCGAGCTTGGTCGCCGTGATCGTCGCGAACCGGAACGACGTGACCACACCGAGGTTGCCGCCACCACTCCCCCGCAGCGCTGCGAAAAGATCGGGCTCGGAGGTCGCGCTGACGTTGTGGGCCTTGCCGTCGGCGGTGATCACGCCCATCGACACGACCCGGTCGCAGGTGAGGCCGTACGTCCTGGTGTGGATCCCCATCCCGCCGCCGAGTGTGAGGCCTGCGACGCCGACGGTCGGGCAGGTGCCGGTCGGCAACGAGCGGCCGTAGCGGTCGAGGAACGCGTGTACGTCGTACAGGCGCGCCCCGGCACCGACGGTGAGTACGCCGTTCGCGTAGCTCATGCCCTTGAGCGCGCCGACGTCGAGCTGCACACCGTTGGCGATCGTCGACGCACCGACGTACGAGTGGCCGCCGCTCTTCGGGACGAGGACGAGTCTGTTGGTACGGGCGAAGTTGATCGCCTTCTGCACGTCGGCGGCGTTGGCGGCCTTCACCACGGCCGTCGGGCGGACACTGTCCCAGCGCGGGTTGAAGAGCTGGTGCGCGGCGGCGTACCCGGAGGTCGAGGGTAGGTAGAGGCGGCCCTTCAGGGACCTCGCGAAGGCGTTCCAGTTCGGCGCGGTCGACGTCAGAGCGGGAGCCGACATATCCGGCGTGCTGTCGGAGTTCTTCGAGTCATCGCAGCCGGCCAAGGTGACGGCGACACCGGCGATCAGGACGGTACGACGGTCAAGCAGGCTCACGATCCCCCAGCTCCTCACGCGCAGCAGCCCTCATGGCCGCCAGAGGAGCCGGCGACCTACCCGTCATCATCTCCACCTGGAGGGTCGCCTGATGCACGAGCAGGTCAAGTCCGTTCAACAGCTCTGTACCGATCCGGTGCGCCGCTATCGCGAGCCGGGTCGGCCACGGGTGGTACGCCACGTCGAACACCACCGGCGCAACGGCCGCGAAGTGCTCGGCCCACGGGTCGACCGCGCCACCGGGCAGCGTCGACACGCACAGGTCGAAGCCGCCGATCTGCTCGACCTGCGAGAAGTCCGCAACCGACGTCCGGAGTCCCAGCTCCGCGGCCAGATCGAGCAACCGCTCGGCCTTCGCGACCTCCCGGACCACGACCGTCACCTCGGTGACCTTCATGCCCCGCAACGCAGCCAGGGTGGACGCGGCCGTGGCGCCTCCACCGATAACCACAGCCGTCTCAGCGGCCGTGATACCGGCCTCGGCGAACGCGTTCACCAGCCCGGGTACGTCGGTGTTGTGCGCCGACCGGGATCCGTCCGGCTCGAACAACATCGTGTTCGCCGCGCCGATCAGCTCCGCGACCGGATCGACTGTGTCGACCAGGTCGAGCGCGACCCGCTTCAGCGGCATCGTCAGCGACAGGCCGCGGACATCGTCACCGAGCGACGCGACGAATCCACGGAACTCGTTCTCCTCGACCTCGAAAGCGTCGTACCGCCAGTCCAGCCCGAGCGCGGCGTACGCGGCCCGATGCATGGCCGGCGACAACGAGTGCGCAATCGGCGAACCGAGCACGGCACAACGGGTCAAGTCAGCACCGCCCCTTGTGGGCCTGGCACCAGGCCTGCAGTTTCTGCACGTTCGCCTGGTGCTCCTCGGCCGAGCTCGCGAACGCGGTCTCGCCGGTGTCGAGGTTGACCAGCGTGAAGTACAGCCAGGAACCCTGCGCCGGGTTGATCGCCGCCCGCAGCTCGTCGCGCGTCGGTGAGTTGATCGGCGTCGGCGGCAGGCCCTTGTACTTGTAGGTGTTGTACGGCGACGGGTTCTCGCGCTGCTCGGGCGTGGTGAAGACGCCGCCGTCCTTGCCGACCACGTAGTGGATCGTCGAGTCCATCTGCAGCCGCATCCCGGCCGCGAGCCGGTTGTAGATCACCCGCGCGACCTTGGCGTAGTCCTCCGACCGGTTCGTCTCCGCGCCGATGATGCTGGCCACGATGACCGCCTGGTACGGGTCGAGCTTCTTCCGGGCCGCGGTGTTCGTCAGATCCAGCGACGCCGCGGTCTTCGCGTACTGGGTGGTCATCAGCTTGAGCATCGTGTACGCCGTCGCGTTCTTCGGCACGTCGTACGTCCCCGGGAACAGGAAGCCCTCGGCGTTGTTGTGCGCGTACGGCGGGAGCCCGAGCGAAGCCGGCTTGCCGAGTGCCGTGGCGGCGGCGCCGGCCGGCAGCTTCATCTTCGAGCCCTGCAGGATCAGCGCGACCTCGGCCTTGGTCTTGCCGGCCGGGACGCTGATCCGGGCCACCCGGACCGACTCGGCGGTGTTCAGCATCAGGTCGAGAGCGGCCTTGGCGGACATGTGCTTGCGCAGCGTGTAGGTGGCCGCCTGGATCTGCAGTGAGCGCGGATCGTCGCGGGCCACCCGCTCGAAGGCGCGGGCGCTCTTCACGACTTCCTTCTTCTCCAGGGTGTCCGCGATCGAGGCGGTCGCCTGGCCCTTGGTGATCTCGACGACCACCGTGCCGGTGCCCGCGCCCTGGTAGTCAGGGGCGGAGAAGAGTCCCTCGAGCGCGTCCTTGCCCTTACCGAAGCCGACCACCGCACCGGCCACCAGGGCACCGACGACGAGCAGCGAGATCAGGCCGGCGAAGCAGCCGAAGGCGCGCCGGCCGCGAGCGCGGCGCCGGTTGGCGCGCCGCTCGACCCGGGTCTCCGGGCGCAGCCCCAGGCCGCTGCCCAGATCATCACGCTCGCCCTCGCTGACTTCTTCTTCCACCGATGGTCCGTTCACAGGGGCCTCCCGGGTGGGTTGCCGGTCTCGCGCTCGAGGTCGAGCGCATGTTGCAGAATCACGACCGCCGCGGCCTGATCGACCACTGCCCGCCGTTTGGAGCCTTTCTTTCCCCGTTCCCGCAGCATCCGTTCGGCGGTGACCGTGGTGAACCGCTCGTCCACCAGCCGCACCGTCGTCCCCGAGTTCGTCTCGTGCACCTTGGCCCGCACCTGCTCCGCCGTCTCCCGGATCTTCACCGCGGCCGGTCCCTCGCCCCCGGACAGGGAACGCGGCAGACCGATCACGATCTCGAACGCCTCCAGTTCGGCGGCGAGTGCGGCGATCCTACCCAGATCACCCGGCCCACGGCGGACGGTTTCCACAGGCGTGGCCAGGATCCCGTGCGGATCGCTGCTCGCGACGCCGATCCGGGCGTCACCGATATCGAGCGCGATCCGCACGCCCGTCCTCATTTCAGACTCACTTAGCCGGTCACCTGGTGGCCGATCGCGTGCTCGACGGCGCTCAGCGCGTCGTCGGCACCGGCCGCGTCCGTGCCGCCACCCTGCGCGACATCGTCCTTGCCGCCACCACGGCCGCCGAGCTTCTCGGCCGCGATCCGGACCAGGTCGCCGGCCTTCAGCCGCCACTCACGAGCCATGTCGTTCAGCGCGATCACGACGCCGGGCTTGCCGTCGTTGACGCTCAGTACGGCGACCACGGCCGGCTTGTCGTTCGGCATCCGGCCGCGGACGTCGAGCGCCAGCTTGCGCAGGTCGCCGCCGTTCACGCCGTCGGGTGCGCGATGGCCGACGTACTGGACGCCGAAGACGTCCTTCGGGTCCTTCGCCAGCTCGGCAGCCGCTTCCAGCACCTGCGCGGCGCGCATCCGTTCGAGCTCCTTCTCGGCCACCCGCAGCCGCTCGGCCAGGTCGGCGACCTTGGCGGGCAGTTCCTCCGGACGGGCCTTCAGGTTCTCGCTGAGCAGCCGGACCAGCGCCCGCTCGCGGCCGAGGTAGTGCAACGCCTCCATGCCGACGAACGCCTCGATCCGCCGTACGCCGGCGCCGACCGAGGACTCGCCGGTGACGGTCAGCGCACCGACCTGCGACGAGTGCTTCACGTGCGTGCCACCGCAGAGCTCACGCGACCACGGCCCGCCGATCTCGACCACGCGGACCTGCTCGTCGTACGTCTCACCGAACAGTGCCAGCGCGCCCCACTCCCGCGCCTCCGGCAGTGTCATGTACTGCGCCGACACCGGAAGGTCCTGCCGTACGGCGAGGTTCGCGACCTCCTCGATCTCCGACCGGGTCGCCGGGTCCAGCGCCGACGACCACGCGAAGTCGAGCCGCAGGTACCCGGGCTTGTTGTACGAACCGCTCTGCAACGCGTTCGGGCCGAGCACCTGGCGCAGCGCGGCGTGCACGACGTGCGTACCGGAGTGCGCCTGGCAGGCCGAGACCCGCCACTCGTGGTCGACCGCGGCGTGCACGTCCTCGCCGGGACGCAGTACGCCCTCGAGAACCTCGACCTTGTGCACGATCAGGCCCTTGACCGGGCGCTGTACGTCGAGCACCTTCAGCTTCAGGCCGTCGCCGACGATCAGGCCCTCGTCCGCGATCTGGCCGCCGGACTCGGCGTAGAACGGGGTCTTCTCGAGCACGACCTCGACGGTCTCGCCCTGCTCAGCGAACGGCGCGACCGCGCCCTCCCGCAGCAAGCCACGGACCTGGGAGTCGCTGGAGAGCTCCTGGTACCCGGTGAACTCCGTGACGCCCTTCTCGCGCAGCTCCCGGTACCCCGAGGTGTCCGCGTGACCGGCCTTCTTGGCGCGCGCGTCGGCCTTGGCCCGCTCGCGCTGCTCCTTCATCAGCGCGCGGAAGCCCTCGGTGTCGACGTTCAGGCCCTGCTCGGCCGCCATCTCGACGGTCAGGTCGATCGGGAAGCCGTACGTGTCGTGCAGCTGGAACGCCTTCGCGCCCTCGAGCTGGTGCGCACCGCCGGCCTTGGTGTCGCGCACCGCCACGTCGAAGATCGTCGTGCCGGCCGTGAGAGTACGGCGGAACGCCTCCTCCTCGGCGTACGCGACCTGGCTGATCCGGCCGAAGTCGGGGACCAGCTCCGGGTAGGACTTCTTCATCTGCTCCAGGCTCACCGGGAGCAGCTCGACCAGGCTCGGGTCCTCGTAGCCGAGCAGGCGCATCGAGCGGATCGCCCGGCGCAGCAGGCGACGCAGCACGTACCCGCCCTGCTCGTTGCCCGGCGTGACGCCGTCACCGATCAGCATCAGCGCGCTGCGCACGTGGTCGGCGACGACCCGGAACCGGACGTCGTCCTCGTGCTCCGCGCCGTACTTGCGGCCGGTCAGCTCGGTCGCCTTCTCGATCACCGGGTAGATCTCGTCGATCTCGTACATGTTGTCGACGCCCTGCAGCAGGTACGCGACCCGCTCCAGGCCGAGACCCGTGTCGATGTTCTTCTTCGGCAGCTCGCCGAGGATCGGGTAGCCGTCCTTGCCGCCGCCCTCGCCGCGGATGTTCTGCATGAAGACCAGGTTCCAGAACTCCAGGTAGCGGTCGCCCGCCTCCCAGTCCCGGTCCGCGCCGAACTCCGGGCCGCGGTCGATCAGGATCTCCGAGCACGGGCCGCACGGACCCGGGATACCCATCGACCAGAAGTTGTCCTTCATGCCGAGCCGGACGATCCGGTCGTCGGGCAGCCCGGCGACCCGCTTCCAGATGTCGATCGCCTCGTCGTCCTCGTAGTACACCGAGGCGTAGAGAACGGACTCGTCGAAGCCGTAGCCGCCCTCGTTCTGCGGCTTGGTGACCAGCTCCCAGGCGAACTGGACGGCTTCTTCCTTGAAGTAGTCGCCGAACGAGAAGTTGCCGTTCATCTGGAAGAAGGTGCCGTGCCGGGTGGTCTTCCCGACCTCTTCGATGTCGAGCGTCCGCACACACTTCTGCACGCTGGTCGCCCGCGCGTACGGCGGGGTCTGCTGGCCGACGAAGTACGGCACGAACTGGGCCATGCCGGCGACGTTGAACAGCAGGTTCGGGTCCGGCGACGGCAGCGGCGCGCTCGGCACCACGGTGTGGCCCCGGTCCTCGAAGTACTGCAGGAACCGCCGCCTGATCTCACTGGTTTCCATGGGTGTTACCGGTAGTCCTCATGATCGTTGGTGTTCTCGATGCCGAGCGCGTCGCGGAGCTCGGTCTCCCGCTCGGCCATGCCCTCACGGACCTGGTCGCCGAAGTGCCGGACCGCGGCGGCCAGCTTGGCCGCGGACTCCTGGACACCCTCCGGAGCCAGCAGCCGGGCCCGCTTCTTCAGCCGGGTCACGGCGTACACGCCGACGGCGATCCCGATGATCAGCCAGAAGATCCGCTTCACCGCTTCCGTGCCTTCCGCTCGGCCTTCATCTCTTCCTTGACGCGCCGCGACACGTCCTTGCGCTGCTGCTCACCGAGCGCCCGGCGAACGCCGTACGTGAACGCGGCCGCCTTCACCAGCGGACCGCCGGCGGTGGCCGAGAACAGCGACATCAGCGCGGCCGCGTTCGTGGTCACGGTGGTCGCGTTGTCGGTGATCGTGTCCACCTTCGCCAGCTGCGCGTTCGTGGTCGCCACCGTGGTGGTCACCTCGCCGAGCAGCGGGACACTGGAGTCGGAGACGCCCTTCACCATGATCCGGGTCTCGTCGAACACCTTGCCGAGCTTCAGGATCGGATAGGCCAGCAGGCCCACCAGGATGAGCAGCGCGCAGGCGGCTATCAGCCCCGCGACTTCACCGACGCTCATGGAAACGATCCACCTTCCGTAGCGACCTCATGCGACCTGCCGCGAACTCTGCGCAACTTTGGACCGCCCGACCTTATCGCGCGCCCTTATCGCACTCCGCTCCAGGACACCATCCCTCACATCACAGTCCCTCACCAAACCGCGGCACGAGGTCAGGAGTTGCCGCGCTCGCAGGCGATTCCGTCCCCGTTGCTGTCGAGCGCCGGGGTGTAGCCGGGGTCGCCGCGGTACAGCGGAGCTTTCCCGGCCGCGCGGACCTCGGCACAGTCCCGGTAGACGACGGCGGGCGTGCTGCTGGGCGTCGTGGTGGGCGTCGTGGTGGGCGTCGTGGTGGGCGTCGTGGTGGGCGTCGTGCTGGGCGTCGTGCTGGGCGTCGTGCTGGGGGTGGCTGAGGGTACGGCGGTGCTCGCGGGCGGTGTCGGCGTACTGGTCGAAGGGGTGGTCGGGGCCGGTGCGGTCGGGGTGGTGGTTGTCGGGGTGGTTGTAGACGGGGTGCCTGAGGGGGATGTGGTGGGTGCCGGGGTGCTTCCGGGTGGGGTTCCCGTGGTGGGGTCCGGATCGTTCGCGCTCGGGGCGTTGAGCGGGACGTTGGAGGTGGAGCCGGCGGTGCTCTGCGGTGCGAGGGGGCTCAGCGGCTTTCCGACCGGGAGCGACGGTCGCGCGCTCGACCGCGACGTACCGGCCGACCGATCGACCGACGGGCTGAGCGAGCTGCTCGCCTGCGGCGCTTGGCCGGTCTCCGCGTGCTGGGACCCGGACGGGAACAGGAACACCGCGCCTGCCAGTACTGCGACTACTGCCGCGCCTGCGCCGAGTTTGAGCACCGGCGGACGCTTACGAAGATGCCGTGGACCGTTCTGGGGATGGGGCTGCCTCAAAACCAAATACCTTCCGCCCCCAGGCCGTCTGGCAGTTTACCGACTCGAACGCTTCAATCGAAGCTCACGCTGAGTGCCTGCACGGTGCCATCGGGATCACTTGCGGTCCCGGAGGATCTTGCGGATGGCTGCGACGCGGTCGGCGTACGCCGCTTCGCCGCCGCGGCGGGTGGGCTTGTAGTAGTCGGTGCCGTCGATCACGTCGGGGGCGTACTGCTGCGGGAGGACGCCGCGCGGATCGTCGTGCGAATACTGGTACGACGAGCCGTGGCCGAGCTTCTTCGCGCCGGCGTAGTGCGCGTCGCGCAGATGCGGCGGGACCGGGCCGACCTTGCCCGCCTTCACGTCCGCGATCGCCGCGTCGACGGCCATGATCACCGCGTTGGACTTCGGCGCCAGCGCGAGCGCGACGACCGCCTGCGCGAGGTTGATCCGCGCCTCCGGCATCCCGATCAGCTGCACCGCCTCGGCCGCTGCGATCGCGACGCCGAGCGCGGTCGGGTCCCCCATACCGATGTCCTCACTGGCCGAGATCACCAGCCGGCGCGCGATGAACCGCGGATCCTCCCCCGCCACGATCATCCGCGCCAGGTAATGCATCGCCGCATCCACATCCGACCCACGGATCGACTTGATCATCGCGGAGGTGACGTCGTAGTGCTGATCCCCGGCCCGGTCATACCGCACCGCGGCCCGATCAACCGCCGTCTCCAACGTCTTCAGGTCGATGACCTTCGCGTCCTTCGCGCGCGCTCCACCCGCGGCCGCTTCCAGGTACGTGAGCGCGCGGCGAGCGTCGCCCCCAGCCATCCGCAGCAGATGGTCCCGGGAGTCCTCCGCCAGCTCGAACTCGCCGTTCAGACCCCGCTCGTCGGCCAGTGCACGATCGAGCAGTACGGCGATGTCGTCGTCGGTCAGGGACTCGAGCGTGAGCAGCAGACTGCGCGACAACAGCGGTGAGATAACGCTGAAGAACGGGTTCTCGGTGGTCGCC
>NZ_JBSGTS010000023.1:0-121781 GCF_053607525.1 Kribbella sp. NPDC055110
CGCCCACCGATATCTACACTGCTTTTGTCGTCGGCAGCGACTGTTGTTTATAAGCGCCCGGTTATACCCCTACTTATATGTGGAGACGGCCGCGCCGGCTAGCCGTCGCGCCCTGCTCGGGTGGCTGTCTACTTACTTGGGTGAGTACAGCCAGGGGTGCTCGAGGTCGTAGAACGCCGGCGGGCCGGAGGAGAGGCTGTTCATCTCGTCCATTTCCGCCTGCAGCTCCGGCGGCACTTCCTTGCGCTCGCCTTCGCGGGCCTCGGCCTCGCTGGTGAAGTACATCGCCATCGTGTAGTCGCCACCGTCGTACATGGCGACCTCACTGCCGAGGATCTCGGGCCGGAACGCGGCCCACTCGTCGCGGTGCTGACCCATCAGTTCCCGCGCCCGCTCCGGGTTGCTGCCGGCACCCTGCATCACCTGGACGAACCCGGCGCCGTCCGGGTCGCCGTGCGTGTCGAGGACCACGTCCTCCGTGTCGTGGAAGGTGGCTCCGTCGCTGAGCAGCGACGAGAACTCGTGCCACCATTTGTCCTGCTCCGGCTTGTCGCTGTTCCGCCGCGCGGCGTCCGCGGAGTCGAAACGAGCCAGCGCGATGAACTTGCCGTCCGCGGTGACACCGGCCGTGGTCCCCAGCCAGCCGGATGCCTCGGGCGCCAGTTCTTCCATCCACCGATCCATCGCCGTGTGAGCCTGCTCGGCGTCGGTGACCTGCCCCTGAATGACCTGAACGAACATCTGAGAACCTCCCCGTCTCGTGGATCGTTCACTGGCGCTCTCGACGTTACGCCCGGCCTGTACCGGCGTCGACGGCGTCATTCGTGACGATTCGCTGACGCCTCGTGGCGCGCGCCCGGGCGAGCATCAACAGACTCGCGAGGACACCGGTCGCGCCGAGCGTGGTCAGCCGTACGTCGGCATTCGACAGCCCGAAGACGAGCCAGCACGAGAGCTCGCCGAGGACCAGCGCCCAGGTGCCTGACGAGATCCCGGTCGGGCGAGCCGTCCGGTACGCCGTCCACAGCGAAGGCGTCACCTGGACGATCGAGGCGGCGGCGAGCAGCGTCCCCAGCCCGATGCGCCCGCCGACGATCGCGCCGACCGCGAGCAGTCCCGCCCAGCCCGCGATCCAGCCGACGGCGCGTGGGTTCAGCGCGCCACGGCGTACCAGCATCACCGAGAGAGTTCCGGCGAGCGTTGCTGCTGCGGTCGAGGGAAGGCTCGCGGTCCAGTAGCCCGAGGCCAGGAAGTATCCGAACCAGGCCGCGTTGTTGATGCTCGTCAGTGTCGCCCAGGACCAGGAGACGCCGGCCGTGTCACCGGTCCGGCGCAGCTTGAGGATCTGCGGAAGGTACTGCGGGATGCCGAAGCAGGCTGCGGCGATGGGTAGGAGGTCGAGCATGGCGCAAGATTACTGCCGAAACGCCGACGGATTCGTGCGACTTTGTGCTGCCTGAGGGCTGCTGGAGATAAGATCCTTGCTGTGGATGCCATTGATCGCAATATCCTTGCTGTGCTCCAGGAGGACGGCCGGCTGACCGTCACCGAGCTCGCGCAGCGGGTGGGGCTGAGTGCTGCGCCGTGTCATCGGCGGTTGCGGGAGCTCGAGCGGGCCGGGGTGATCCGTGGGTACCGCGCGGTCGTCGACGGGGCCGCGGTCGGGCACGGGTTCGAGGTGCTGCTCGCGATCACGATGGACCGGGAGGAATCGGTCGCCGGCTTCGAGGCCGGGCTCGCCGAGATCGCCGAGGTGGTGCAGGCCGAGAGGCTGTTCGGGGAGCCGGACTACTTCGTCAGAGTCGTCACCGCGGACATCGCCGCGTTCCAGAAACTCCGCGACGAGCGGCTGGCGCGACTGCCCGGTGTGCAGCGGCTGACATCCACGATCGTGATGAAGAAAGTCGTGGACAACCGGGCGCTGCCGACGTGAACGATGTGGAAACGGCCTCGCTCAAACCTGACTTATCCACAGATTCGAGCGAGTTTCGGGCGCTTTCGGTGGAGAAATGCCACCCGACCTGGGGATAACTCACCAGAATCGGTGTGCACAACTGGGGATACGCGTGTGGATAACTCCAGCGACGGGTGGGGTGTTGTGGGGACGAATACCCACCCGAATCGGGCAGTAGCCCTCCCCAGTCCTGGTGAAAAGTCTCCCCAAACCGGTTTGGGGCGGTCGCGATCACCGACCTGTGCGTGAACTGGGGAGCCGTACTGCCCGTTTCGGGAGGGCAGGGCTCCCCAAACTGGTTTGGGGAGGAGCGCTGTGGCAAGAGGGGGGGCCGGTTTGGGCAGCCGACGGTGTTCGCGGGTGTCGGCCGGGGCGCGGTGTTGGTCGACGGGAAGGTTGGGTAACTATCGTCACTGAGCGACGATTTCTTTCCCCGCGGGGTTTGGTGCGATCAGCTGGTTGAGGTCTGTGGAGGAGGTTGGTCAGACCCACTGGGTGGAGACGACGAAGCCGACGGCGATCAGGCCCATGCCGATCAGGAGGTTCCAGTTGTTCAGGTCCTTCATCACCGGGATGTCCTGGCCGGCCACGTAGAAGACGACCAGCCAGGCGAGGCCGAGCAGCCAGCACGCCAGCATCAGCGGCGCGACCCACACGCGGCTGGTGGTACGTGGCTTCTTCGGGGTCTTCTCGGCCTTGACCTTCTCGGTCTTCTTCTTGTTGCGACTGCTCGACTCGGGCACGACTGAACTCCTTGTAAGGACGGACGCATAAGCTGACCGCGAGGACCTGGTACGGGTCCGGTCCGGGTTAGCGTAGTGCAGAGAGCAATGTGGAGATCACGGGTGCGTAGGTTGAGGCGGATTTCGCTGTGGCGTGCGGGTGCGCCGCTGGCGCTGCTGTGCGCCGGTCTGCTGTTCGCGACCAGCGCGACGAACGCCCGCGGTACCGACCTCCGGCCCAGCCGTAACACTACGCTCGCGGGCCTTGTGGAGGAACAGAGCCGGCGCAGCGCCAGCCTGGTCCGGCAGCACGCGGCGCTCACCCAGGACATCGAGAAACTGCAGGCGCAGCAGGGGTCGATCGACCCGGCGCTGGCCAAGCAGCTCAAGGACCTGTCCGACGCGGTCGGCACCACGCCGGTCACCGGGCCGGGGCTGACCGTGACGCTGAAGGACGCGCCGTCCGAGGTCGTCAGGGACAACCCGGACGTCGACGCCGACTGGCTGGTGATCCACCAGCAGGACATCCAGGCGGTGGTGAACGCGCTCTGGGCCGGCGGCGCGGACGCGATCTCGATCCAGAACCACCGGGTCATCTCCACCACCGGGATCAAGTGCGTGGGCAACTCCGTCGTACTGCACGGCGTCCCGTACCTCCCGCCGTACAAGATCACCGCGATCGGGGACCGGCGGAAGTTGCAGCAGGCGCTCGACGACTCGCAGTACATCGAGAACCTGCAGGACTACGTGGTGAAGTTCCAGCTCGGGTACGACGTGAAGAACGAGTCGTCGATCTCGATGCCGGCGTACGAGGGCACCCTGGACCTGCAGAGCGCGACTGTTCCGGGCTTCGAACGGACTCCCTCGGTGAGTCCTACCGTCAGCGGGCGATAATGGTCCGCATGCCGCGGATCCTTGTCGTCGACAACTACGACTCCTTCGTCTACAACCTGGTGCAGTACCTGCAGCAACTGCAGGCCGACACCACGGTGCTGCGCAACGACGAGGTCACCCCCGACCAGGCCGGTGAGTACGACGGGGTGCTGCTCTCCCCCGGTCCGGGTACGCCGGAAGAGGCCGGCGCCTGCGTCGACATCGTGAAGGAGAAGGGCCGCGACGTCCCGATCTTCGGCGTCTGCCTCGGCCTGCAGGCGATCGGCGTCGCGTACGGCGGGGTTGTCGGCCGCGCGGACGAGCTGCTGCACGGGAAGACCAGCCAGGTGTTCCACGAGGGCGCCGGCGTACTGTCCGGGCTCCCGTCGCCGTTCACCGCGACCCGGTACCATTCGCTGGCGATTGCGCAGGACAGCGTGCCGGACGAGCTCCGGGTGACCGCGCGGACCGAGGCCGGCGTGATCATGGCGGCCCGGCACCGCGACTACCCGGTCGAGGGCGTGCAGTTCCACCCGGAGTCGGTGCTGACCGAGGGCGGCCACCGGATGCTTGCGAACTGGCTGCAGATCTGCGGCGATCCCGACGCCGTCGCCCGCTCCGTCGGCCTGGCCCCGGTCGTCGGCTAGTCCGTAGAACTGAAGAACCCCCGGAGCAGCAGCCGCTCCGGGGGTTCTGTGGTCTCAGCCGCCAGGGATCGTGATGGCCGGTGTCGTCGGTGTCGACGGCGGTGGCGTGTCGGTCGGCGTGCTCGACGGCGGGCTGGTGGGCTGCAGCTTGTTCACCGTCAGCGTGATCAGCGTGCCCTTCGGCGCCTTGGTGTTGGCCTTGATCGACTGATCGAGGACGGTGCCCTCGGCCTGGTTCTGATCGTTGCCGAACGTCTGCCCGACCCGGAAGCCGGCCTGCTCCAGCGTCAGCTTCGCGTCGTCGAACGTCTGGGTGACGACATTCGGTACGTCGATGTTGGTCTTGCCGCTGGAGATCGTGAGGGTGAACTCGGTGCCGGCTGCGTAGGAGCCGTTCGGGTCCGGGCTGACCGCGAGTACGGTGCCCTTCTTCTCCTCGCTGTCCTGCTCGATCGACTTGTCCTTGACCTTGAACTGGCCCTTCGCGTCCTCGAGCGCGCTGCGCGCCTTCGACTCCGTCATCCCGATCACGTTGGGCACCGGGAAGGCCGACTGTCCGGCGGACACGACGACGTTCACCGTCGAGCCCTGCTGCGCGTCCGTGCCGCCGTCCGGCGTCTGCCGGATGATCAGGCCCTTGCCGACCGTGTCGCTCTTCTCGGAGGTGGACTGGACCTTCAGGCCCTTGTCGGCGAGCAGTTGGGTCGCGGTGGCCAGCGACTTGAGCGTGACGTCGGGGACCTGGACCGTGGCGGGCGGGGTCGCGGACGTCCCACCGCCACCGGCGTTGTTGTCCTTGTTCAGGTTCGAGAACAGCGCGTACGCGCCGACCGCGACCGCGACGATCGCGAGGCCGAGCAGGAAGTAGGCCAGGCCGCGGTTGCGGCGTGACCGCCCGTCCTGCTCCTCGTCCAGGTCGTCGCCGCCCGGGGGCAGCAGGTCGTTCGCCGAGGTCTGGTGGTACTGCTGGGTCGCGGCCGCCGCCACCGCGGTCGGCGCCATCGACCGGGTCTCGGCGACCGCCGCCATCGGCGCGGTCACCTGCTGCCCGGCCAGCACGCGGTGGATGTCGGCGCGCATCTCGGACGCGCTCTGGTACCGCTCCTCGCGGCTCTTCGCCAGCGCCTTCAGGACGACCGCGTCGACCTCCGGCGGGATGTCCGGGTCGAACGAGGACGGCGGCAGCGGCTGCTCCCGGACATGCTGGTACGCCACCGAGACCGGCGACTCACCGACGAAGGGCGGGCGGCCGGTGAGCAGTTCGTACAGCAGGCAGCCGGTCGAGTACAGGTCGGAGCGGGCGTCCACGGTCTCGCCGCGGGCCTGCTCCGGGGACAGGTACTGCGCGGTGCCGATCACGGCCGCGGTCTGGGTCATCGTGGAGGACGTGTCGGCGACCGCGCGGGCGATGCCGAAGTCCATCACCTTGACCTGGCCCTGCGGGGTCAGCATCACGTTTCCGGGCTTGATGTCGCGGTGCACGATGCCGGCCCGGTGGCTGTAGTCGAGCGCCTCGAGGACACCGGAGGTGATCTCCAGCGCGCGCTCCGGCATGATCTTGCGGCCTTCGCGGATCAGGTCCCGCAGCGTCTTGCCGGTCACCAGCTCCATCACGATGTACGGAATGGTGACGCCGGAGCCGTTCGGGTCCGGCTCCTCGCCGGTGTCGTAGACCGACACGATGGTCGGGTGGTTCAGCGACGCGGCCGACTGGGCCTCGCGCCGGAACCGCGCCTGGAAGGTGGCGTCACTCGCGAGGTCGACGCGCAGCCGTTTGATCGCGACGCTCCGGCCGAGCCGGTTGTCGAGACCCCGGCGGACCTCCGCCATGCCGCCGCGGCCGAGCGGTTCGCCTTCTTCGTACCGGCCGCCGACGAGACGTGCCTGCGATGTCATGACTCAGCCTTCCAACCTGTCTGCACTAGACCCAAAACACTCAACTTGCCCACGGTAGCGGCCGCCACACGTGGATCCCCGTTGGAAAGACGCGCTGTCATCGCATCATTCCGTATGGTGCTCATCGGCTGTTCATTGGCCCAGCACCGCCTCCATGACCTTCTTGGCGATCGGGGCCGCCAAGGTGCCGCCGGCCACGTCGGTGCGCGGGACGTTCGCATCCTCGATCAGCACCGCCACGGCCACCTTCGGGTCGTCGGCCGGCGCGAACGCGGTGAACCACGCGAACGGCGGGCGCTCCTTCGTGGTCTGCGCCGTACCCGTCTTGCCGGCTACCTGGACGCCGGAGATCCGTCCCGGCTTGCCGGTGCCGTTGTTGACGACGTCGACCATCATCGCGGTCAGCTGCGCCGCGACCTGCGGGGTGACCGCCTGGTGCAGCGACTCCGGCTTGGTCTCCGACACCGTCTTCAGGTCCGGGGTCTTCACGTTCTGGACCAGGTACGGCTTCATCACCTCGCCCTTGTTCGCGATCCCGGCCGCCACCATCGCCATCTGCAGCGGCGTGGCGCGGACGTCGAACTGGCCGATCGCGGACTGCGCGGTCTGCGGCTCGTTCGGGTCGCCGGGGAACTGGCTGGTGGCCACGCCCGGCAGCTCGGTCAGCGGCTTCGAGCCGAAGCCGAACTTCGCGGCCTGCTCGTTCAGCGCGTTCGCGCCGAGTGCCATGCCGACGGTGCCGAACGCGGTGTTGCAGGAGTAGCGCAGCGCGATCGTCAGCGTCGCGCTGTTGCTGCCGCCGCAGTTCTTGCCGTCCTCGTTCACCAGCGGGACCGTGGTCTGCGGGAGCGGCAGCTCGGCCGGCGAGTTCACCTTGCTCTCCGGCGTGAACTTGCCGCTGGACAGCGCGGCCGCCGCGGTGACCAGCTTGAAGGTCGACCCCGGCGGGTACAGCTCCTGCACCGCGCGGTTCGACAGCGGCTTGTTCTTGTCGGCGTTCAGGCTCTTCCAGGTCGCGCCGACCTTGTCGATGTCGTGCACGGCGAGCTGGTTCGGGTCGTACGACGGCCGGCTGGCCATCGCCAGGATCCGTCCGGTCTTCGGCTCGATCGCGACCACCGCACCGGTCTTCCCGGCCAGGCCGTCGTACGCCGCCTGCTGGGCCGCCGCGTTCAGCGTCAGGGTCACGCTGCCGCCCTGCTGCGGCCGGTTGCTGATCACGTCGATGATCCGGCGGAACGCCATCGACGGATCCGAACCGTTCAGCTCGGCGTTCATCGTCAGCTCGACGCCGCCGCGGCCGTACAGGTACGAGTAGAACCCGGTCACCGGCGCGTACACCTGGCCGTTGGCGTACGTCCGCTGGTACTTGAACCGGTCGTTGGACGGCTTGCTCTGCGCGACCGGCGTGCTGCCGATCAGGATCGGGCCGCGGTTCACCGAGAACTGCGAGTCGCGGACCCGGTTGTTGTCGTTGCGGCCGTTGATCTCGTTCGCCCGGAAGGCCTGCAGGTACGTCGAGTTCGCCATCAGCGCGAGCATCAGGACCATCGCCGCCATGGCCAGTCGCCGGATCGCCGAGTTCATGCCTTCTGCACCGCCATCGCGATCGTTTCGTCGGAAACCGGAGCGGCCGGGGTCTGCGGCCGCCGGGCCTGGTCACTGATCCGCAGCAGCAGCGCGATGATCGCCCAGTTGGCGACCAGCGACGTACCGCCCAGGGCCATGAACGGGGTGGCCAGACCGGTCAGCGGGATCAGCCCGGTGACACCGCCGACGATCACGAACACCTGCAGCGCGAACGACATCGCCAGACCGGTCGCGATCAGCTTGCCGAAGATGTCCCGGCAGCCGAGCGCGGTCCGCAGGCCGCGCTCGATGATGAGGGTGTAGATCAGGATGATCGCGATCAGCCCGGTCAGGCCGAGCTCCTCGGCCATCGAGGAGATGATCATGTCGCTGTTCGCGTACAGCGTGGCTTCCGGGTGGCCCTGGCCGAGGCCGCGGCCGAGGATGCCGCCCCAGGCCTGACCCATCAGCCCGAGCTTCACCTGGCCGCCGTCGATCGCCCACGGGTCCAGCCAGTCGGTGACGCGGCGGTGCACATGACCGAACGCCATGTAGGCGAAGTACGCCCCGCCCGCGAACAGCAGGCCACCGATGATCAGCCAGCCGGCCCGCTCGGTG
Organism: Kribbella sp. NPDC055110; assembly: GCF_053607525.1. Classification (NCBI taxonomy): domain Bacteria; kingdom Bacillati; phylum Actinomycetota; class Actinomycetes; order Propionibacteriales; family Kribbellaceae; genus Kribbella; species Kribbella sp. NPDC055110. The sequence continues at coordinate 8,280 of NZ_JBSGTS010000023.1, forward strand.
GACACGTAGAGCAGGAACAGGAACAGGCCGAAGAACAACAGCGACGAGCCCAGGTCGCTCTCGAAGACCAGCACGCCCAGACTGGCGAGCCAGGCGATCAGGATCGGCCCGAGGTCGCGGGCACGCGGCAGGTCGAGGCCGAGGAACCGGCGTCCGGCGAGTGTCAGTACGTCGCGCTTCACCACCAGGTAGCCGGCGAAGAAGATCACCAGACACACCTTGGCGAACTCGCCGGGCTGGAACGACATCCCGGCGACGCGGATCCAGATCGGCGCGCCGTTGACGTTCGCGCCCAGGCCGGGAACCAGCGGCAGCACGAGCAGCACCAGACCGGCCAGGCCGAGGCTGTAGGTGAACGCCTGCAGCCGGCGGTGGTCGCGGACCACGATGATCACCGCGAGGAACCCCACGACGCCGACCGCGGTCCAGGTGATCTGCTGCGGCGCGAACGGAACCCCCTTGGTCCGGCCGATCGCTGTCAGCCCGAGGTCGACGCGGTGGATCATCGCGACGCCCAGCCCGTTCAGCAGGACGGCGCACGGGAGGATGACCGGGTCCGCGTAGGGCGCCCGGAACCGCAGCGCGAGATGCGCGATCAGGGCGAGGAGAGCGATGCCGGCGGCGTAGAACCCGGTGCTGGCCGGGACCTGGTTCTGGACGGTGACGCCGATGTTCACGTACGCCGCGACCGAGACACCGACCGCGATCACGAGCAGCAGCAACTCCACCCCGCGCCGGGTACGCGGAATGATCTGGATGACGGACGTCGACGCGATGCTCATCGGACCCCGTCGCAGTCGTCGGGGTCGACCGGTGTGCTCGGCGACGCCGTACCGGTCGGGGCCGTCGACGCAGGCGGCAAGGAAACCGGCGGCTTCGAAACGGGCGCTGTCGTGACCGGCGGTTTGGAGACCGGCGGTTTGGAGACGGGCGTCGATGGTTTGGGTGTCGGGGTCGGCTTGGCGGCGCAGGCGGTGGCGGTGTGCTGCAGCTCGGCGACGATCGAGCGGGCGCCGGCCAGGTTGTCCGCCTGGATGTTGCCCTCGACCTGCTCCCGGCTGTACGTCGGCAACTTGTCGACCTGCAGCGTCTGCCGCTCGAACACCGTCGACAGGGACAACCCGGGGAGATCCGCCTCGACGCCCTTGAAGATCGCCACGTAGTCGCCGTCCGTGCCGACGTAGTACTGCTTCTGGGTCCAGCTGTACGCGAACCAGCCGCCGCCGCCGATCAGGCCGAGAACGACGACCAGTACGGCGATCCGCCGCAGCCACGCGAACCGCCTCGGCGGCCGCGGCGCGTACCGCAGCTCCTCCGGGTCGAGCCCGCCGCCGTGACCACCGCCGCCGTGACCGTCACCGCCGCCTGCACGGACCACGACCGTCGGCTCGCCGCGCCCGGTGCTGCCTTGCGCCAGCTCGGCGGCGGCACCGACCAGCTGCGGCTGCACGCCACTCGCGGGCTCGGTCTCGACGACGTCCGCGACGAGGACGGTGACGTTGTCGTTCGAGCCCGCCTCGAGCGCGTGCGTGATCAGGTCCACGACGACCGAGTCCGGCGTACCGGAGGCCATCGAGGCCGCGATCACCTCGTCGCTCACGTAGTCGGGCAGGCCGTCGCTGCACAGCATCAGCCGGTCGCCGGCCTGGACGTCGAGCATCTCCAGGTCCGGGTCGGAGTCCGGGCGGCCGTCGAGGACGCGCAGGATCAGGTTCCGGTGCGGGTGGGTAAAGGCCTCCTCCTGGGAGATCCGGCCCTCGTCGACCAGCGACTGCACGAAGGTGTGGTCGTGGCTCAGCTGGTGCAGCTGACCGTCCCGCAGCCGGTACGCGCGGGAGTCGCCCAGGTGCGCGAGGCCGAGCCGCTTGCCGTCGAACATCAGCGCGGTGACCGTCGAGCCCATGCCCTCGCGCTCGGGGTCCTCCTCGACCAGCTCGGACAGCCGCTCGTTGGCCCGGTGCACCGCACCGGCCAGCGCCTCGATCATGTCGTCGCCGCTGATCTCCGCGGTGTCCAGTCGCCGGATCACCTGGACCGCCGCCGCGCTGGCCACCTCACCGGCTGCCGCACCGCCCATCCCGTCGGCGAGCAGCAGCAGGTGTGGACCGGCGTACGCCGAGTCCTCGTTGTTGCGGCGTACCCGTCCGACGTCGGAGAGGGTTGCGTAGTCGAGCGACAGGGTCATCGAGGCAGGCCTACTTCGCGATGTTCAGCGTCGTCCGGCCGATCCGGATCGAACCGCCGATCTCGGCCGGGACCGGGCGGGTGACCCGCTGGCCGTCAAGGTACGTGCCGTTGGTGGAGCCGAGATCCTCGACCCACCACTGGCCCTCGGACTGGAAGACCCGGGCGTGCCGGGTGGAGGAGTAGTCGTCGTCGAGCCGGATCTGGCAGTCCGAGCCGCGGCCGATGATCACCGGCTCCTCGGCCAGCGACGCACCGACCCCGGCCTGCGGGCCGTCCGCGATCGTCACCGACCCGGGCAGGCCCTTGCGCTTCTTGGCCGGCTTCGCGGGCTTCGGCGTACGGGAGTTCTGCGGGACGGCGGCAGCCGCGGCCCGGCTGTCCACCTTCGCGCCGAACAGGTCGGACCTGATCACGGACAGCACCGCGAGGACGAACATCCACAACAGGGCCAGGAACCCCAGTTTGATCAGGGTCAGGGTCAGTTCCGACATGGAAGGTCAGTCACCACCCGCTGCTCGGCGGCTGGGCCATCGGCTCGTCCGCGAGACGCAGCGTCATGGTGGTGTTGCCGATCCGGACCGTCGAGCCGTCCACCAGCTCGGCCTCGGTGGTCCGGCGGCCGTTCACCAGCGTGCCGTTGGTGGATCCGAGGTCGACCATCACCACGCGGATACCGCCCGGGCCTTCCGGCATCAGGCGGATCTCGGCGTGCCGGCGGGAGACGCCCGGGTCGTTGATCTGGATGTCCGCGTCGGTGCCGCGGCCGAGCACTACGCCGGGCGGGTTCACCGGGCGGCGGCGGCCGTTCACCTCGAGCATCACCTGCGGGTGCCCACGGCGCGCCTGCGGCGGCTGTGCTGGCGGCTGCGGTTGCTGGTACTGCGGGACAACCGGCGGCGGGTTCGGCGGCACGTAGGGCTCCTGCTGGTAGGGCTGGGGCTCGGGCTGCTGGTACGGCTCCGGGCGCCGCTGGGGCGTCCCGAGCGTCTCGCTGACCACCCGGAACTTACCTGTCGGCAGCTCATCCTGCTGGACCAGCTCGATGTCGATCGGTCCGGAGAACGTGTACCGCTGGATGTCGGCGTGGTCCCGCAGCTCGTTGGCGAGCTCGTGGTTCAGGGTCCGGCCGTACGCGTTCAGCCGCTCGAAGTCGTCCGGTCCGAGTTCGATCGTGAAGTGGTTCGGCACCAGCCGGCGGTCCCGGGAGAGGATCCGCGCGGTGTTGTCGATCTCACGCTTGAGGGCGGCGGCCAGTTCGATCGGCTCCACGTCACCCTTGAAAGCGCGCGCGAAGACACCGCTCACAATGCCTTCCAGGCGTCGCTCGAAGCGCTGTAGCGGTCGCACGCCTCCTCCTCCACGGTCGGTACGCCATCAGTTGTCCCACCGGTCAGGCGGACACACCGGGTACGACGATCGATCGTATCGGGAGGTTCGACCGAACCCGCAATGTGAAGCACCGGCAGAACCCGTGCTACTGTTCCTTCTCGTCGCCAAGAGCTGTATCAGGCGGCTGCGCGCGGGTGGCGGAATAGGCAGACGCGCACGGTTCAGGTCCGTGTGCCCGAAAGGGCGTGGGGGTTCAACTCCCCCCTCGCGCACAACGAAGTCCCGGTCGAATCGACCGGGACTTTTGCGTTACCCAGGAAACTTTTCGTCCTTTCGGATGATCCTGTCCGCAGACCACGAATACGGAGCACCGTCTCGGCTACCGGATCGCTGACGACGGAATCCACGTCATCGCCTGCCGCTACCACTACGGCCCCTGACAGGTCCTCACCTGGGGCCGGTCAGCCGATCAGTTGATGGGGTGGGTCAGCCGTCAGGGTGACGCGGGAGGGTGGGGGGTCGTGGCAGGGTTCCTCGCATGGAGCAAGCGTTGGAGCTCGAGGGGCTGAGCAAGCTTTTCGGTGATCAGCGGGCGGTGGACGAGCTCAGCCTGACGGTACCGGCCGGGTCGTTCTTCGGGGTGCTGGGGCCGAACGGGGCCGGGAAGACGACGTCGTTGTCGATGGCGGTCGGGCTGTTGCGTCCGGACGGCGGTACGGCGCGGATCTTCGGGGTGGACGTCTGGCGGGAGCCGGCGCAGGCTAAGGCGCTCGTCGGGGTGCTGCCGGACGGGCTCGGGATGCCGGAGCGGCTCACGGGGCGCGAGGTGCTGACGTACCTCGGTCTGTTGCGTGGACTGCCCGAGGACGAGGTCGCGCGGCGGGCAGCCGAGTTGCTGGAGGTGCTCGAGCTCGATCACGAGGACGACAAGCAGGTGATCGGCTACTCGACCGGGATGCGGAAGAAGCTCGGGCTCGCGGTCGCGCTGCTGCACGCGCCGCGGTTGCTGGTGCTGGACGAGCCGTTCGAGGCGGTCGACCCGGTGTCGGCAGCCACCATCCGGACCATCCTGCACCGGTTCATCGCCGGCGGTGGTTCGGTGGTGATGTCGAGCCACGTGATGGCGCTGGTCGAGCAGTTGTGTGATCGCGTGGCGGTGGTCGCGGACGGGAAGGTCGTTGCCGCGGGCACCGTGGCGGAGGTGCAGGCCGGCGGCAGTCTGGAGGACGCGTTCGTGTCGCTGGTGGGTGCGTCGAACCGTGGCGCGGAGGGGCTGACGTGGCTCTCGCACTGACGTACGGGACGTCGCGCACGCTGGTCCGGATGCGGCTGGCCGCGTTCCGGCATGCGCTCGAGGACCAGTTCCGGCGGTCGTGGATCGTCACGGGTGGCTTCGTCGGCCTGGCTCTCGCGGGCGGGACGCTCTGGGTCGCGGCGCGGGGCGATCACGACGTACTGGTCGTCGTACTCGCGGTTTGGATGCTGGGCTGGGTGGTCGGGCCGCTGTTCGCGGGTGGTGGCGACGAGACGCTGAAGCCCGAGTACTTCACGATGATGCCGCTGTCGCCGCGCACGCTCTCCACCGGTCTGCTGCTGGCTGCACTCGCTGGCGTGGCACCTGTCATCAGCCTGATCGCATTGCTCAGCCTGGTCGTTGTGAGCGGGGGCGTCACCGCAGCGCTCGTCGCGGTGCCCGCACTGTTGCTGCAGCTGATCTGCTTCATCCTGGCGTCCCGGCTCGCTGTCGCGGTGTACGGCGTACTGCTGCAGGTGCGCGCCGGTGCGGTGATCGCAGCGTTGGTCAACGCGTTCATCCTGGCCTTCACCGCACAGGGGTGGGCGTTGATCGTCGCGTTCGTGTCCACCGACGTACAGGGCACTGTCGCGAAGGCGGCGCGCATTGCCCCGTCCGGTTGGGGTCTGGTGGCTGTGGAGGCTGCTGGACGTGGCGACTGGCTCAAAGTGCTTGCTGCGCTCGCAGGGCTTGTGGTGCTCGCTGGAGTGATGCTCTTGGCCTGGAGTGCTTTGTTGGTGCGGCGCACCACGGGTAGTCGGACCGGTGGGACGGTCAGACGGCAATTGTCTGCGAGGAGCGGGACGGGTGCTGCGGCGGCCAAGGAGCTCCGGTCGTGGACACGCGACCTGCTCTACGGTCACCGAGCTGTGTTCGCCGTCGCCTACGGGCTGTTCTTCTGCATGATGCCGTTGGCGATCGGGGTGAAGTCGATGCTGCCCTGGGCCGGTCCGGCCGCTGTGGTGATGGCGGGCTCGATGGCCGCCAACCTGTACGGCGCGGACGGTACGGCGTTCTGGACCACGCTGATGACGCCCGGTTCGAGCCGGGCGGACGTGCGGGCGCGGCAGCGGGCGTTCCTGCTCGTCTTCGGTCCGTCGACGCTCCTGATCACCCTGCTGCTCACCTGGTGGTCCGGCGACACCAAGGCCTGGCCGCTGGTGCTGAGCGTGCTGCCTGCGCTGCTCGGTGGTGCAGCGGGTCTGGTAGTGGCCTGCTCGGTGTACGCCGCCGTACCGACGACCGATGCGCACAAGCGGTCCGGTAACCCGCTCAACTCGGGTGAGAACGAGGGCGAGACGATGGGCATCGTCTACGTGATGCTCGTGCTGGTCGCGACGACCTGTGCCCCGGCGCTGATCATGGCGCTCTACACGGGCTGGTGGGGCGTGCCGGTCGGAGTCCTGTCCGGCGTACTGGCCTGGTGGTACTTCGGGCGCGTGGCGGCCCGGCGTCTCGACGTAAAGGGTCCTGAGCTGCTCACTCTGCTCAGGCACGGGCGATCGCCCGCGGAGCAGGCCAAGAAGACCGCGGGGTTCGATGCGCTTCCCAAGTGGCGGCGTACGCTGGCCGGCTTCTGCCTCGGGTTCGGGGCGATCCCGTTGTTCCCGCAGGCCGTCGTACCGGCGATCTTCAAGCTCACCGGCAATCACGACACCAAGTCATGGTTCCTGGCCCTCTACCAGGACGGCCCGTGGCAGTGGGTCGTGATCGTGCTGATGGCCGCGTTGGGGTTGTCGATGTATGCCTTCGGCGGGCTTACCTACTACCGCGCGAGGAAGCGCGCTCCGGATGGGTCGGTCGCGGTAGTCGCAGGGTAGGCGAGCCGCGATGTCTCGCGGCCCGGGCGCTGGGCGCGACGGTGCGGTGGTTGCGCAGCATCCAGATCGCCACGGCGGCCGCGGCGATCAGGCCGGCGACGCCGGCGTAGTCGGTCAAGCTCATCATTGCGTCTCTTCTCCAGGGCGGTGGTGCTGGGCGGCTGGCGAGTTCCGCTGGCTTCTGACCGGAAGTGACGGACTCTCAGCGCCCGCGTGATGACACAGATGAGTCAAGGCTCATCAGTGCCAATAGGAAAGCGCTCGCTTCCGGATCGTGAACCCTGGTTAGGTGGTGACCGGAGGTGGGGCCGATGCCGGACGGTCCGTTGCTGGACGAACGGGAAGAGCACGCCTACCGGCTGCTCGTCGGACTGTCGGCTGCCAAGTCTGGTGACCTGGCCGAGGTCGCCAGGTTGCCGCAGCCGGAGGCCGACGAAGTGCTGCAGCGGTTGCAGGCCAAGGGCCTGGTGACGGCGCAGCCGGCCGACGATCCGGTGTTCCGGCCGGTGCCGCCGGACGTCGCCTTCGGTACGACGCTGTTGCGCCGCCAGGAGTCGCTCGAGGCGGCCCGCAAGACGGTGAGCGCGCTGAGCGAGGAGTTCCGGGCCAGCGTGAGTCGCCGCGACGCGCACCACCTGGTCGAGGTGATCGTCGGCGCCACCACACTCCGCGAACGGCTGCGCGACCTGCAGAACTCGGCCCGCGAGGAGATCCTCTGGTTCTGCCGCGCGAACCCGCTCGCGATGCAGGGCGCCGAGAACACCGAGGAGTACGGCGCTTTGTCCCGCGGCGTCCGGTACCGCGCGATCTACGAGCGTGCACTGATCGAGACACCCGGTGAGCTGGACTCGATCGCTGAAGGTGTCAGCTGGGGCGAGGAGGCGCGGGTGGTGCCGACGCTGCCGGTCCGGATCGCGATCGTGGACCGGTCGACGGCGATCTGCCCCTTGGTCCGTGACGACGAGCAGAGCATCGGAGAGCCGTCCGCGGCAATCATCAGCCGCGGCCAGCTCCTGGACGCGTTGCTGGCGCTCTTCGAGAGCTACTGGGAGTTGGGGACACCAGTGCGCCTACAGGCCGAGCAGAAACACGAAGACGAGGGCCTCGACGACTCCGAGCGGCTCCTGCTCTCCCTGCTCGTAGGCGGCGTACCGGACAAGTCGATCGCCAACCAGCTAGGCATCAGCCGCCGCACAGTCCAACGCCGCCTCGACCGCCTGATGGCGCTAGCCGGCGTAGACACCCGAACCGGCCTGGCCTACCAAGCCGCAAAACGCGACTGGCTCTAACCCGTTGCGTCCGAAGAACTCGAGGGACCTCCCTCCAGTTCTTCGGACGCAATGAGTGGGGCTACTTGACGCCGTACGCGCGGATGACCGTCTGGGTGATCTTTGCGCCGTTCGGGCCTGTGGCCTGCACCTTCAGGGACACCGTGTCGTGGGCGTTCGGGACCACGGCCAGGTAGTGGCCGGCGGCACCGAGTACTACGAGGCGCTGCCAGGTGGTGCCCTCGTCGAAGGACGCCCACGCCTGCAGGGACGACGCCCGGGGTGACTCGAATCCGACCACGTGCGTCCGGGCACTCACCCGGCCGGTCAGGTCGACCGGGACCTTGTAGTCGACCTGCTGCAGCGCAAGCGGTGTCGCCTTGTCGTCCGCCTGCTTGGCCGAGTGGAACTCCCAGGAGGTCTGCGTACGCGTCCCCCAGTTCCACTCGCCTTCCGTGTCGATGCGCTCGGCGGACAGGTCGAGCTTGTACGCCGCGTTATCGCTGGAGGTGATCACGTCCTCCCACGCGTCCGGAAGCTCGGCCACGACCTGACCGTCGCGGGACAGGGTCGCCGACGACTTCGTGGTCTCACCGACCGTGTAGTGCCCAGCCGCGTCCACGAACGACGGGATGCGCAGCGAGAGCCGGTCACCGGTGCGCGTGGACTGGATGCCGGGCGCAGCCGCGGGACGTACGACCGGACCGAACCACGTCTCGTCCGACTGACCGGCCCGGTAGCTGCGCGGTACGGACGTCAGACCGCCGGCCAGCGGGTTCATGGTGTCCCACGTGTAGAGGTGGTGCACCCGGTGCTGCCAGAGCGAGTCACCCGACGTCACCCACTCCTCCCGCACCTTCGGCGTCTCGACGAACCGCTGGGAGTCGTTCCACGCGTACTCCTGCCACGGACGCCACCCGAAGCGCTGCTCCTTGGCCCAGTTGAACCCGCCGTTGTCGGCGTACCGCGTGGTGATGCGGGCGCTGTTCGCCGGCGTCACCTTGTAGACGATCTGCGCCGGGATGAACCCGGTCGAGACCTGCTGTACGTCGTACAGGTACGGGCTGGACGTGGTGAGCGTGAGGTCGATCGTCGCGTGGCCTTGCCGCGCCCGTGCGAGCAGCTTCTGACCGTCCTTGAAGGTCGTCACCATGGCCGGGATCGGCTCGCGGTCGCCGACCGGACTCCAGACCGTCCAAGCGGACCAGTCGGCCGGCCGGACCAGGATCACCGCAGCGGCGCCGGCCTTGGCGGCCGCCGCGATCTGGTCCTGCTCGCTGCCGTTGCCCCAGCCGTCCTCGCTGGAGTCCAGCACTGCGAGCGCACCTCGTACGCCCTTCAACGTCGAGTCCGCGTACACCAGCGGGAAGCGCTTCTTTCCTTCGTACGACGGCGACTGGTGCAGCAGGTTGATGTCGAGCGGACCGGGGACTCCGGGGATCGATGCCTGCACCAGCGGCGCGACCAGCTGCCAGCGGGACGAGAACTCGAAGGTGCCGTCCTTGACCGGCTTGGTCGGTGTCACGTTGACCTGCTTGACCGTGCTGAAGTGCATGACCCCGTGGCTGATCGAACGCCCGTTGGCGTACTCACGGTGTACGTAATAGCTCAGCACCGCCTGCTGCTCCGACGGCTTCGGCGTCTCGATCTTGATCGGGACCGCCTTCCGCGCGTCGATGACGATCTCGGTGTCCTTGCTGACCACGATGTTCGGGTCGGTGTACAGACTCACCTGCTCGTCCTGCGGGTCGTAGTTCTCCACCAGCGAGTGCAGGAGGTAGGTGCCCTCCTCGACCTCGGCGGTGTACGTCGCACCGTTCGGGATCCACGCCAGTACGTCGGAGCGCGAGTTGTCGCCGAACAGCGAGATCACCGGGACACCGGTGGGCTGACCGTCCAGCCCGACCGCCCGGAGCGTTACCTTGTGCTTCGGACCGGACCGGAGCGCGCCGACCGCGGTGTGGGTGACGACACCGTCGGGGCCGGTGGCAACGATCCAGCCGCTGTACTGGCCGCGACCGAGCTTGGCCGGGTCCAGCGTGAGCGGTACGTCGGCGGTGCCGTTCGCCGGGACCGTGACGGTCGCCGGCAGACCGAAACCGTCGGTCTCCGGCTGCTTGTCGTCGAGGTTCGTGACCTGGATGGACAGGTTCAGCGTGACCGCGCTGCCCGAGTCGTTGCGGTAGGTGATAGTTCGCGTGCCCGCCTCCGCGGTCTGTACGCCGAAGTCCGCAACACCGCTGGCGGTCACCTTCTGCGCGACGGCCCGGGTCAGGTCGACCCGACCGGCGCCCTGGGCGTATACGGTCTGGTCCGGCTGGGTCTTCGCGGTGCTGACCAGCGCGTTCTTCAGCTGGTCCGCCTTCCAATCCGGGTGCTGCTGCGCGAGCAGGACCGCCGCGCCGGCGACATGCGGCGTCGCCATCGACGTACCGGACGCGGCTGTGTACAAGTTGTCCACAGGCTGGCCCATGGCCGTGCCGGCCGCCCGGGCGGCGATGATGTCCACACCCGGAGCGGTGATCTCCGGCTTCAGGCCCGCGTCACCGAGCCGCGGTCCACGACTGGAGAAGTCGGCGAGCTTGTCCGCACGGTCCACGGCTCCGACCGTCAGCGCGGACGCCGCGGCGCCCGGCGTACCGACCGTCTCGTCCTGGCCCTCGTTGCCGGCCGCAACGACGAACAGGGTGCCGGTCTGCGCGGTGATGTCGTTGACCGCCTGGCTGAGCGGGTCGGTGCCGTCGGTGGCCTCGCCGCCGAGGCTCATGTTGACGACCTTCGCGCCCTCGGACGCGGCCCATTCCATCCCGGCGATGATCCAGGAGTCGTAGCCGTACCCGTCGTCGCCGAGCACCTTTCCGACCAGCAGGTCGGCCTTCGGCGCGACGCCCTTCCGGGTGCCGCCCGCGCCCGCGCCGGTCCCGGCGATGGTCGCGGCGACGTGCGTGCCGTGACCGAAGTGGTCCTCGGTGCCGCTCGGGCTGCCGGAGAAGTCCTGGCTCTCCTTGACCTTGCCGTCCAGATCCGGGTGCGTCGCGTCGACGCCGGTGTCCAGTACGGCGACCTCGACGCCGGAACCCTCGTACCCGGCCTTCCAGGCGTCCGGTGCGCCGATCTGCGGGACGCTCTTGTCGAGCACCGGACGGACCTTGCCGTCCAGCCAGATCTTCGTGACACCGTTGTTCAGCGAGCGGGTGCCGATGCCGGGCTTCAGGGATTTCCACAGCTCCGGCAGCTGGTCCTTCGACGCGGTCAGCGCGCGACCGCCGATCGACGGGAGTTGCCGCGTCGTCGTCGTACCGGCGAGGTTCTGTGCGGCCCGGACGCCGGGGGTGTCCTTGACGATGAGCGGGAGGCTCGTGGCCTCGCCGTACCCGTCGGCGATCAGTTCGTCGACATCGAACAGGTCCACGTCCAGGACACCGCTCGACACGTACGGTACGGCGTCGCTCGGCAGCACGCGGAGGCCGCCGTCGGCCTCGATCGTGTGGAACGAGACGCCTTCGCGGCCGGCCGCCGGGCGGACCGTGGCGGCCTTCTTGCCGGAGCCGGCGTCGGTCAGTTCGACGACGTCACCGGTGATCAGGGTGACGGAGGACGTCTTGATCGCTGTGGATCCCGTGGGAGGGGCGGCGGCGGACGGGATCACCGTCGCCGCGCCGAGAGCAAGCACCGCCGCTGTGGTGAGCGCGGCAGCGCGTCGGGGGGAGGACATAGGCGGAATTCTCCTTCGAGAGGTTTGGGGCAGGCACACCTCTTCTTAGGTCTGAGTTTGCAATCACGTCACAGCAATCCGCCCTGTCCATCACTGCCGTCCCTGCGACATGGCGCAACCACGCCAGGCCCGGCACCATCTGAGACATGAGCGCCAAGGCGGTACGCAGGTGGGGATGGGTCGGGACGTTCCTGATCGGAGGCGGGCTGTATCTCGCGGTCCTGGCCGTGCTGACCGACACCGGGAACCCGAATCTGTTCCCGACGATGATCCTGCTCGGCGCGCTCGTCGTACCGCTGACGTTCGTGACGTTCGCGGCCGGCCGGTCCGGGCGCTGGCTGATCGACGGGCCGACGCTCGGCGGCTGCCTGCTGTTCGGCGGCGTGGTCGGCGTCGTCGTCGCGGGCCTCCTCGAGTACGACGCGATGCGCCGGCTCGGGACGCTGCCGATGGTCGGGGTGGGGCTGATCGAGGAGGCGGCCAAGCTCGTCGTACCGGCGATCCTCGTGGTGTTCTTCGGGCACCGGTACCGGACGTCGATCGGCGGCGGGATCGTCATCGGGGTCGCGGTCGGCACCGGGTTCGCCGTCCTGGAGACGATGGGCTACGCGTTCGTCGCGCTGCTGCAGTCCAACGGGAACATCGGCGCGGCCGAGCAGACGCTGTTCATCCGCGGGCTGCTCTCTCCGGCCGGTCACGCGGCCTGGACCGGCCTGGCCTGCTGGGGCCTGTGGCGGTTCGTGCTCGCGCCGACCGGCAAGCACTTCGCCGGCTTCCTCGGCATGTACGCGCTGGCCGTCGCGCTGCACTCCACCTGGGACGGTCTCGGCGGCCGCATCACGTACGCCGTCGTCGGCGCGATCTCGATCGGCCTCCTGCTCTACGGCCTCAGGCGCGCGCAGCGGACGGACGCAGTCGCCGTACCGGCCTGATCAGGCCCTGGTCCAGGTTGGGCCGTCCGCGGTGTCGGTGACCTGAACGCCCAGCTCGGTCAGCTCAGCACGCAGGGCGTCGGCGCGGGCCCAGTCCCGAGCGGACCGAGCAGCCTCGCGGTCCGCGACCAACTGCTCGACCGCGGCCTCGTCCAGCTCCGGTAGATCAGTCGCCTGCTCGAGGTCAGCCGGGGTGAGCTCGCCGAACGGCAGCCCGAGTACGGCGGCGCTCGCAGCCACGATCGCCCGCAGACCCGGCTCGGACAGCGCCTGATCACGCAGCGAGTCCTGCAGCAACGCGAGGACGCGCGGTGTGTTGAGGTCCGAGCTGATCGCGTCGTCGAGCTGGTCGATCACCGCGGCGGCCGCGGCGTCGTCGCCGGCTGCCGCGCGCGCCTCGTCCGCTGTCGTCACGGACGGCAGCTCGCCGAGTGACGACGTACGGCGGACCAACCGGCGCAGTGTGGACTGGGCGCTGTCGAGTCCCGCGAGGGTGAACTCGAGCTGGGCGCGGTAGTGACCGCCCAGCAGGAACAGCCGGTACGCGAGCGGATGGAATCCCTGCTCGGCCAGGTCGCTGACGGTCAGGATGTGACCGGCCGACTTCGAGATCTTCGCCGAGCCGAGCTGCAGGAACTCGTTGTGCAGCCAGTACTTGACCCACGGCTGCCCGTCGCCGAGGTACGCCTCGCTCTGGGCGATCTCGTTGACGTGGTGCAACTGCCTGTGGTCCACGCCGCCGGTGTGGATGTCGAAATGCTCACCGAGCAGCAGCATGCTCATCACCGAGCACTCCAGATGCCAACCGGGCGCGCCCCAACCCCACGGCGAGTTCCACCGCATCGCCCGCAGCTGCCCCGGAGCCTCCGCGCGCCACAACGCGAAATCGGTCTTCGCCCTCCGGCCGGGAACCTCCTCCACGCGGGCGCCCTCGAGCTGACCGCTCACGTCGATCAGGCCGAGCTGCCCGTACGTCGGATCCTTCGACGTGTCGAAGTACAGCCCGGACTCGATCTCGTAGGTGAAGCCGCGCTCCACCAGGCGCTCCGCGAACGCGATCATCTGCTCGACGTACTGCGTGGCGCGCGGATAGTGGTGTGCGGGCAGGATGTTCAACGCGGCCAGGTCGGCGAAGAACGCCTCGGTGTACATCGCCGCGATCTCCTCGACCGACCGGCGTTCCCGGGCGGCCGCGACCTCGAGCTTGTCCTCGCCGAGCTCGGCCTCCGCGACTGCGTGGCCGACGTCGGTGATGTTGATGACGTGCTCGACCTGCAGCCCCTTCCAGAGCAGCGCCCGGCGCAGGGTGTCCGCGAACGTGTAGGCGCGCAGGTTGCCGATGTGCGCGTAGCTGTAGACCGTCGGCCCACAGCTGTACAGCCGCACGATGCCGTCTACGCCCGGAGTGAAGTCCTCGACGCGGCGTCCGAGGGAATTGAAGAGCCGCAAAGTCACCCGCTGGATGCTACCGGTCGGAGAGTGAGATGGCGCACGTGAGCCATGGACAACGCGTGCTGGAGTGAGTACGGTCCGTAAACGGCGTCCGCACCACGCCGACCTCGACGGTGAGGTGCCGCCCGCCAGTGGCGCCTCGCTGGTGTGTGGGCGAGCAGGCTGCGGCTGTGCGTCTCGGCCTGATGGGGGCCCATTCACCCAGGTGGGGTGGTGAACGGCACTCACTCGTTCATCGCCCCACCGGTTCAACTCTTCACCTGCAGTTTGTTAGGTGGCCCTCGAAGCTGGGCAGACTGACCTGCGTTCGGTCCCCAACCGCCCCTGGGAGTAGCCGTGTCCCGTTTCATGCGTCCGGCGCTGCTCGTCACCGCCGTACTTGCCCTCCTCGGCTTCGGCATCACGCCGTCGAATGCCGCCACCTCGATCACGGTCGCGACCGCGATCGGCCGCCAGGACAACTCCACGGCGTCCGTCACCGGGTACGTGGTCGGTCAGCCGACCGCCACCAGCACCGTTGTCCGCAGCAACTTCCCGAACGACTACGCGCTGGCGCTCGCCGACTCGGCGTCCCAGACCAGTACGTCGTCGATGCTCTACGTTCAGATCCCGACCGCGTTCCGCGCGTCGTACGGACTGCAGAGCAACCCGAGCCTGCTCGGACAGCAGATCACCGTCACCGGCACGCTGGCGGCGTACTTCTCGCACCCCGGACTGAAGAACGCGACCGCGTTCACCGGCGGTGGCGGCTCCGACCCGGGCCCGGATCCGGGTGACTACTACGCCGGCGCCGAGGGCAAGACCGGAGCGGCGCTGAAGTCCGCGCTGCACACGATCATCTCGAGCCAGACCAAGCTCACCTACGACCAGGTCTGGGACGCGCTGAAGGTCACCGACCAGGACCCGAACAACAGCAGCAACGTCATCGAGATCTACTCCGGCCGCTCGATCAGCAAGACCCTCAACGGCGGCAACGCCGACGACTGGAACCGCGAGCACGTCTGGGCCAAGTCCCACGGCGACTTCGGGACCGCGACCGGCCCGGGTACCGACATCCACCACCTCCGCCCGGAGGACGTGACGGTGAACTCGGCCCGCGGCAACCTCGACTTCGACAACGGCGGTACGTCGGTGGCCCAGTGCACCGGCTGTACGGCGGACTCGGACTCGTTCGCGCCGCGTGCGGCTGTCCGGGGTGACGTCGCCCGGATGATCTTCTACATGGCCGTGCGGTACGAGGGCGACGACGGGTTCGCGAACCTCGAGCTGAACGACTCGGTCAGCAACGGCACCGCGCCGTACATCGGCAAGGTCTCGGTGCTGAAGGCCTGGGCCGCCGCCGACCCGCCGGACGCGTTCGAGAAGAACCGCAACGAGGTCATCTACAGCCAGTTCCAGCACAACCGGAACCCGTTCATCGACCACCCGGAGTGGGTCAGCTCGATCTGGCCGTAAGGGTCAGCGGTTCTGCTGCACGTCGTGCTTGGTGCCGAGGGCGGGCCGGTGGTCTACGGTCCGCCCTCCGGTCGTCGTGAGCTGCGCCTGGGACCTGCCCGGCGCGGCGATGCCGGACAGCGCAGTGGACGTGCCGAGCCGGGTCTGGACCCAATCCTGGAAGCCTGGATCGGTGACGTGGATCTGGTGCCCGGAGCGGGTCAGCAGGCCGCGTGAGATCAGCGTCTTGGACGCGTTGTCGAGGTCCCAGCGATCCGCGGTCGCGGTCCGGGACGGGATCGGTACGCCGTGGGACCCGTGCGCGGCGGTCTTCGCGAGCAACGCCATCTCATGGTTCGAGCAGTTCGACCAGGCGGCGGCGTACAGCGCCCGGGATCGCGTGTTCAGCCGGGCGGCCGCGGTCACGGCGATCTCGGTGGTGATGGTGTTCTCGCCGGGCTGAACGAGCTCGAGAGCCGCGCCGGCCAGCGTCCGCAACCTGCTCGGATGACCCTTTGCGTCCTGCACCAGTTTGTCCACAGCACTCGGCTCGCAGCGGTAACCCGACTTCGCCAGCGGCTCGACGAGTGCCTTGCGCATCTCGTCGGCGTTCAGCGGCATCAGTTCGCGGACGTCGAGCTTCAGCTCGGTCTCCGTCCCGGAGCGGCCACCTGATGCCGACAGCAGCCGGGACTCCATCTGGTTGCCGCCCGCCGCGATCAGGAACGCCGGCAGCCGGTTCTCGTGCAGGGTGGCCGACAGCCCGGTCAGGGCGACCAGATCGCGGGCCGACGCGGCGTCCAAGTTGTCGACCAGCAGCACGATCGGCTCGCGGCGCGGCCCGGCCATCTTGCCGAGATGTTCACCGAGCTCGCTCAAGGTGCGGCCGACCGAGTCCTTCGTGACGCCTTCCCAGGCCCGGTGGACGCCGATCTTCGGTCCGGGCGAGAGGCCGGCCCGGAGCTGCGCGGTGCTCATCGAGTTCTTGGTCCGGACGGCCATCCGGTTCAGGATCTCTTTCAGCTCCTTCACCTGGTCGGCCGGGTACCGCTTCTTGAAGGTGTCCAGCTCGTCCTGGACGGCGCGGATGATCCTGGCCTCCACCGACTCACGCCGGGAGGCGCTGAAGCGGATCGCGATCCACCCCTCCTGGTCGGCCTGGGCCTTGGTCCGGGTCAGCTCCTGGCTTGTGCCGATGCCGGGCGGCCCGGTGAACAGCACCGTGGTTCCGATCGGATCTCGCTGTTCCAGCGAGATCGGCCGGCCGTTCTTGTCCAAGCGGTCGATCTGCTCGACGAGCTGATCGGCCGCACCGAACACCTTGGTGACCGCAGCCCGGTCCCCGGCCAGGTGCACCGGTTCCAGGTTGGCCGCGGGCCGGCCGGTCTCGGGTCCGCGGACCGGCCCGGGTGTCTGATCGAGGTGTGTGTTGAGCCAGTCCCGGAATCCTTTGTCGGGGATCGTCACGAGCTGGCCGTCGTGCTCGCGGAGCATTCCGCGCGCGACCAGTTCCTGGCGCGCCTTGTCGACCTGCTGCCACTCGTCCGACAGGTCCGGACGGGTCTGCGGCGGCATGTACAGACCGTTCGTTCCCTGCGCCGCGACGGCGGCGAGGAGATCCTTCTGGGCGTGCGTGGTCTCCGGCTGGTTCCACCGGCTCTGGTAGCTGTGTTCGGAGTCCGTCCAGACCCTGGTGGTCGCTGCTTCCGCGGTCGCCGCCGTGATCCCGTGCTCCGGGTCCCGCATCGCGACAGCGGCCAGGGCGAACTTCCGCAACTGGCTCGGGTTGCCGTTGGCGGCGCGGACCAGTACGTCGATGCCGTCGTCGTCGTACGGGATCTGCTCCCGGTCGAGCGGTTCGGTCAGGGACAGCGCCAGGTCCGCGTCGGACAGCGGCTCGAGCTCGCGGACACTGAACTGGTTGGTGATCGTGGTCGCGATGCCGGACATCCGGCGGGACGCGTGCATCAGCGAACTCGTCGACTTCGTGCCGCCGGCGATCACCAGCCAGACGGGGCGATCCATTTCCTCGAGGTGGATCGCCAGGTCGTTGACGCCCGCCTGGTCGAGCTCCGACGCCGCATCGATCTTGTCGATCAGCAGCAGGATCGGCTCGTTCTCGTGGCCGGCGATCCGGCCGAGCTCGTCGGCGAAGTCGTTCAGCGTGGTGCCGAGCTTGCTGTGCGCGCTGGTGTCCTTCTCGTGCTTACCGACGAACTCGAGCGGGACGGGGCCGCCACCGACCCGGAACTCGAACCCCAGCCGGGTGTTGCGGCCGCTGTCGGTCAGGTCCCGGACCGTCTTGCTGAGGTCGCGTACCCGGCGCCGGCCGAACTCGTCCCGCAGGTCGTCGAGCTTGTTCCGGAAGGCGGTGGTCAGGTGGTGCTCGAGCGGGATGTCCTCGGACGCGGTCACCCTGATGGTGGTCCAGCCGTGGATCTCGGCCAGATCCTCCGCCCGGTTCAGCTCGGTGGTCTTGCCCATGCCGGGCGGACCCTGGAACAGGATCGCCTTGCTCTCCGGCAGCTCGCCGGTCAACGAGAGCGGTGCCCCGAGCTGGTCCCGGCGCGCGATGAACTTCGCCGGGTGCCCGTCCGCTCCGAAGACCTGGCTCATTGGAACAGCGTGCGGACCGTAGCGGTACCCGACACGGTCGGTGAGTTACCTACCGGTTAACACTCGCCTCCTGGAAGTTGAATCACGGGCTCGCGGCAACCGGTCTACCCCTACCGACCCGATCGCGCAGACCTGAGCCGAAATCCTTGGAAGCGCCCTGTGCCGCTGTCACGCTCGGTGCATGAGAATCGGACGAGTGCTCGGTGCACTGCTCGCGGCACCGTTGGTGCTGGCCGTCTTCCCGGTCGGGGCGCAGGCCGCTCCCGACCCCGACCTCAAGATCGACTCGATCACGCTGAACAAGACCAGCGTCGCCGTCAGCGGCCTCAACACCGCACCGGTCACGGTGACGGTGACGGGCACGTACGGCGCCGACGCCAAGACGCCGGTGAACGTGATCCTCGAGCGCACCGGCGGCTCCGGCCAGGAGCGGACGCTGTTCTCCACGAACCTGCCGCGGCTCGCGAACGGCACCTGGAGCGGGCCACTGCAGGTCCCGTCGACGGCGAACGGCACGTTCAAGGTGACCGGCGTACTGACCGGCCCGTTCTTCCCGGGCAGCGGCAGCATGACGGACCCGACGCCGTACGCCGGTCCGTCGCTCGCGGTCACCGGGACGCACCAGCCGAAGATCACCGCGTCGGTGTCCCCGAAGGTGGTGCCGTTCGGCTCCGGCTTCTCGATCAAGTGGGCGGTCACCGACGCGCAGACCGGCAAGCCGTACGGCAGCAAGGTCCGCGTCGTCCTCGGGACCGACAACATCTGCGCCGAGTACTCCGGCCCGGGCTACACGCACCTCACCGGCACCAACGGCGTGGTGACCAAGGCGTACACGGCCAACGACGCCGAATGGGTGAACTGCCTGCTGCTGCCCGGTAACCCGGCGTCTGTCGGCGGGCAGGGACTCGTCGTGGCGCGGCCCGGCGTCGTGTCCGCGTCACCGTCGAAGACCAGCGCACCGGTCGGCACGATCGTCCCGGTCAACGGATCGGTGATGGGCGCGCCGTCCGCCTGCAAGGTGCAGTTGCAGCGGCTGTACGGCGCCTCGCAGTGGCGGACCGTCGGCACCGGCGCGATCCGTTCCAGCGGACGGTTCACGCTGAACGCACAGCCGGCGTACAAGGGCTTGATCCCGTACCGCGTGTACTTCCCGAAGTGCTACAACTTCCAGGCCGGCGTCAGCAGGGCCTTCTCCATCCGCGGAACCTGACCTGTTGGGCGGGGTGAGTTAGGCTGGCCTAACTTATCCCGCCCGAGAGGACCGTGGTCGCGTGACCAGCCCCGCACCCCGCCGTAACCGCGTCTGCAAGCGCGCCGTCGTCCTGCGGACCGAGCGGATCACTCCGCACATGATCCGCGTCGTCCTGACGTCCGACGACTTCGCCGACAACGGCTTCACCGACCACTACGTGAAGCTGCTGTTCTGCAAGGACGGCGTCGAGTACCCCGAGCCGCTGGACCTGGGCGTGGTGCGGGAGACGTACCCGGCCGAGCACTGGCCGACCATGCGGACCTACACCGTCCGGAACTGGGACGAGGCGACGCGGGAGCTGACCATCGACTTCGTCCACCACGGCGACGAGGGTGTCGCGGGTCCGTGGGCGGCGTCGGCGCAGTCGGGTGACGTGGTGTGGTTCAACGGCCCGGGCGGTGCGTACGCGCCGGACGAGGCGGCCGACTGGCACCTGCTCGTGGGTGACGAGAGCGCCCTGCCGGCCATCGGTGCCGCGGTCGAGCAGCTGCCGCCGGGTGCTCGTGCGACCGTTCTGCTCGAGGTGGCGGACGAGACCGAGGAGCAGAAGTTCGGCGGCGCGGGCGACGCTGATGTGCGGTGGTTCCATCGTGCGACCGCCGACGGTGAGCGTGGCGACGGGCTGGTCGCGGCCGTCGAGGCCCTCGACTTCCCGGAAGGTACGCCGCACGTGTTCGTGCACGGCGAGGCCGGGTTCGTGTTCCGGATCCGCAAGAACCTGTTCCAGGACCGCGGACTCAGCCGGGACCGCGTCTCGCTGTCCGGCTACTGGCGGCTCGGCAAGAACGAGGACGGCTGGCAGGCGGAGAAGGCCGAGACCTCCCGCCAGCAGTCTTCCTAGACCTCAACTGCCCCGGCGCGCGGTGAGTACGTCGATCAAGGTGGTGGCCTGGTTCGTCGGGAGGACCCAGTCCTCGCCGTTCGCCTGCAGAATCACGGCCGGGCCCTGGCTCGCGACCGCATGGGTCACGGCGATCGGGAACCGCAGCCGCTCCGCGCCGGAGAGCGAGAACTCGTAGGTGCCGGTGATCGCGGTCAGCGGATAGGTGCGGAGCTGGTGGTCGGCGCGCGGGATCGGGTGCGCCTGGACAGTGACCGAATCCGCGCCGACGAGAACGGCGGCGAGCGGGATGCCACGGAGCCGGAAGACCAGCTCGTACGGCGTACCCGCCAACTCGGGGACGAACGGGACCAGCAGCGCGCGGTCGGCCGCGCGCGCCAGAGCCAGCCCGCCGACGATCCCGAGGATCAGGCCGGGCAACGCGAGGATCGCCGGCCACCAGACCCCGACCGCCAACGGGAACAGGGTCACCATCAGACCGGTCAGACCACCGAACAATCCGGCGACCCCGAGCCACCATCGCGGCTGGTACCGATGCCGCCGCCGCAGCACGAACCCGACCCCCAGCATCACGACCGGCACAACAAGCCCGATCCACGCCGCCGCCGTACCCGTCGACGCAATCACCGCGACGACCACCAGCAGCACCACCGGGATCCCCAGATAGATAACCGCCACGATCCGCCGCACCCGCCGAAGCCTGCTCTCCACGCCAAGACCCAACCACATCCCGCCCGAACCACCTACTCGCGGCCCAGATCGCCTCAGCTACGAAAATCCAGGCGGAGCGGCCTCGAATCACCTACTGTGCCGAGGGTGATCGAGATTCCCGCGAAGCTCGTCCGGAACCACAGTGAGAAGGCGTCCGACTGGTTGGCGGGGCTGCCCGGGGCGGTCGAACGGTACGTCGACGAGTGGCAGCTGACCGTGTCCGGCGACCCGTTGAGCGGCGAGGCGTCGCTCATCCTCCCCGTCGTACGGCGGGACGGGACCGCGGCGATGCTCAAGCTGCAGAGCGTCAACGAGGAGTCCGAGAGCGAGGCGCTCGCGCTGCGGACGTGGAGCCACGACGATGTCGTCGAGGTGTTCGAGGACGATCCGGAGACGTCGACGCTGCTGCTCGAACGCCTCGAGCCGCGGACCCTCGACGACCTGCCGGACGACGTCGAGGCGACCCGGATCCTCGCCGAGCTCCTGAACCACCTGAGCGCCGTACCCGCCCCGCCCGGCATCCGCCATCTCTCGGACATCGCCGCCGGGATGATCGAGGACGCACCGCGGCTGATCCCTCGCCTTTCCGATGCGGCAGACCAGCAACTGGTACGGCGGTTCGTCGCGCAGGTCACCGAGCTGCTGCCGGAACCCGGTGACCGCCTGCTGCACTGGGACCTGCACTACTACAACGTGATGGCTGCGCAGCGGCAGCCGTGGCTGGTGATCGACCCGAAGCCGCTCGCAGGTGACCCGGCGTTCGAGCTGTTCCCGGTGCTGTGGAACCGGTGGGAGGACCTGGTCGCGACCGGCGACGTGGCGCAGGCGATCCGGGACCGGTTCGACCTGATGCTCGAGGTCACCGGGATCGACCGCGACCGGGGACTGGCCTGGACAGCGGGGCGGATCCTGCAGAACGTGCTGTGGTTCACCGCCGACGGCGACACCCGGATCGAGGCGGAACTGAAGGCGGTCTCGGATGCCCTGTTCGTGTGATTACATAATTACGTGACTACTCCGACGCTGTACGAGTGGGCCGGCGGGCACGAGGCGCTGCGCCGGCTGACCGACGTGTTCTACGACCAGGTGCTCGAGGACCCGATCCTCGCACCGGTCTTCGCGCACATGAGCGAGAACCACCGCGAGCACGTGGCGATCTGGCTCGGCGAGGTGTTCCGCGGCCACAGCCGCTACACCGACGAGCTCGGTGGCTACCCGGCGATGCTGTCGCACCACCTGAACCTCGGGCTGACCGAGGAGCAGCGGTCGCGCTGGGCCGCCCTGATCGCGAGCAGCGCCGACCCGGCCGGGCTCCCGAAGGATCCGGAGTTCCGCTCGGCGTTCGTCGCGTACGTCGAATGGGGCACCCGGATCGCGCTCGCGAACTCCCAGCCCGGCGCGACCCCACCGCCGAAGGCCCCCGTCCCGCACTGGGGCTGGGGCGAGGCCCCGCCGTACCAGCCCTGACAGGCGTCGGGGGTCTCGTCGTTGGGTAGAGTCCCGGTTCACGTTGTGTCTGCCAGCGGGGATGCGAGGGTTTACCTGTGACCGCTCAGCTCGAGTACCCCGACATCCAGGAATCCGACGCCTTGCTGTCCGTCCAGAACCTGTGGAAAGTGTTCGGGCCGAAGGCCCAGCGGATTCCGCGCCGGCCGGAGCTGGCGGCGCTCGACCGGGCGGACCTGTACGCGAGGACCGGCTGTACGGCGGCCGTTCGCGACCTGAGCTTCGACGTCGCACCTGGTGAGGTGTTCGTCGTGATGGGGCTGTCCGGTTCGGGCAAGTCCACGCTGGTCCGGTGCCTGACCCGGCTGATCGAGCCGACCGCCGGGCGGCTGGTCTTCGAGGGCGAGGACCTGCGCGCAGCCGACGAGAAGCGGCTGCGCGCACTGCGGCGGAGCAAGTTCTCGATGGTGTTCCAGCACTTCGGGCTGCTCCCGCACCGCAAGGTGATCGACAACGTCTCGTACGGCCTGGAGATCCGCGGCGAGAGCAAGCCGGACCGGCGGCGTCGTGCGCAGGAGGTCATCGACCTGGTCGGCCTGTCCGGCAACGAGCACATGTACCCCGAGCAGCTGTCCGGAGGCATGCAGCAGCGGGTCGGCCTGGCGCGGGCGCTCGCGAACGATCCCGACGTACTGCTGTTCGACGAGCCGTTCTCCGCGCTCGACCCGCTGATCCGGCGCGAGATGCAGACCGAGGTCGTCCGGCTGCACCGCGAGGTCGGCAAGACGATGGTGTTCGTCACCCACGACCTGTCCGAGGCCTTGAAGCTGGGCGACCGGATCCTGTTGATGCGCGACGGCGCCGCGGTCCAGCTCGGCACCGGCGACGAGTTGGTCGGGGCGCCGGCCGACGACTACGTGCGCGAGTTCGTCCGCGACGTACCGCGGGCCGACGTACTCACGCTGCGCTGGATCGTTCGTGACCCGCGTCCGGACGAGCCGCTCGACGGCCCGGAGCTCGGGCCCGATGTACTGGTCCGGGAGGCGACGCGGCTCGTGCTCGAGTCCGATCGCCCGGTGAAGGTCGTGGACGGCGGCACGCTGCTCGGGGTGATCTGCGACGAGGAGATTCTCGCCGTCGTGGCGCCGCCGAACGACAAGACCGCCTGATGGCTGCCATCACGAGCGACATCGAGGTCGAGGTACGCCGGCCGCGGCGCAGTGTGATCGTCGGCGTGCTGCTCGTCGTCTGGGTCGCGGCGTACTTCGTCCTGCGCGGCATCGACACGCTCGTCCTCGGCGGGCAGGAGACCACCCCGCTGCATCGCTGGCTGACCGATCACCGCGACGACGTCGGCCAGGGCAACGTGTTCTTCGACGCGATCCGGATCGTCGTCGACCACTTCGTCGTACTGCTGCAGAACGTCATCTCGCAGCCGTCGTACGACCGGCCGGTCCCGGTGATCGGGTGGCTCGGGGTGGTCGCGATCTCGGCGTACTGCGCGTGGGCGTTCGGCAACTGGACGGTCGCCGTACTGACTGCGTTGGGCCTCGGGTTCGTCGGGCTGCAGGGGTTGTGGCAGGAGAGCATGGACACGCTCGCGCTGACCATCGCCGCGGTGCTGCTGTCGTTGCTGGTCGCGATTCCGCTCGGGATCTGGGCCGGGTTGTCGGACCGTGCGTTCAAGGTCGCCACGCTGGTGCTCGACCTGATGCAGACGCTGCCGACGTTCGTGTACCTCGCGCCGCTGACGCTGTTCTTCGCGATCGGGCCGGCCGCGGCGACGATCGCCACCTTGATCTACGCGGCGCCGCCCGCGGTCCGGCTGACCGCGCACGCGATCCGCTCGGTGCCGCCGGAGAGCGTCGAGGCGGCGCGCTCGCTCGGCTCGACCCGTGGTCAGACCTTGCTGACGGTTCTGCTGCCGATGTCGCGGTCGACCGTTGTCGTCGGCATCAACCAGACCATCATGGCGGCGCTTTCGATGGTGACCGTGGCCGCGCTGATCGACGCACCGGGCCTCGGCCAGACCGTGCTGAAGGCGCTGCAGACACTCGATGTCGGCGTCGCGTTCAACGCCGGGCTGGCGATCGTGGTAATCGCGATCGTCCTCGACCGGGTGACGACGGCGGCGGGCGACCGGCCCTGGCGTACGGCGAGTGTGCGGCGGAAGGTCCTACTCGGCGCGGGCGCCGTCGCGGTGCTTGTCGCGGTCTGGTTCTCCCGCACCTACGTATGGGCGGCCGAGTTCCCGTCGGACGTCAACGTGGGCTCGCGGATCGCGATCGTCGCGTCCGATGTGACTGTATGGGTGCAGGACGTCTTCGGCGGGTTCACGTACGGCGTCCGGGACGCGGTCACCATCGGTCTCCTCAACCCGCTCGAAGCGCTCCTGACCGGGTCGCCGTGGTGGCTCGTGACCGTGGTCGTCGTCGCGCTGGCCTTTCTGCTCGGTGGCTGGCGAGGTGCCGTGCCGGCGGCGGTGTGCCTCGTGTTGCTGGTGGCGACGGGCGTGTGGCAGGACAGCATGGTCACGCTGGCGTCGACGCTGCTCGCGACGGTCGTGGTCGTGGCCGTCGGGCTCGCGCTTGGCGTGTGGGCCGGGCGGAATCATCGGGTCGACACCTGGATCCGGCCGGTGCTGGACGCGGGCCAGACGATGCCGCCGTTCGTGTACCTGGTGCCGTTCCTGGCGTTGTTCGGGACCAGCCGGTTCACCGCGATCGCGGCCGCGGTGGTGTTCGCCGTACCGGTGACCACCAAGATCGTTGCGGACGGCATCAAGGCGGTGCCGGTCGCGACCGTCGAGGCGGCGAACTCGGTCGGGTCGAGCTCCTGGCAGGTGATCAGCAAGGTGCAGCTGCCGGTGGCCCGGCGGGCGATCACACTTGCGGTCAACCAGGGCCTGATCTACGTGCTCTCGATGGTCGTGGTCGGTGGGCTGGTCGGCGCGGGCGCCCTCGGGTACGACGTGGCGGCGGGCTTCGCGCAGAGCGAGTTGTACGGCAAGGGGCTGGCCGCGGGGCTGGCGATCGTCCTGCTGGGCGTGATGCTCGACCGGATCACGCAGGCGGCGGCCCGCCGTACCCAGAACTTCCAAGGCGCTACTCAATTCAAAAGCAGGGGAGACAAGCGGTGAAGAAACTCCGGTACGCCGGTGTGCTGACGGCGGTCGCGCTCGCGCTGGCCGGGTGCGGTGGGGAGAAGGTCGGCGCGGACAAGCCGGCCGCCGGGGGAAAGGACTGCGGCACGTTCAACCTGACCGTGAGCCCGTGGGTCGGGTACGAGGCGAACGCCGCCGTGGTGGCGTACGTCGCGACCAAGGACCTCGGCTGCACGGTGGTGAAGAAGAACCTCAAGGAAGAGATCGCCTGGCAGGGCTTCGCCACCGGCGAGGTGGACGTGAACCTGGAGAACTGGGGCCACGAGGACCTGAAGAAGAAGTACATCACCACCGACAAGGTCGCGGTCGAAGCCGGCTCCACCGGGGTCAAAGGCGTGATCGGCTGGTACGTGCCGCCGTGGATGGCCGCCAAGTACCCGGACATCACGGACTGGAAGAACCTCGACAAGTACGCCGCCCTGTTCAAGACGTCGGAGTCCGGCGGCAAGGGACAGCTGCTCGACGGCGACCCGTCGTACGTGACGTACGACGAGGCGCTGGTGACGAACCTGTCGCTGAACTACAAGGTGGTGCAGAGCGGCAGCGAGACCGCGCTGATCCAGGCGTTCCGGGACGCGGAGAAGAACAAGAAGCCGCTGCTCGCGTACTTCTACGAGCCGCAGTGGTTCTTCAACGAGGTCAAGCTGGTGAAGATCAACCTGCCGACATACAAGACGGGCTGCGACGCGGTTCCGGCGAAGGTCGCCTGCGACTACCCGCCGTACGACCTCGACAAGATCGTCTCGAAGAAGTTCGCCGACTCCGGCAGCCCGGCGTACGACCTGGTCAAGAACTTCCAGTGGACCAACGAAGACCAGAACGCCGTCGCCCGGATGATCGCCGTCGACAAACTGACCCCCGACCAGGCCGCCGAAAAATGGGTCAAAACCAATCAGCCCAAGGTCAACACCTGGCTCGGCAAGTAATTCGGTCTACGTCGAAGCGTTCGGCTGGTGGGAGCGGGGCGCCGGTTTGGTGGCGTAAGGCTGCTGCTTCGGTGAGTAGGGCTAGGGCGCGGGCGGGGTTCTCGGTCGCGCCGGCCAGGCCTTCGAGGGCGAGGGCGATCGCGCGCTGGTCGCCGATCTCCTGGGCGAGCCGGAGGCCGCGCTCGTGCAGGGTACGGGCCGTTGCGTAGTCGCCGCGTTGTTCGGCGATGAAGCCGAGCTGGTTGCTGATGAACGCGATACCGGGGGTGCCGCCGACCTGGGTCAGCCAGTCGAGCCACTTGGTGAAGTGCCGCTCGGCGTCGTCGAGGCGGCCCTGGCGGCGGGCGGTGAGGCCGAGACCGACCTCGGCGTACTCCTCGGCCGACTTGTTGGACTGCTCGATCGCCAGCAGCCGGGCCCGCTCGTGCAGTTCGTCGGCTCGCGCGTAGTCGCCGGTCAGCAGCGCGATCCGGCCCAGGCCCGCGGTGCGGAACGAGACCTCTGCCCACAGCCCGAGATCCTCCGCGTGCCGGATCGCCTCCTCCAGGTACGCCGTAGCGGTCGGGTAGTCACCGCTGATCTCGGCGGCCACGATCAGCGTGTACGTCGCCTGCAGCCGGCCCCAGTCGTCGTCGAGCGCGTCGAACAGCTCGAGGCTACGCAGGCTGTCCCGGCGCATCGCGCCCAGATCCGCGCGCACGATGTTCAGCTGCGCGCGCGTGCTCAGCGCCGCCGCGAGACCCCAGCGGTCGCCGCGCTCGGTGAACGCCTCGATCGCCCGGTCGATCCGCGTGAACAGCACCTCCGCGTCGCCGTACGCCCAGCGGGTCATCGTCAGGAACCAGAGCGCGTGCGGGTCGTCGCCGACGGCTCGCAGCGCTTCCTCACCGGCTTCTGCAGCATCGGTGCCCTGGGCGTCGGTCGCCGCCATGCCCGCCAGCCAGACCATGGCCTGCGCACGGAGCGCTGGCTCCTGGTCGGGCAAGGCGAGAGCGGCGGTGAGGGTACGACGTGCTTCGCCGAGCCGGCCGCGCAAGTACCGGTACCACGCGAGCGCCGTCGCGAGCTCGAGTGACGGCGGAGCGGCCCGGAAGTTCGCTGCCTCCTGGTCGAGCCGCCGAAGCCACTCCCGCTGGCCAGGCCCGTGCAGGTCGGCCTGGCGTGCGAGCGCGAGGTAGTAGGCCGCGTGCCGACCACGGACGGCTGTCTCCTCGCCGGCCTCGCTCAGCCGTTCCAGACTGTAGGCAGCGACAGACTCAAGCAATCGGTACCGACCGCCGCTAGCGACCACCAGCGACTTGTCGACCAGTGCCAGCAGGAGGTGCTCGGGCAGATCGCTCACTTCGGCCGCCGCCTCCAGTGAGAACGTGTCGGCCTGGACCGCGAGTCTCCGGAGCATCTGGCGCTCCTCCTCGTCCAGCAGGTCCCAGCTCCAGTCGATGGTGGCTCGCAGCGTGCGCTGGCGTTCCGGACCACCCTTGCCGCCGGTCAGCAACCGGAAGCGGTCGCCCAGCCGCTCGGCGAGTCCTTGGACGCCCAGTGCGCGCACACGGGTCGCGGCCAGCTCCAGCGCGAGCGGAATGCCGTCGAGCCGTGCGCAGATCGCGGTCACGTCGTCGGTGACACCGGCCCGGGCCCGGAACAGCTCTCTAGCGGCTGCTGCTGTCAGGGGCGGTACGTCGAGCACTCGCTCACCAGTCAGGCCGAGAGGCTCGCGGCTGGTCGCGAGTACGCGTAGACCGGGAGCTGCTGCGAGCAAACGCCGTACCAGGTCTGCCAGGTTCAGGTGCTCGCAGTTGTCCAGGATGAGCAGGAGCTGCCGGTTGCTGAGTGAATCGAGCAGCCGCGGGAAGAGGTCGGTTGACTCGTCGCGGAGACCCAGTGCGGTGGCCAGCGCTTCCAGTACGTCGTCCTGCTGCAGCGGAGCGAGCTCGACCAGACGCGCATTGCTCGCGCTGCGGCCGAGCTCCAGCGCCAGACGCGTCTTCCCGACTCCACCGGGACCGACCAGCGTCAGCAACCGGTTTGCTGCCAGCAGGTGTTGTGCGTCGGCCAGCGTCTCGTCGCGGCCGATCAAATCGTTGAGCGGCTCCGGGAGCGAGGACGGGCGGCGGAGCTCGTGGCGCAGGATCGCCTGGTGCAGCTCCTTCAGTTCCGGCCCGGGGTCAGCGCCGAGCTCTTCGGCCAGTGCCTTGCGGAGCTCGGCGTACTGGTCGAGCGCCTCGTGCTGGCGCCCGGCCCGGTAGAGCGCCTTGAGGTGTACGGCGTGCAGCCGCTCGTCGAGCGGGCGCTGCTGGACCAGGGCGGTCGTCTGCTGCAGTACGTCGTCACCGCGGTCGGACAGCTGCTCGAGCGCGGTCAGGTACAGGTCCTCCAGGTGCTCGCGGGTCGCCCGGGCGAACTCGTGGTCGGCGTACGGCTGTCCACGCCACAGAGCTAGCGCCTCCTGCAGCCGGCCCGTCCGCACGTGCTGCTCGAAGATGTTGCTGTCGACAACGTCTGCGGTGAGCGTGTAGCCGGCGGGGCCGTGCTGGACGAGGCTGCGCGCGCCCGGCTCAGCACGGTCCAGTGCGCTGCGCAGTTGGGAGACGCGGGCCTGCAGCGTGCCCGTCGCGTTGCGCGGCGGCATGGCGCCCCACAGGTCGTCGATCAGCCGGTCCGCGCTGACCGGGCGGCCCTGGTTCGCCAGCAGGTCGAGGAGTAGCGTCCGGACCTTCGTGTCGGGTACGGCGACCGGTTCGCCGGCGTCCGTCCGCACGAGCAGCGGACCGAGCACCCCGAAGTACATACCCGTAGTAAACCCGTAGCGCGTTCTTCGAGCATCGGGTGCATGAGTTCACGTGAAGCAGTAACAGTGATCGGGCTCGGTGCGATGGGGTCCACGATGGCCAGGACGTTCGTCGCGACCGGCCATCCGACCACCGTCTGGAACCGGACGCCCGGCAAGGCGGACGGTCTGGGAGCGGTACCGGCGGCGACCGCGGCCGAGGCGGTGGCCGCGAGCAAGGTCGTCGTGATCAGTCAGGTCGACTCCGGCGCGATGTTCGAGTCGCTGGCCGAGGCGGACCTGCGCGGGCGGGTGCTGTTCAACCTCAGCTCGGACAGCCCGGAGCGGTTGCGGAGGGCGGCCGAATGGGTGGCCGAGCGCGGCGGGACGCTGGTGACCGGCGGCATCATGGTGCCGCCAGCGGGGATCGGGCAGCCCGGTTCGTACGTGTTCTACGCCGGACCCGCGGAAGCGGTCGCCGCACACCAGGAGACGCTGGAGGTGCTCGGCCGGGTCGACCACGTCGGCACCGACCCCGGGCAGGCAATGCGTTACTACCAGGCCATGCTGAACATCTTCTGGACCACGTTGATCAGCTACTTCTACTCGGCGAGCCTGGTCGGCAGCGCGGAGAAACTCCGCCCGTACGCCGCGACGATGCTCACCGATCTGACCGCGGACGGTCCGATGGGCTTCCTCCGCATCCTGACCGGCGCGATCGACTCCGGCACACACGACGGCGGTGACAGCAACCTCCACATGCAGGCCGTCGGAGCCGAGCACGCCGTACAGGCATTCACCGAGGCAGGCCTCGACGTGACCGTGCCGGGTGCGGTAGCCGCACTGTTCGCCCGCGCAGACGCCGCCGGGTACGGCGCCGACGGCCTGAGCGCACTGGTCGAACTGGTCAAGAAGGGCGACTAGTCAACGTGCACTGCCCGTCGGCGCAGTCGCGTTGAAGTTTGCCGCGGGACAACCGCGCTGCAGGTGCCGAGTAGCAGGACCGTGACGGCCGCCGCGACGATGATCCAGGTCATGAGGTGCTCCTTCGTCGGGGTGCGATTTCGGGAGTAAGAGGCACCGGCCGGGCGAAAGGATTCAGGCTGAAGCGGGCTTGAGCTTGTACACACGGGCCAGGGGCAACTATCACGATGTGCGGGAGCAACGCCGACGACACGCCGATTTTCGGACAAAACCGGGTAAGTTCTCTCCCATGATCATCGTGACAGCTGCACTGAAGGGCGGGGTCGGGAAGACAACCACGTCGGTGTACTTGGCCGCGCTGGCATCTTCCAACCGTCGCACAGCCACTCTGATCGACGCCGATCCGCAGGGTAGCGCCGCGGACTGGATCGCAGAGTCCGAGGACGAGCACCTGAACCGGATCGAGATCGCGGAGGCACCGACCGAGCGGCTGCTGAGCAAGGCGGTGGACAAGGTTCCGCCCGAGGGTATCGGCATCGTCGACATGCCGCCGTCCCACGAGCGGATGCTCAACAAGGCGCTCGAACGGGCCCGGATCGTGATCCTGCCGACGCGGGTCGGCGGGGTCGAGACCCCCCGGGTCAAGGCGGTGCTGGAACTGGTTCCCGATCACATCCCGGTCGGCCTGGTGATCTGCTCGGCGCGGACCTACACGCGTTCGTACCAGGAAGCCATGCAGCAGTACGCGGAGGAGAACATCCCGGTCTGGGGCACCATCCCGGAGCGCGTCTCGATCACCGCCGGCCCCACCGGCCCACTCGCGGCCGACGGCCTCGAGTCCTACAAGAAGGTCTGGCGCAAAATCCTCGCCGCCGCCCGCAGTTGAAACTCGAGGGGATATCCGGCTCTTGTGACTGGTGTGTGGGTGGTCGACGGGTTCCGGGGCGGTGCCGGGCTTGGTGTGATGTGCACGCTCGACAGGACATGTCCAGTGAACAGGTAGTGCACCTGAGCGTGAACGTGTCCGTGCGTACACCGTCTCGCCGGTGCACTACCTGTCGAGCGTGCACATCAACCCGCCACGAGCCGCCGTCCCGCCACCAACTCCATCACCCGCCTACCCGTCCGGCAGCCACCCGTCCGGCACAAGAACGGATATCCCCTGGCGTTGTGGGTTCTCCCCTCTAACACCAACGGAGAAGCCACAACACCATCGGATATCCCCTCCTGTGCGGAGGGCTCTCGTCGCGCCCGACCTCGGCGCCGGCCGACGGGATGGACCGGGCGGTGGTGCGGTGCGGGTGGTGCGTGGGGTGGTGCGGTGCGGGCCAGCGGTGGTGTGGTGCGGGCGGTGCGTGCGGGCGGTGCGTGGGGTGGTGTGGTGTGGGCGGTTGTGCGGGCGGGCGGTGGGACTGGAGACAGGGGCTGGTGGGGGGAGACAGGGAATGTCGGGTTGCAGGTCTCCATGGCCTGTTGCGAGTCTCCGGATGCCGCCACCGACGCCCACATCTGACCGGAGCGCCGGATGTCCGCTCGTGCGGTCAGCGTTGGAGGGGTGGTTCGCCGCGGACGTACGAGCGGATGACGGTGGCGGCGGCGCCGCGGGCCCAGTCGTCGAAGGTGTGTGAGCGGAGCATCAGCCGGCAGTCCCCGGCCGCGCCGAACGCGTGCTCCGCGAACGCGCGCCGCATCCGTTGCTCGTACAGGTCGTACTCCGCGACGCCCTCGCCGGCGATGATCACCAGCTCCGGCCCGACCAGGTTCACCATCGCGGCCAGCGCGGAGCCGATCACCTCACCGGCCCGGTCGAACGCCTCGCGCGCCTGCTCGTTGCCCTCGTGCGCCAACTTGATCGCACCGGGCAGATCCAGGTCCGCCCGCCCGGTGGTCTCCCGCGTCCGCGTCAGGATCGCGTCCGACGACGCCACGGTCTCCACGCAACCGCGCCGGCCGCAGGTACACACCAGGTCGCCCGGCGCGAGTGGCAGGTGGCCGAGCTCGCCCGATACGCCGTACGCGCCAGAGACCACTTCGCCGTTGATGTAGAGCCCGCACCCGATGCCGGAGCCGATCGTCACGACGGCGAACGAGTCCGCGTTCACCCCGGCGCCGAACCAGTGCTCGGCCACGGTCAGCGCGCGGACGTCGTTCGATACCACGATCGGTACGCGGACCCGTTTGCCGAGCAGCTCTGCGACCGGGACACTGCGCCAGCCCATCAGCGGCGAGTCGCGCACCACGCCGTGGGTCGCGTCGACATCGCCCGATACCGCGATCCCGATCCCGGCGAGCGGACCCGCTGCAGCCGTACCGGACTTCAGTGCGGCGATCAGCGCCTTCACGTGCCCGGCGACCTGCTCGATCACCGCCTCCGGGTCGGTGCTGTCCAGCTCCTCGTGCCGCACGTTGAGGATGCCGGCGGTGAAGTCGGTGGTGACGCCGATCAGGCTCGTCGGCGTGACCTTGACGCCGATCACCGAGACGCTGCTCGGTACGACGGTCACCGGGCTCACCGGCCGTCCGATCCCGAGCTGGCTGTCGCCGTCCGCCGGCGCCGTCTGGTCGGTGACGAACCCGGTCTCGATCAGCGGCGCGACCGCCTTCGTCACGGCCGCCTGGGACAGCCCGGTCCGGCGCGCGATCTCCACCCGCGGGATCGGCCCCTGGGTCAGGATCTTGGTCAGTACCTCGACTCCCGCCGGAGTGGCCAACGGGAGGGGACGATGAGGACGCAGCGGCACGAGAACAACCTACCGGCGCGTCACGCCCCAGCGCCGGTTTCTGCCACAGTTGGAGAGGCCAGTGTCGGTGAGGCGAGGGCCCAGCGGATGGTTCGGGTGAGTCCGTCGCCTGCCGCCCGTACGACGGTCCGCTCGGCCAGCGGGAGGTACGGGAGCCGCAGCGGCAGCCTGGTCCACCACGGCAGCAGCCCGACCGCAGCAGCCGTCAGTACGCCGTACGCGGGCCGCACGGCCCACGGCACCGGCGGGTGCACCAGCATGAAGCGGGCGGCCTGGCGCGCTTCCGTCGTACCGCGGAGCTCAGGCTGGTACTGCTTCAGCAGGTCGTGCAGCTCGGCCACCGTGGTCGGTGGGTCGATCACCCCGAGTTTGCCCGCCACGAGCGCCGCATCCTCGACGTACTGATCCTGCTCCGTCGCGTTGAGCGGATGCGCGCCGTAGCGCTGGTGTGCCGCGAGGAAGCTGTCCACCTCGGCCACATGCACCCACTTGAGCAGGTGCGGGTCAGACGCCCGGTACTTCACCCCGTCCGGGCTGGTCCCGCGGACGCGCTCATGCACGGACCTGACATGTGCGATCGCCTCCTCGGCGTCCGGGACAGCGCCGTACGTCGTGATCGCCAGGAAGTAGCTGGTACGCCGCAGACGTCCCCACGGATCGCCCCGGTACCCGGAGTGCGCCGCCACGGCAGCCATCGCCAGCGGGTGCAACGACTGCAGCAGCAACGCCCGCAGTCCCCCGGCGAACATCGACGCGTCCCCGTGCACCCGCCGGATCGGGCTCTCGGGCGCGAACCAGCGCGGACCGGGCGTCTTGTGCACCCGGTCGCGCTCGGCGCGCGGATCCGGCCCCGCGACCTTCGTCAGAATCATCCGCGCGAGCTCGTCCCGGAGCGGGTTCAGTTGGCTGACCACCACACCACAACTAGACCACGTCGACGAAAATCGGGTTGGTGTAGAGCCAGATGCCGGGCCCGCTCCGCGCGTCAAGGTTGCGGGTGGCTCGCGGGTGCATGTTCGGCTTCAAGCAGGGAGTACAGCAGGGAATCGCGCCAGGCGCCGTTGGTGAAGACGTGGTCGCGGAGATGGCCCTCGTAGGTGAAGCCGATGCGCTTGACGACCGCGATCGACGCCTCGTTCTCGGGGCCGATCGCGGCCGTGACCCGGTGCCGGCCGAGAGCGCCGAACGCGAAGCCCAGCAGCACCCGGGCCGCGTCCGTGGCGTACCCCTGGCCCCAGTGGTCCGCGCCGATCGCGTACCCGAGCTTGGCGGCCCACGGCCCGCTCGGCGCGATCCGGCCGAACCCGATCACATGATCGTCGTCCGGCCGGGTCACGGCGAGCATGTAGTCGGGACGGTTCTCCTGCGCGGACCGCGCCACGATGCCGGCCAGGTTCTGCTCGGCCTTGGCGCGGTCGTAGCTGTCGAACGCCATCCAGGTGGTGACCCGGTCGTCACCGGCGATGGCCAGGTAGTCGTCGAGATCGGTTGTCCGGAATTCCCGCAGTACTGTCAGCCGTCCGCTGAGCTCCTCCATCCGCGCAGGCTACCGGGGGTAGGTCTGCATCGGGGTCCGGGTGAAGGTCTCGATCTCCTCCTGCAGCTCGCGGGCGTCGTCGGCCCGACCGGACTGCCGCAGGGCCTGGTGGACCCGGCGGGCCGAGTGCACCACGCCGTTGATCCGGCGCTCGGTCGGCAGCGTCAGCACCGGAGCCAGTGCGTCCGCCGCACCGTCCAGCTCGCCGCTCGCGATCCGGGTGATCGCCATCGCGGCGTGGCTGCCGGCGGCGTCGCCGAAGGCCCACTCCGGGTGGTTCTGGTCGGTGTACGCGTCGACGGCCTGGCTCGAGTACCTCTGCGCCTGCTCGACCTCACCGGGAAGCTGAGCGAGCGCGTCGGCGGCGTAGTACAGCTGACGGTTGCGGCCAAACGTGCACAGGCCGCCCATGTCGTCCAGGTCGTCGTTGTGGACCGAGTTCCACGCCTCTTCGGCGCGCTCCAGGGCGGCCCGGGTGGCCTCCGGGTTGCCGAGCGCGGCCCACGCACGGGCCTCGCTGACCGGGAGCCAGACGCTGGTGGTGCTGTTGGCCTGCTCCGCGTACCCGGCGCCGAGCTGCGCGTACCGCACCGAGTCGTGCGGGTTGCCGGCCCAGTAGGAGACCAGCGACTGCAGTCCGCGCACCCAGGCGCGCAGGCCGTGGTGGTCAGCGTTGTCGGCGCACATGAACGCGGTCCGCGCCTGGGTCAGTGCGGCGTGCGGGTTGCCGAGGTCGTGGGAAGCCTTGGCGAGCAGACCGCCGGTGACGCCGGCCAGGAAGTACAGCTGGCGGTGGTGCTCCGGGCGCTGGCGGCTCTCCAGCAGGCCGAACACCAGGTCCTGCGTCTCGACCAGCTGGCCGAGGATCTCCGGGAGTGGACGCTGCGGGTACGCCTGGGCGGCGTGGCGTACGTCGTCGTACACCTGTTCCATGGCCTCGCTTCCGAGACCGGACTGGGCCGCGAGGGCAAATGCCCTCGCGCGGCTGGCAGCCATGTCGAGAACCTCCATCTCATTACCTGTCGTGATCCGTCCACTCGCGGCAGGTGCCGGCACCACCTGGGCGGCCTGTTCCGGCACGTACGGCGCGAGGAGTTCCTCGACCGGCTTGCCGAACAGACGTTGCAGGGTGCGCCGGGTCTGAGGAGTGGTCCCTGCGCGCTCGCCCGATGCGAGGCGACGCAGGTGCCGCTCGGTGATGGTTCCACCCAGCTCGACGAACTCGGCGACGATCTCGGAGTAGGTCTGGTTCCGGCGCTGGATCAGGTACGCCAGGACCGTCTTTGGCGCATACCTACTCGCCATCGTTCCTCCCGTTCACGTCAGTCAGACGTTGTCTCGACTTGTGCCCCACGACAAGGTGCTGTCCCCCAGATGTCCGCGAGAGGACCGGAAGAGGTCCGGCAAAGGTCCGGTCCAGGTCCTAGAGCGGTCACGTTGGGCTCGTGCACCATTACTGCCATGACAACCAGTAAGTCCAACTGGTTGCAAGGGCTGAGAGTTACGGGGTGAGAGGTTGTGACCATCGCGGAAATGACGTCGAGACAGCACCGGCGCCGAGTCCGGGTCTGGTTCGGCGAGCACGTGATCGCGCAGTACGTCGCGGAAGCGCCGCTGGCGGCCCGCTACGAACAGGCGATGCGGCGCCGTTTCGCCGGTCTCAAGGTCACGAACGACCTGCTCGGCCCGCTCGACCCGATCGACTGAAAACCGCAGATTTCCGGGTCCTCCTCAGACCCGGTCTGCTGACCCTGGAGTCTCCTCACGTTCAGGGTCGGCGCTTGGAAGGTCCGTGGCACTCCTCAGTCCCGGACGAAACCCAAGGTGCGGTCCGGAGCACTCCTCAGCTCCGGACCGCACCGCCCACCTGACCCGGCTGGGCTTGGCGGCTGAGTTCCCTGTATCGCCGCCGCCCAGCCGTTCCAACCCACCTCCTGGCCGACACCTCGGGCCAGGCAGGGCCGAGTGTCCTGGGCGGTAGGACACCGGAGGCTCCCGACACCTCACCGGGAACCTCCCCCTTGAGGTGGCCGGCTCCGAGTGTGAGCGCCGCGCCTGGGCGGTCACACTCGGAGCCTTCAGTCGTTCTCACGCCAGGTTGGTCCACACCCACCGCCGCACCCACTTCGCCGCCGCAATGGCCAACTGGCTCCCCGAAGACCAAGCCACGTTCGCCGCCCTCCTGACCCGCTTCGTGACCGCCCTGGACCGCTAAATGTCCGCCCCAGGTCCGGTGCACAGGAACCGGGGCCAGGACACAGGAAATAACCTGTTCAACGCCACCGCGGGGTGATTACCGGGTGCTGATGTACACGGGCGTCTGGCTGTACGGCGGGTCCGCCGCAGTCGCGGACCGGGTACGCGAGGAGTGGCCAAGCTAGCGGAGTGGGCGTTCGGTGATGCGGTTGGGCATGAAGAGGACGGCTACGACGAGGAGGAGGGCGGCTGCGGCGGCGCCGTAGTAGACGTCGTGGATCGCGGGAGCCAGGACCCCGGCCGGTACCTTCTCCAGGTCCGCGTGGTCGTCCCCGAGACGGGCGGCGACGACGCCGTTCGCCACTGCGCCGAAGACGGCAACCCCGACCGCACTGCCGACCGAGCGGGCGAACATGTTCGCGCCGGTCACCACACCGCGCGTCTGCCATTCGACCGACGACTGCGCCGCCACGACCGACGGCGACGCCGAGAACCCGAGCCCGATGCCGATGATGAAGCAGGCCGCGGCGAGGTGCAGTACGGCGCTCGTGGCGTTGACCGTGAGCAGCACGCCGGATCCGATGACGACGATCAGGGCGCCCATCGACATCGTCGTACGGAAGCCGACGCGCAGGTAGATCCGCCCCGCGAGCGACGCCGCGATCGGCCAGCCGAGGGTCATCGCGGCGAGCGTGAACCCGGCGACGAGGGCCGACGTACCGAGGACGCTCTGGGCGAACAGCGGCACGTACGTCGACAGGCCGATCATCAGCAACCCGATCAGCAACGCGGCCGAGTTCGCCGAGTTGAGCACGCGCTTGCCGAGCACCCACAGCGGCAGGATCGGCTCGGCCGCGCGCCGCTCGACCAGCACGAACGCGATCAGCAGTACGACGGCCGCGGCCAGGATCACGATGCTCGTCGGCGAGTCCCAGGCCCACATCACGCCGCCCTCGAGCAACCCGAGCAGCAGCAGCGAACCGCCGACCGCGAGCAGGATCGCGCCGGCGTAGTCGATCCGGTGGCTGGTCTTCTCCATCACCTTCTCGTCGAACCGGCGGACGAGCACCCACGCGGCGGCCATCCCGAGCGGGATGTTCACGAAGAAGATCCACCGCCAGGAGAGGTAGTCGGAGAACACACCGCCCAGCGTCGGGCCGACGAACGACGCGATCCCCCAGACGCTGGCGATGTAGCCCTGCACCTTGGCCCGCTCCGCGACCGTGTAGATGTCGCCGACGATCGTCATCCCGATCGGCTGGATCGCGCCCGCGCCGAGCCCCTGGATGAGCCGGAACGCGATCAGCGCGGGCATGCTCCAGGCGAACCCGCACAGCACCGACCCGAGCAGGAACAGCCCGACGCCGAGCAGCATGATCGGCTTCCGCCCGCGCTGGTCGGCGAGCTTGCCGTAGATCGGCACCGATACGGCCTGCGCGAGCAGGTAGATCGAGAACAGCCAGGGGAACTGGGTGAACCCGCCGAGGTCGGCGACGACGGACGGTACGGCGGTGGCGAGGATCGTGGCGTCGATCGCGACCAGCCCGATGCTCAGCATCACCGCGAGCAGGATCGGCCCTCGCTCCGACCGAAGCCCCACACCCGTCCGGTCGATCCGCTCCGTAGTCATATCACCAACCAATGTATGTGAACCGACAACTATTCCCCTACCCGCAGCCCGCCTACTGGACGTCCCGGGTGTACGACGAAGCAGGACGGTCGTGGTGACTGTGTCGCTCGCGCTGGTGCTGCTGCCGATCGCGATCAACGTCGGCACCGGCGGCACCGCGCCGACCTTCCTCGAGCCGTACGTCACCGAATGCACACCGGACGAACTAGCGGCAAAGGTCGACCGCCGCATCGCGGAACGAGCAGCCCGCACTTACGCCGGTTCGTTCAGGGCATAGCCGATCAGTCTGCTGTTTCGGCGCGCCTTCGGTCACACACCAGGGTCGCGGAGGGCCTGATCGAGGATTCGGCTCCACTGACGTACGACGCCGCGCCGCCTCGCGCTGTCGTCGCTCAGCAGGTCAGCCAGCCCCAGACCGCGTGCCATGTCCAGCACGCCCTGCACGGTCTCCCGCACACCAGGAGTCCGCTCATTGATGTCCAGCACCTCCAGCAGGGCCCGGTGCGCCTGCCGACCCACGTGTGACTCCAGCCGCACGATCTGCTGCCGCAACGCCTCCTCTGTCGACGCCGCCACCCACAGGTGCAGTGCGGCGCGGAACAGCGGACCGGTGTACACGTCCGCCAGCATCCCGACGATCGCCTCGGTGCGCCCCGCCCCGCTCGGCAACGCGGCAGCCTGCGCGCGGATCTCCGCCAGCCGCACCTCGGTCATGTACTCGACCGCCGCCGCGAACAGGTCCGCCCGCGTCGGGAAGTGATGCTGCGCCGCACCCCGCGACACCCCGGCCCGCGCCGCGACGACCGACACCGTCGTCGCGGCGTACCCGACCTCGGCCAGCGACTCGACCGCGGCCTCCAGCAACCGCTGCCGCGTCGCCCGCGACCGGTCCTGCTGAGGCGCCTTGAGAACTTCACTCACGGGCAGCCTCGCGAGCCCGCAACTCCCGCCGCAGGATCTTCCCCGACGCTGCCTTCGGTACGGCGTCGATGAACTCCACCTGCCGGATCTTCTTGTACGGCGCCACCCGCGCAGCGACGTACTCTATGACGTCCTCCGGCGTCAGCGCAACGCCCGGCATCGGCACCACGAACGCCTTCGGTACTTCGTTGCCGTCCGCATCGACCCCGATGACGGCCGCGTCCGCGATCCGGTCGTCGGTGAGCAGCACGGCCTCCAGTTCCGCGGGCGGCACCTGGTACCCGTGGTACTTGATCAGCTCCTTCACCCGGTCCACGACGTACAGGTATCCGCGCGCGTCCACCCGCCCGATGTCGCCGGTGTGCAGCCAGCCGTCCGGGTCGACCGTCGCGTCCGTCTCCGCCTGCCGCCCGAGGTACCCCTTCATCACCTGCGGCCCGCGGATCCAGATCTCGCCCTCGCCCGCATCGTTCCCGTCGGCCCCGACCAGCCGCATCTCGGTCGACGGGAACAGCTTGCCGACCGCACCGGGCGGCGGGTCCAGGTCGTCCTGCGGTACGGCGTGCGTGCCCGGCGACAACTCGGTCATCCCGTAGGCCTGCAGTACGGCGTGCAACCCGAGCCGCTTCGCGCACGCCTCGGCCAGCTCGCCGTCCAACGGCGCCGCCGCGGACGTGACGTGCTTCAGAGCCGACAGGTCGACGCCGTCCACGGCCGGATGTTTCGCCAACGCCAGGACGATCGGCGGCGCGACGAACGCCCGCGTGATCCGCTGCTCGTCGAGCGTGGTCAGGAACTGCTGCAGCTCGAACTTCGGCAGGACGACGACGGTCGCGCCGAGCCGCAGCGGCAGGTTCATCAACACCGACAGCCCGTAGATGTGGAAGAACGGCAGGATCGCGATGATCCGCTCCTCCTCGGCGAGCGTGATCATCACCTCCGCCTGCGAGATGTTCGTCGCGATGTTCCGGTGCGTCAGCATCACGCCCTTCGCGGCGCCGGTCGTGCCGCTCGAGTACGGAAGCACCGCGACATCCACGGCCGGATCGATCGTCACCACCGGTTCCGGACCCGTGGACGCGAACAGCTCCTGCACCGAGCGGTACCCCTCGGCCTGGTCGCAGACGAAGATCTCCGAGACGTCCGTACCCTCGATCGCCGCGGTCGCGACCGGCAGGAACAGCGAAATCGTCACCAGCAACTTCGCCTTCGAGTCGGTCAGCTGCTTGTGCAGCTCGTCCGCGGTGTACAGCGCGTTCACCGTGGTCACGGTCGCGCCGGCCCGAGTGGCGCCGTAGAACACCACCGGGTACAGGATCGTGTTCGGGCTGTAGAGCGCGATTACGTCACCGTGCCGGATGCCGAGCTCGGCCAGCCCGGCCGCGACCCGCCGGGTCAGGTGGTCCAGCTGGGCGTAGCTGAGCTCCTTCCCGGTGACGCCGTCGACCATCGCCGGGCGGTCGCCGTACTCCTGGGCTCTGCCGAGTACGGCGTCGTGGATCGGTACGTCGAGCACCTCGACCGGCGGGAACTGACTCGTGATGATCATTGCCCCACTCCTTCTAGTACGACTTGGGCAGTCCGAGGCTGTGCTGTGCGACGAAGTTCAGGATCATCTCCCGGCTCACCGGTGCGATCCGCGTCGCGCGAGCGGCGGCGACCAGCGAGGCGACGCCGTACTCGACCGTCATACCGTTCCCGCCGAGCGACTGCACGGCCTGATCGGTCGCGCGTACGGCGACCTCGCCGGCGGCGTACTTCGCCATGTTCGCTGCCTCACCCGCCGCGAGATCGTCGCCCGCGTCGTACAGTGCTGCGGCCTTCTGCATCATCAGGCGGGCCAACTCGAGCTCGATCTTGATCTGCGCGAGCGGGTGCGCGAGACCCTGGTGCGCACCGATCGGAGCCTTCCAGACCTGTCGCTCCTTGACGTACGCCGTTGCCTTGCCGAGGGCGTGCCGCGCGATGCCGATCGCGAACGCGGACGCCATGATCCGCTCCGGGTTCAGGCCGGCGAACAGCTGCATCAGCGCCGCGTCCTCGGACCCGACGAGCGCCTCGCGGGGCAGTTGTACGTCGTCCAGGAACAACGCGTACTGCTTGTCCGGGCTGATCAGGTCCATCTCGATCTGCCGGAACTCCACGCCCGGCGCGTCGATCGGGACGATGAAGAGCGCCGGCTTGAGGTTCCCGGTGCGGGCGTCCTCGGTGCGCCCGACGACCAGGATCGCCTTCGCGACGTCGAGTCCGGAGATGAACACCTTGCGCCCGGTCAGCGACCAGCCGTTCTCGGTACGGCGGGCCGTGGTGGTGATCTGGTGTGAGTTCGAGCCGGCGTCCGGTTCGGTGATCGCGAACGCCATGATCGTCGTACCGTCGGCGAGACCGGGGAGCCACTGCTGTTTCTGCTCGTCGGTGCCGAAACGCGAGATCACCGTGCCGCAGATCGACGGTGACACGACCATCATCAGCAGCGGGCAGCCGGCCGCGCCGAGCTCCTCGAGGACGATGGACAGGTCGGCCATGCCGCCGCCTCCGCCGCCGTACTGCTCGGGGAGGTTCACACCGAGGTACCCGAGCTTGCCGGCCTCCAGCCACAGCTCGGTGGTGTGACCGCCGGTGCGAGCCTGCCGGTTGAACCACTCGTACCCGTACTTCTTGCCCAGCTCGCCGACGACCTTCCGCAGCTCCGAGCGCTCTTCCGATTCGACGAAACTCATGCGTTCTCCCCAACCACTGCCAGTACGGCGCCGACCTCGACCTGTTGTCCTGCTTCCACCTTCAACTCACCGACGACCCCGTCCGCCGGGGCGGCGATCGTATGCTCCATCTTCATCGCCTCCAGCCACAGCAGCGGCTGCCCTTGTTTCACCGCGTCACCGACCGCAACACCGACCCGGATCACGGTTCCCGGCATTGGCGCCACCAACGATCCGGCCGCGACCTGATCAGCCGGATCCACGAACCGCTCCACCGGAACGAGACGCACGCTTCCGAGCGACGAGTCCACACACACGAGCCCGTCGCGCGAGGTCCCGCCGCCGTACGCCGCCACGTCGAAGGATCGTCGTACACCGTCGACCTCCAGCACCACCCGCTCCGGCGTGCTGTCCAGAAGCGTGATGTTGCCGTCAACAACCAAGCCGACACGGGTGTGTCGATAGGTGACCTCATGCACCACGTCGCCCACGCGGTAGCTCTTGCGCTGCGGCTGCGACGCCAGATTCCGCCACCCGCTCGGCACCCGCACCGGGGCGCTCGCGGGACGCCCCGCCGCATCCGCCAGCGCGGCCGCGAGCGCCGACACCCGCACCACCGCTTCGTCGACCCCGGGCCCCACCCCGTGCTTCTCGAAGAACGCGGTGTCGGTGTCGCCCGCTAGGAACGCCGGGTGCCGGAGGATCCACGCGAGCAGCTCGCGGTTCGTCCCGACCCCGTGGATCGTCGCGCGTTCCAACGCCCCGGCCAGGCGCCGCGCCACCGCGGTGCGATCGGACCCGTAGGCGATGACCTTCGCGAGCATCGGGTCGTAGTA
This sequence comes from Kribbella sp. NPDC055110, assembly GCF_053607525.1. Lineage (NCBI taxonomy): Bacteria > Bacillati > Actinomycetota > Actinomycetes > Propionibacteriales > Kribbellaceae > Kribbella > Kribbella sp. NPDC055110. Next base: position 50,917 of record NZ_JBSGTS010000023.1, read on the forward strand.
CGGCGAAACCTCCGAGCCATCCTCCACCCCGGAATCCACGCGCAGCCCGCTTTCCGGAACATTTCTGCCACCAGCTGACGAATTTGTTCCGGAAAGGTGGCCGACCTGGAAGCGGTGCAGCCGACCGGTCTGCGGCTGCCAGTCCTTCAACGGATCCTCGGCGTACAAGCGGACCTCGATCGCATGCCCGACCGTGGGCGGAGGATCCGCCGGCAGTCGCTCACCCGCCGCGACAGCGAACTGCAGTTCGACGAGATCCAGGCCCGTCGTCTCCTCCGTCACCGGGTGCTCCACCTGGAGACGCGTATTCATCTCGAGGAAGTAGAACGCGCCCTCCTCGTCCGCGAGGAACTCGACCGTCCCAGCGCCCACGTAGTTGATCGCCGCGGCCGCCTTCCGCGCCGCGTCGAACAGTTCCGCGCGCATCGACGGGATGCGTTCGACGAGAGGCGACGGGGCCTCCTCGACCACCTTCTGGTGGCGGCGCTGGATCGAGCATTCGCGTTCGCCGACCGCCCAGATCGTGCCGTGCTGGTCGGCCATGACCTGTACCTCGATGTGCCGCCCGGTCGCCAGGTACCGCTCGCAGAACACGGTCCCGTCACCGAAGGCCGACAACGCCTCCGCCGACGCCGCATCGATCTCCGCGGCGAGGTCCTCCAACCGCGACACCACCCGCATCCCACGCCCGCCACCGCCCGCCGACGCCTTCACCAGCACGGGCAGATCGGATGCCGAAACCTCGGCCGGAGTGAGCTCGGCGAGGACCGGGACCCCGGCCGCCGCCATCAACTTCTTCGCCTCGATCTTCGACCCCATCGACGAGATCGCATCCACCGGCGGCCCGATCCAGGTCAGTCCCGCGTCGATCACCGCCTGCGCGAACGCGGCGTTCTCCGACAGGAACCCGTACCCCGGATGTACGGCGTCCGCGCCCGCCCGCCGGGCCGCGTCGACGATCAACTCGGCCCGCAGATAGGTGTCACCCGGGGCGTTGCCAGGAAGGTGTACGGCGGCATCCGCCTCGTCGACGTACGGCATCCGCGCATCGGCCGTCGAGTACACCGCAACGGTCGACAGGCCGAGAGACCGAGCGGTCCGGAAGATCCGCCGAGCGATCTCGCCGCGGTTGGCGACGAGTACGGAAGAAATCATCTGCATCACATCCTGAAGACGCCGAAGGACGACGTACCTTCGACGGGGGCGGAGTGGATGGCGGACAGGCAGATACCGAGGACGGTTCGGGTGTCGCGGGGGTCGATGACGCCGTCGTCGTACAGGCGTCCGGACAGGAACATCGGCAGCGATTCCGCCTCGATCTGTCCCTCGACGTACGCCCGCATTTGCTTGTCGGCCTGTTCGTCGTACGGCTGCCCTTTCGCTTCGGCCGCCGCCCGCGCGACGATCGACAGCACGCCGGCGAGCTGCTGCGGGCCCATCACCGCGGACTTCGCCGACGGCCACGCGAACAGGAATCGCGGATCGAACGCCCGCCCGCACATCCCGTAGTGCCCGGCGCCGTACGACGCCCCCATCAGGACCGAGATATGCGGCACGCGAGAGTTGGAGACCGCGTTGATCATCTGCGCGCCGTGCTTGATGATCCCGCCCTGCTCATACTCCTGCCCGACCATGTAGCCGGTCGTGTTGTGCAGGAAGATCATCGGCGTATCGGAACGGTTGGCCAGCTGGATGAACTGCGCCGCCTTCTGCGACTCCTCGCTGAACAGCACCCCGCGCGCGTTCGCGAGGATCCCCACCGGGTACCCGTGCACCGACGCCCACCCGGTCGCCAGCGACGACCCGTACAGCGGCTTGAACTCGTCGAACACCGACCCGTCCACCACGCGAGCGATCACGTCCCGCGGATCGAACGGGATCTTCAGGTCCCCCGGCACGATGTCCAGCAGGTCGTCGGGGTCGAGGAGAGGCTCGTCGTACGACGGCTTGGGGGCGGGGCCCTGTTTGCGCCAGTTCAGCCGCGACACGATCTGCCGCCCGAGCCGGATCGCGTCCGGCTCGTCGACCGCGAAGTAGTCGGCCAGACCGGACTTGCGGGCGTGCATCGACGCGCCGCCGAGCGACTCGTCGTCCGCGTCCTCACCGGTCGCCATCTTCACCAGCGGCGGCCCGGCCAGGAACACCTTCGCGCCGCCGTCGACCATCACCACGTAGTCGCTCATGCCGGGGATGTACGCACCGCCGGCGGTCGAGTTGCCGAACACCAGCGCGATCGTCGGGATCCCTTCGGCCGACAACCGGGTCAGGTTCCGGAACATCGCGCCGCCGGGGATGAAGATCTCCTTCTGCGTCGGCAGATCCGCGCCGCCGGACTCGACCAGGCTGATCACCGGCAGCCGGTTCGCGCGGGCGATCTCGTCGGCCCGCAACGCCTTCTTCAAGGTCCACGGATTGCTGGCGCCACCCTTGACCGTCGGGTCGTTGGCCGTGATCAGGCATTCGACGCCTTCGACGACCCCGATCCCGGTCACCAGGCTCGCGCCGACCGTGAAGTCCGAACCCCAGCCCGCGAGTGGCGACAGCTCGAGGAACGGTGTGTCGGGGTCGAGCAGCAACTCGATCCGCTCCCGCGCCAGCAACTTCCCGCGCTTGTGGTGCCGTTCGACGTACTTCTCGCCACCGCCGGCGAGCGCCTTGGCATGCTCGACCTCCAGCGCGGCAAGCTTCTCCAGCATCACCTGACGGTTACTCATGCAGTGAACCCCAGTCGTTTGGAGGCAAGGCCGGTCAGGATCTCGGTGGTGCCGCCGCCGATGGCGAGGATCTTCTGGTCGCGGTACTGGCGTTCCACCTCGGCCTCCCGCATGTACCCGAGACCGCCGTGCAACTGCAGCGCCTGGTCGCACACCCACTGCCCGGCCTCGACGGCGGTGTTCTTCGCGAAGCAGGTCTCGGCGATCACGTTCTCACCCGCATCAGCCCGCCGCGCCACCTCACGCACATAAACCCGCGCCACCGACACCCGCCGCGCCATCTCGGTCAACGTGTGCTGCACGCTCTGCCGCGAGATCAACGGCCGCCCGAACGTCTCCCGATCGCGACACCAGGCCACCGTGAGGTCAAGCGCCCGCTGAGCCCCGGCATACGCCTGCACAGCCAGGGTGAGCCTCTCGGCCACGAAGTTCACCGCCAGCTGGACGAAACCAGAGCCCTGCGCCCCGACGAGGTTGTGCACCGGAACCCGCACGTCGGTGAAGGACAGCTCAGCGGTGTCGGAGCAGAGCCACCCCATCTTCTCCAGCTTCCGCGACACCTCGAACCCCTGCTCGATCACCAGCAGACTGATCCCGTGCGCACCAGGACCGTCCGTGCGGACCGCTGTGGTCACGAAATCCGCACGGCACCCTGAGGTGATGAACGTCTTCGCACCGTTCACCACGAACACGTCGCCTTCACGCCGCGCCGTCGTACGGATCGCCGCCACATCCGACCCACCACCTGGTTCGGTGATCGCCAGCGCGCCGATCAGCTGCCCGTCCAGCGTTGGTCTCACCCACCGCTCGATCTGCTCCTGATTGCCCGCAGCAACGATGTGCGGAAGCGCGATCCCGCACGTGAGCAGCGATGCGACCAGCCCGCCGGATCCGCCGCTGTAGTGCATCTCCTCGACGACTGCGATCGCGTCGAGGAGCGAACCGCCGCCACCACCGACCGCCTCCGGGAAGCCGACGCCGAGCAGGCCGATCGCGCCCGCCTTCTTGTGCAGGTCCCGCGGCAGCTCGCCGTCCCGCTCCCACTGATCCAAATGCGGCAACACCTCAGCCGCCATGAACCGTCGTACCGACTCCCGGAAGTCACTCACAACAGCACCTCCGGTACGTCGACGTACCGCGAGCGCAGCCACTCACCGAGGGCCTTCGCCTGCGGATCGAACCGGGCCTGCGCCGCGACGCCCTCACCCAGCAGGTCCTCGACGACGAAGTTCACTGCCCACAGGTTCGGCAGCAGGTACCGCGTGACGATCAGCGGCTGCGTCTCCGGGAGGAGCGTCTGGAAGAGCTCGACCGTGAGGGTGTGCGCGAGCCAGCGCCACGCCTTCTCGTCGCGTACCCACACGCCGACGTTCGCGTCGCCGCCCTTGTCGCCCGACCGCGCGCCGGCGATCCGGCCCAGCGGGACCTCGCGGGTCCGCGGCGGTCCACTCGAGAGCTGCAACAACGGCATCGGCGCCTCGATGTCGTCGACGGGTTGCAGCGGTTGAGTTTCCCGAGCAGGTTCGATGACTTGCCGCGAGCCGTCCGGCAGTACGACGACGTGCTCCGCCTCATGAATGTCGACGTACCCAGCGCGGAAAACGCCGTACGGCGAACTGTCGCCAGGCGGCGCGGTGACATGGAATCCCGGGTAGCTCGCGAGCGCCAGCTCAACAGCCGCGTTGCTGAACGCGCGGCCGACGACCTTCGGATCCGGATCCTTCGCCGCGCACCGGAGGAAGACGCTCGCCTCCTCCTCGGTCTCGGCGTTCGGCTTCTCGGTCCAGGCCAGCGTCCACTTCAGCTCGGCCGGCCGCTTCGGCAACGCCTGCTCGAGCTGCCGCTGCACCAGCTCGGCCTTCTGCTCCAGTTGCAGCCCGGTGAGCACGAAGTCGACCTCGTTGCGGAACCCGCCGACGCTGTTCAGCGAGACCTTGTACGTCGGCGGCGGGGCTTCACCGCGGACGCCGGTGATCCTGACGCGGTCGGGACCGTCGTCGTCGAGCTCGATCGAATCGAGGCGCGTGGTGACATCCGGACCGGCGTACCGGGCGCCGCTGATCTCGTACAGTAGCTGCGCCTTGACCGTGTCGATCGTGACCGCACCACCGGTGTTGTCGTGCTTGGTGATCACGCTGCTGCCGTCCGCGTGGATCTCCGCGATCGGGAACCCGGGGCGCCCGAAGTCCCGGATCTCGGTGAAGAACGCGTAGTTCCCGCCGGTCGCCTGGCAACCGCACTCGATCACATGCCCCGCGACGACGGCCCCGGCGAGTTCGTCGTACTGCGTCCGCTTCCAGCCGTGATGTGCCGCGGCCGGTCCGACGATCACGGATGCATCGGTGACACGTCCCGTCACCACAACATCCGCCCCGGCCTGCAGTGCCTCCGCGATACCCCAGGCACCGAGATACGCGTTGGCCGTCAACGGCGTGCCGAGCCCCAGCTCCTCGCTTCGATCCAACAGGTCGTCGCCCTCGACATACGCGATCTTCGGATGCAGCCCCAGCTTGTCGGCGAGGTCCGTGATCGCCTGGGCGAGACCGAACGGGTTGAGTCCGCCGGCGTTGCTGACGATCTTCACGCCCCGATCCAGCGCCTCGCCCAGCCCGCTCTCCAGCTGCTTGAGAAACGTCCGCGCGTACCCCAGTGCCGGGTCCTTCATCCGGTCCCGACCGAGAATGAGCATCGTCAGCTCAGCCAGGTAATCCCCCGTCAGCACATCGAGAGGCCCACCGGTCAGCATCTCCTGCACTGCGCTGAACCGGTCCCCGTAGAAGCCGGACGCGTTGCCGATGCGGATCGGTTCAGTCATGTTGTCCTGCCTGACGACCCTTCCCGGGCAGGCCGGCGAAGGCCTGGATGATTCCCATCCACTCCTCGGCGTCCGCGCCCTCGGCCCGTACGGCCAGGTCGTCCCGGTGCCGGCGTTGCGTGGCGAGCAGACAGAAGTCGAGCGCCGGCGCACTCACCCGCTGGGCGGCATCCTCCGGACCCCAGGTCCACGCGTCACCGTCCGGCCCGGTCAGCTCGACGCGGAACTGCTCGCTCGGCGGCTTGCGGTTGTTGAGCAGGTACGCGAAGTCGCGGGTGCGGACCGCGAGGTGGGCGACGTGCCGCAGACGGTTGCTCGGCTGCCGTCGTACGCCGAGTGCATCGAACACGTCCTGCCCGTGCGCCCAGGTCTCCATCAGCCGCGCGGTCGCCATCGACGTCGGGCTCATCGGCGGTCCGTACCACAGCACCTTCTCCCCGGCCGGCACCTTCTTCAGCGCCTCGGCGACCTCGGCCCGGGTCTCCCGCCAGTACGTGAGCAGCTGGTCCGGCGGCAGCGCGGCAGTCTCCTTCGCACCGTCATCGACGTACGTCGTCGGACTCGCGGCCGCTGTCTGCAGGGACTCCTTGAACGCCTCGGGATCGGTCGCGGCCAGGTACGTCGCCTCGTCGGTCCAGGCCAGGTGGGCGATCTGGTGCGCGATCGTCCAGCCCTCGGCCGGCGTCGGCGTCGCCCACTCCCCGGCCGCCAACCCACCGACCAGCCGATCCAGCTCCGCGCTCTCGGCCCACAGATCCGCCAGCACTTCGTCCAGTTGCACGCTGCACTCCCTCGCGAGGGGCTCGTCCAGCCGAGCGTCCCACGCCCGACAAAAAGAATCAAGCGTGCTTGTTTTTGGGGAGCGGGACCGCCACGCAGGCACAAGTGCCCATTTGATCGCGAAACCAGGTGTCCAGGCGACTTATGCCTGCGTGGCGGTCCGCGCCGGCATGTTCAACGGTCATGGAAAGGCTTTTTCGGAGTGTGCGTCGGTGTTACCCAGGAGCAATGCATGGTTCGCTGCCCGGGAAGGCCGCCGAGATTCGGGCGCTGTTGCTGAATCTGATCGACACGTTGCCGGAGGGGGCAGCGCTGCCCGCGGAGCGCGAACTGGCGGCGCGCTGGAACGTCGCGCGGATGACGTTGCGTCGCGCGGTCGACGAGCTCGTGATCGCGGAACTGCTGGTACGCCGGCACGGGAGCGGCACGTACACGAGCCGGCCGAAGGTGGCGCGCCGGCTCGAACTGGTCGGGTTCTCCGAGGACATCCGCCGGCGCGGGATGCGGCCGGGCAGCACGATGCTGGACTTCCGGCACCAGAAGGCCGAGCGGACCGCGGCGCGGCGGCTGCGGATCCCGGTCGGCGATCCGATCATCGCGTTCACCCGGCTGCGCCTGGCCGACAACCTTCCGATGGTGGTCGAACGCACAACGCTGCCGGCGGCGTACGTCCCCGGTCTGGAGGCCACCGATCTGGACGGGTCGCTCTACGACCTGCTCATGAGCCGCTACGACATCGAGGTCGCCAGCGGTACGTCGCGACTCGAACCGGTCATGCCCGACGCGCGGACGGCGGGCTGGCTGGACATCCCGACCACGCAGCCCTGCCTCGCGTTGCACGGCATCAGCTTCGACGGGCGCGACCGGGTCGTCGAGTTCACGTCCGCGGTCTATCGCGGCGACCGCTACGCCTTCACCACTGCCCTGCGCACCAGCCGGGGTAGCTGACTCGTCACGGTGATTACTGGCGTAGCCGGGTGATCACTAGGGTCGGGTCATGGATCTGAACAGCCCGATCAGCACGGTCGTGCCGTCGTTGGACGGACCGGTGCTGCTGGTGCTGGCCCAGGCCGAAGACGGCTTGTCGGGACGGCAGATCCACAAGCTCGCGGGCTCCGGGAGCGTCGCGGGTGTGCGGCTCGTACTGCAGCGGCTCGCAGCGACCGGGCTGGTTCATGTGGACGATCTCGGCAACTCGTTGCTCTATCGCCTCAACCGCAAGCACCTCGTCGCGCCGATCGTCGAGCAGCTCGCGAACCTCCGCAGTACGTTGATCGCCCGGCTCGCCGACGAGATCAGCAGCTGGCGGATCCCGCCGGTGCACACCAGCGTGTACGGCGCGGTCGCCCGAGGTGACGGTGATCTCGACAGCGACGTCGACCTGCTGCTGATCCGTCCGGACCGGCACGAGTTCGAAGACGTGCTGTGGGAGGACCAGGTCGGCCGGCTGATGCAGACCGTCGTCGACCTCACCGGCAACCCGGCCCATGTCTTCGAGCTGAGCCAGACCGAGTTCTCGGATCACCTGACCACCGAGGACCCGATCCTCAACGACTGGATGCAGCCGAGCATCCAGCTCACGGGCGTCCCGCTGACGGTGCTCCTGAACGAGCTCGAGGCAGCCCTTCCTCGGTAACCGGAGCCTGTGGGTACGCTGCCTTTCATCATTGTCAGGACTATCCACCCGGGGACCACCCACATGACCCGCATCGCCATCGACGGCGGCCAGTCGGCTCTTCGTCTTCGTGTCCTCCCGTCCCGACGTACCGGTAACGGCCCGGGCTACACACACGGACCGGACGCCGTCTCCACCCTGCTCGAGGCGATTCGCGCTGCCGCGTTCGAGGCCGAGCTGACCGGCCCGGTCGAGGTCGTTGCGCTCGGCCTCACCGGCTACCCACAGGCGCACGGCGCCGCGGAACGGTTTGCGGCCGAGGTCGGCGAGGTGCTGAACGCCGACGAGGTACGCCTCACCCAGGACATGGTCACGGCGCACGCCGGCGCGTTGCCGGACGGGTACGGCGTCGTAGTTGCCGCGGGCACTGGGCTCGTCTGTCTCGCGGTGGATCGCGACGGCACGTGGCGCAAGCTCGACGGGCACGGGTACCTGTTCGGTGATGCCGGTAGCGCGTTCGCGATCGGCCGCGCCGGGCTGGTCGCCGTACAGCGTGCTCGGGATGGTCGTGGTCCGGTGACGAAGCTCGCGGACACCGCGCTCGATCCGGTCGCGTTGTACCGGTCGTCCACACTGGTCGATGACGTGGCCCGCTTTGCTCCCGAAGTACTGCGTTGTGCGGCCGAAGGCGATCCGGTCGCGCTCGATCTCCTGGTCCGTGCGGCCGGCGACATCGCCGAGACGATCGGCGCCGCGGTCGCCCAACTGGCCGGCGAAGGGCCCGTCCCGGTCGCGTGTGTCGGCGGCCTCTTCGACGGCGCCGGTGAGCAATTGCTGACACCTGTCCGCGAGGCGCTGCCGTCGCGGGCCAAGCTGACGCCGTCGGCAGGCAACTCGCTCGACGGCGCGGAACGCCTCGCCACCGGACCAGCCGGAACGTACGCCGATCTGATCATCACGCACCGTCGAGCGCGACCTCGATAATTACGGTGTAGGCCGTTATCTTGGCAAGCATCGTCCGATCAGTGCCGGTACGACAGCTGGAGACTTCACGTGAACGAACTTCTCCTGGCCGCGACATCCCTCGACGTCACCCCTCCGCCCGGCCATCGGCTCGACGGGTACGCCGCCCGCGCCGGGCTCTCGACCGGTGCCGCGGACCCGCTCCGCGCCACCCTGATCTGGTTGTCCACCGAGGACGATCCGGGCGTGCTGTGGCTCACGCTGGACGCGATCGCGGCCGGGAGCACGCTCTCATCGGAGCTCGCGGCCGCAGCCGGAGCCGCCGCCGGCATCCCGCCGTCGCACGTCGTCGTGTCCGCGTCGCACACCCACTCCGGCCCGTCCGGATGGACCGGAGAGATCCATCCCGTTATTCCGGCCGAGCGGGAACGGTCGCTGGTCGACTCGCTGGTCGGAGCCGTACGGGCGACTGCGCTCGAGCGGCAGCCGGTGACGGCGAGCTGGCACTCGATCGAGGTGATCGGCGTCGGTACGAACCGGCACCGCAAGAACGGTCCGCACGACAACACCGCCGGCATCCTCGCGCTGCATGGCGTCGACGGTTCCCTCGAAGCGGTGCTGCTGGACTTCGCGTGCCACCCGACGACGTACGGACCGGAGAACCTGCAGTACTCGGCCGACTGGCCCGGAGCCGCGCGCGCTGCTCTCGCACCCGCCGTGGTCGGGTTCCTGCAAGGGGCTGCGGGTGACGTCAGCCCTCGCTTCACTCGCCAGGGTCGCGGTGCCGCCGAGGTCGCGCGGCTGGGCGGTCTGCTGGCTTCACGGGTCCGTGAGGCGCTGGCCACGCCCGGCCTGGAGCTACCTCAGTCTGCGCCGAGCATCCGTCGTACCACTCTGACTCTGCCGGTCCGGTCGATCCCACCCGTCGACGAGTCCGAGAAACTCGCGTCCGTCGTGGAGAGCCGCGTCGACGCCGAGTCGCGCACAAACGGAGCCGGTGACCCGTCGGGCCGCATCTCTCAAACCCGTCTGGAGGGCGCCCGCGGCCAGGCCCTGATGGCCGCGGCCGACCTCCCACCGGCGCTAGACCTCCCGGTCAGCACCGTGACGATGGGCGACGTGTGCTGGATCAACCTCCCGGTAGAACTCTTCGCCATGCACGGCGCCTGCCTACAGGCCGACAGCACCCACCCCATCACCCGCGTCATCGGCTACACCGACGGCTACTACGGCTACGTAGTAGACCCGTCCGCCGCCGAAGCCGGCACCTACGAAGCCCTCATCACCTTCTTCGACCAACCCACAACCAACACCCTCCTCAAAGAAACCGCCACCTTCGCCAACAGCTAAAGGTGAGGTGAAACGGGCGACTGTGGTCAGCCCCCGCGTGCTACGCAGCCGCTCCCTCGTCGCTCCGCTCCTCATCGCGCCCGCTACGCGCGCTCCCACCCGCCCCCCGCTTAGCGCGCAGCATTCGCTTCCGGCTATCGCCGGGTGTTGCCGGCTGGCGCCGACGAGTTGCGGGCTGCCGCCCGCGATCGACCACCCGTGGCGGCGCGACCGCAGCCGACAAGACGTGATGCCGCGCCTGGGCAGCGAAACCAATGAGTCCTCGGCCACCGCCGATGCGCCTGACCCACCCGAGTGCCTAGACTGCCGCAGGCACTGGTCGTAATGCAGGCGCTACTGTTCGTCAGATTGCCGCGGCTTGAGTTGCTTGGGTGGGAGCTGAGATGTCCGAGCTTCGAGGCCGTCGTGACCGTGGAGACAACGGTGACGATGCGGGCGAGAGCCGTTCGCGTGCTGGCGATCCTGTCGGTGGTGGGGACGCAGAGCCTGGGCGTGATGACGGCGATCGACATCGACGACTGTCGGATCGAGTGGATGGGCCCACGCACGGCCGGCACGACAGTGTCGAGAGCGAGGCACCGCGGTCGTCGGATGCCCGCGAGCGGCTGGCTGGGCGCCTCGATGAGATGTACTGGCCGGGATACTCGGCTCAGTCGCCGGCCGAGCGGCAGGCCGCGCCGCCGGGACGCGGTGACTCGCCAACTGGCCACGATCCGATCCGAAGCACGAGGGCGGCGACCCGCGGGCGTCCCGCGACCTCGACATCGCGGAACGGGATGCCGAGGACGATTCGCTGAGACCCACAGATGATCGCTCGGAGCAGGCCGACCCTTTTGCGTCCTACCCGCCGGACCTTAGGGCCCACATGCACCACGACGACACCCTTGCTCGGCTGCAGTACGTGAATACGTCGACCGAGGACCCAACCACAACGTCGCAAACCCCGGACCGGGGCGCGCCTGCAGACGCCGGCAATCACGGGTCCAACTCGGATACGCGTGACGATCCCGGACAGGAGTCAACGCTCGCTGACGGCCGTGTCGTGCCGTCGTCTCTGCCCGCCAACGAGCAGGCCGTTCAGCCGGAGGTCTCCGAAGACCAGTCTGGCGGCGACGACACGTCATCCGCGCCACTCGGCCAAGCAGTCGACCAGGTCGACCGCCAGGCCACCGGCAATGCCACCGACGATCTCGCCCGCGGCCGAGCGCGAGCGACCGGATGATTCGAACGCCTCTAAGGATGCCGAGCCGGCTGTCGAATCGCCGGTCGCTTCGAGCGAGGCCACGATCGATACGGACGCAGCGATCGTCGCCAACGTAGATGACAGCCCTCAGCCGGCCGCGGCGTCCCGTTTCGCGGAGCTCGTCATCGAGCACGACAAGAATTGGAACACCACAGAAGCCGCCCTTCCGCCGGGTGCGCTTCCTGAATCCGCCGAGACTCTTGGCCCCGAAGTTGTCGGGGCGCGGGACCCCGACGTACGACGGGTCCTTGAGTACCAGGGTGCCAGCGAATACATCGGCACCAACAAGGATGACCGCCCCTGGCTCGAACCGGCCGCCGACGCCTCACCGCCGGTGCAACGCATCTTCGTCGCCATCGACCAAGGCAACGGCCACGCCCACATCCGCCACGGTCCTATGGGAGGAGATCAGCTTTACTCCGACCGCGTCACCCGCCTCGAAGACCCAGCCCAGACCGACCCTGAGCTGAGAGCCAAGAGTGTTGACGGACTCGTTCCGAACGTCGTCCACTACTGCGCACAGGAGTCGACCCGAATCAGCGATGTGGAAGCGTTCGTCGCTGCATTCGCCGGCGCCATCAAGCATCCAGAGGTCAGGCGAACACTCGACTCGCAGTGGATCAGCAAAGACGTGCCCGATCAGGTCGAGATTCCGATCTCCGAGTTACTGGGGCCGGACGGCCACGAGTCGTGTTCGGGTTACCGCCTCGCAGGCGATTGGCCTGACGCGAAGAAGGCCAGGAAGCTGTGGGTCAAGGCTCGCGCCGACGGGCAGGACCTGAGCGGCATTCCACAGCCGAAGGCCGAACGGATAGCTACATTCGAGGGTGGCGACATCATCGTTGTCTTCGCCAACAATTCTGCTGAACAGCGGTACGAGGTCGGAAGTCTGTATCCTAGGCCGCGCGCGCAGAAGGCGCCGGAGTCGTGAGCGGCCGGAAAGGTCTGCAATGTCTGACATGTATTGGCTGAAGGACAAAACAGTTCCGTTCGCCACGTTCTTGAACGTCGTGCAGGCCTACTACCACCCCGAGGTTCGCCACACCAACTACCAGTTGCTCGTCGAGCGTGCCCGGGAAGCTCGTCCGGACGACGTCAAGATGGCAACCTTCAAGAAAGATCTGACGCAGTTACTGCGAGGAGACCGATCGGGTCTGCGAGCCGGGGCGATCGACGTCGCGGCCGCGTACGACGACTGGGACACCGACGACGAGTTTCTGGTCTGGCTATGGCATGAGCTCTATCCGGATGAGCCCCCACCAACGCCGCAGGCCGGCGCCCGCGAACAGGCCTCGGATTAGCAGCCGTCGCGGGGAATAATCGATGCGGACCGCGGGTGGTTTGCTATATGTCCACTCGAACCATTCGCTTGGGCAATCCACTCGTCCGGTTCTCGTCGTGCCGTGCAAAGTCTGGCGCGAGGCATCCCGTTGGCCGGAGCTGCACGAGTCGGCCTTCCCCGAATGGATCCCGCCCTGAGCTCCCGTACTCGCGCATCCCGTCCTCCGGGACCACCTCCGACCTCAGCACGTACGCCTCGAACGGCAGCCGCCTACAACACCAGTTCGGGTTGGAGTTTTTTGGCGGGCCAGACGCGTTGTTTGCGGGCGGCGAGGGTGGAGGCGGCGAGGGCTACTGCGAACCAGGCTGCTAGGGCGAGGAGGTCTCGGCCTAGGGAGGCGCCGGGGCCGCCGTACATGAGGTGCCGTACGCCGTCGATGGCGTAGCTCATGGGGAGGGCGTGGTGGAAGAAGTACAGGGGTTGGGGGATGGTCTGCCACGGGAACGTGCCGCCGGCGCTGACCAGTTGGACGACCATCAGGACCAGGCCGAGGAACTTGCCCACGGCGCCGAGCCATGCGGACAGTGCGTGCAGGATCGCGACGAAGGTGAACGACGTCAGGATCAGGAAGCCGACGGTCAGCCATGGGTGGGCGGCGTGGATACCGAGGCCGAGGACGACGGCGACGAAGACGAGCGTGGCCTGGATCGCGCCGAAGAGCGCCGGCGGCAACCAACCGCCGAGCGCGACCCGGAACGGCGACTGCAGTGCGGCGAGCGCCCGCGGTGACAGCGGCCGTACCAGCAGGAAGAGGACGTACGCCCCGATCCAGCACGCCAGGCTGAGGAAGAACGGGGCCAGGCCGGCGCCGTAGCTGTCGGCCGTGGCCTGCGAGACGTTCTGCAGCGTGACAGGTGCGCCCAGTGTCTCGGCGACCGCCTTGCGCTGGTCGGCCGACGGGTTCGGGATCTGCTTCACACCGTTCTGTAGACCGGTGTTCAGCTGCGTCGCTCCGGTCTTCAGCTGACCCACACCGGTCGCCAGGCTGTTCACACCGGTCAGCAACTGCCCCTGCCCAGTGACGGCCTGCTTCTCGCCCGCAGCAAGCTTCTGCGCACCGGTCTGCAGCGTGCCCAGCCCGGTCCTCAGCTGCGTAGCACCTGTGCTGAGCTGATGCGCCCCACTGGACGCAGTGCTGATTCCACTCGTCAGAGCCGGTGTCGCCTTGGCCAGCGCGGACGCGCCGTTCGACACCTTCCGTGCACCGGTCGCGAGCTGGTTGAGCTGCTTGGACGTCGACTGGATCTTCGTGTTCGCCTGTACGACGGGAGCACGCAACTTCGCCGTCTCGAGCAGAATCACCCTGATCTGGTGCTGGCTCAGCCCCTGCTGCTTCAACCGCGCAGCCAGTTGCGCGTCGAACGTCTTCAGGTCCTTCACCAACGTGCTGGACGCAGTAGCGACCTGGCGTCCGGTACTAGCGATCTTCTCGTTGCCGTCAGCGACCTGATCCGCTCCGGCTGCCAGCTGCTTCGTCTGCTTCGGCAGCGTCGCAGTCTTCTCCTTCAACGTTCCCAGACCGCTGTCGAGCTGCGCAGCGCCAGTCGCCAACGACGACGCGCCCTGCGACGCCTGTGCGGTACCTGTGGCCAGCTGTGTCGCTCCTGCAGACAGCTGCTTCTGCGCGGTGTTGAGCTGCGTAGCACCGGACTGCAGCTTCGTGACTCCGGTTGCGGCGGACGTCAGCCCGGTCTGCAGCTGGGCCGCACCGGCAGCTGCAGAACTGACCTGCTTGTGGATGGTGTTGTACCCGGCCAACAGCTGCGACGCGGCGGTCTCACTCACCTGCGACGCGACAGTCTTCGTCACCTGCGCCACGACCTGGTTGGCGATCGTGTGTGCGATGTAGTTGTTGGCGTCGTTCGTCAGGAGCTCCAGCTCCGCCTGCCGCGGCGTGAAGTCCGCACTCGACGCCAGGTCGGACGAGAACGACTTCGGCAGCACCAGTGCGAACTCGTACTTCCCGTCGGACACACCCTTCGTCGCGTCCGCGCGGTTCACCTGATGCCAGTCGAAGCTCTTCGACTTCACCAGTTCGTCCGCGACCTGCGGTCCGACGTTGAGCTTCTCGCCGGTCGCAAGCGTCGTACCCGCGTCCTCGACGACGACCGCGGTCGGGATCTTGTTCAACCGCCCGTACGGGTCGTGGTTCGCGTAGAGGTACAGGCCGCCGTACAGCACCGGCACCAGCAGCAGCGCTACCACGGCCAGCTTGGGCAGCCGCCCGGCTGTCAGGCGCCGCAACTCACTCAGGGCCATCCGCAGCGCGGTCACGCCTCTGTCTCCTCTTCATCTTCGATGGGGGTAACTGGCTCTACAGGAGCCACCGGAGTGACCTGCACCGGGTCGGGCTGGTCTGTCTCACCCATTCGAGCGGCCTTGACGTCCAGCAGCCGCGCTGACGCATCAGCACACGTGATGATCACGCCGTACCCCTGCGCAGCCAGCCCGCGCCCCAGCTCGTACCAGCCGTGCGGATCGCCACCATGTCGATCCGGCATGGTCAGAATGACCACCTGTACGTCGGGACGCGCCACAGTGAGCTCGGCGAGCAGCCTGGTCCGTACAGCGACCGGCAGGTGCTCGAACCGCTTGTCGGCGTGCTCTGCGGCGTCATGCTCGTTCAGCCACTCCAGCACGGCCTTACGCCCCGCTTTGCGGCCGGCGATCGCCAGCTCCTCGCCCACCACCGTCTGAACCGGCAGCGCGTCGTCCGGCTCGGTGATGCCGGGTGCGTCGACCACGGCGACCCGTCGTCGCAGCAGGGCCGGGTCGGTCTTGCCGTCGAGGCGGACTCGCCCGGTGTCGGGCTTAAGCCGCCCGGACAGGCCCAGCGCCGCGGCGACGTGCCCTGCGCCCGGGTACCCGGTCAGGAGCACCACCTGGTGATCCGCGACCGATACCGACGTGGCGTGCAGCATCGGTGCGTGCGGACCACGCACACTGATCCCGGCGGCCTCGAGCTCCATCCTGCATCCCCGTTCAATACGGTTGTGTATTCAATACAGAACTGTATCCTACTCTTATGGAACCGCCCAAGCGCCGCCGCTCCAACACCCGGGCCCGCCTTCTCGAAGGGGCACTGGAGGTGTTCGCCGAGCGCGGGTTCCACGGCGCGTCGGTGGAGGACATCTGCGAGCGGGCCGGATTCACCCGCGGCGCCTTCTACTCGAACTTCGGCTCCAAGGACGAGCTGGTCCTCGCCCTGTTCCAGGCCACGACCGACCGGCTCCTCGAGCAGATCGAGGCGCTGCTCCCCGACCTGGCGAATCAGCCCGGCACGCTTCTGGACGCCGTACTGGGACTGCTCGACGAGACCGCGCCGGACCAGCGGCAATGGCATCTGATCTCGGCCGAGTTCACGCTGCACGCGTTGCGCGATCCGGACGCGGCGGAGGCGCTGAACAAGCAGCGGGCGATGTTCCGCGAGAGCCTGACCCGGCTGGTCGAGCAGATCGCCGAGGCGGGCGGGCTGGAGCTCACCGTGCCGGCAGAGCAGTTCGTGCGGATGGTGATGGCGCTGCACGAGGGCGCGCGTTCGCAAAGCCTGCTCGAGCCACGGGAGGTTCCGGCCGGTTCGCTCGAGCACACGTTCCTGCCGATGGTGCTGGAAGCGGTCAGCCGACCTTCACGCTGATCGTGTGCAGGCCGGTCGACCCGTTCGGAGCGGGCGGCGCCGAGGACTCGACCTGTGGATTCCCCGCCGCGTCGAACGCCCGTACCTGCAAGACATGCGTGCCCCGCGGCGCGTCCCACGTCCAGTGCCACTGCCGCCAGGTGTCGATCGACGGGTCCGTGGCCAGCGTGGTTTGTTGCCAAGGGCCCCCATCGACGCGGACCTCGACCTTCGACACCCCGACATGCTGGTCCCAGGCCACACCGGCGACGGTCACGCGTCCCGGTTCGACCTTCTTCCCCAGTGGGGTGTCGATCCGCGACGACAGCTTGATCGGGCCGAGCGCCGACCAGCCGCGCGGCGTCCAGTACGCCTCGAACCGGTCGAACCGGGTTACCTCGATGTCCACCAGCCACTTCGTCGCCGACACGTAGCCGTACAGCCCGGGTACGACGATGCGCACCGGGAACCCGTGCTCCACCGGCAACGGCTCCCCGTTCATCGCGAACGCGAGCATCGCCTGCCGGTCGTCGAGCAGCGTCGGAAGCGGCGTACCGGCGGTGAACCCGTCCTTCGACGTCGACTGGATCGCGTCGGCGTCCTGTGCGGGACCGGCCTCCTCGAGGAGGTCCTTCAGCAGGACGCCGGACCACAACGCGTTCCCGATCAGGTCGCCGCCGACCTCGTTGCTCACACAGGTGAGCGTGACCCACTTGTGGACGACCTGGCGTTTCAGCAGATCGTCGAACGACAGGTTGATCTCGCGGTCGACCATGCCGTGGACGCGGAGATTCCAGTCCGCGGGCACGATCTGCGGCACCGAGAGCGCGGTGTCGATGCGGTAGAAGTCGTCGTTCGCGGTGGCCCACGGTACGGCGCCTTCGGCCTGGACGCCGGCGGGCGGGTCGAGGGTCGGCGGCTGCGGAAGCTTGAGCTGTTTGCGCGCATCCGCCACCGCGGCGCGGTTGCCGCCGACGACCCTGCCCAGCGCACCGATCGCCGCCGAGCCGAGGGCGACGCCAGCCGACAACTGCAGGAAGCCGCGGCGGCTGACGCCGTCGTCCGGGAAGTCGAGTAGGGGTTCGAGGCGACGGCTGAACAGTCTCAAGATGAGGAGCGCGGTGATCCCCGCGAGCGCCGACGGGAGGAACCCGGTTTGTCCCGAGTCGGCGCGTGTGAGGGCGGCGGCGACGGCTACACCGGCCAAGGCGATCGTGATCAGGGCGCCGGCCCAA
This sequence comes from Kribbella sp. NPDC055110, assembly GCF_053607525.1. NCBI lineage: Bacteria > Bacillati > Actinomycetota > Actinomycetes > Propionibacteriales > Kribbellaceae > Kribbella > Kribbella sp. NPDC055110. Next base: position 68,590 of record NZ_JBSGTS010000023.1, read on the forward strand.
TAGCGTCGTACGGCGAGAACGCCGCCGATCGCGGCGAGGGCCATGACGACGAGCAGGATGCCGGTTCGGAGCGCGGTCTTGTCGTGGGTGCCGAACCAGGAGATCGCCAGGTCTTTCAGCCACGGGGGGACGCGGTCGATGAACGCGGATCCGATCGCGACCACCGGTGTCTGCCGTGTACCGAGGATGCCAGCAGCGACACTGCCGACTGCTAGTCCGGCGAGGGCGGCGAGTACACCACCGGCTGCCGCGCGCCAGCGGATCGCCCGACGCGCAGGTCCACGCGGCGACTCCATAATCCCCGATCCATCCCCCACCCCACCAGGGCCGGGGGTGTTGGGGCGGGTGTTGCCGGGGCGTAGCTGGTCCGAGGGTTGCTTCACTTCTCAACCATTGCGCGATGGGGCGCCCGACACCAGTCGGGCGCCCCATCCGTTAGTCGCGGGTAATGCTCTTGTGTAGTTGTGAGGTTGGTCAGATCCGGTCGGGAGTGATGGGCCCGAGCCCCGGGCGGCCGTTCGGCCAGCGGCGGGCGTTGTCCCGCACTCGACGGAGCTTGCCGAGTACGACGTCCTGCTCGTCGGCCAACTGGGACATCCAGAGGCTGTCGATCTCGAGGAGGTGGTCCGGCAGTGCTTCGCGCAACCGCCGCTTTCCCTCCTCGGTCAGGACCGCGAACGAGCCGCGGGCGTCGTCGGGACAAGGCTCCCGGCGGACCAGTCCGAGATTCTCGGCACGGTCGACCAGCCGGGTGATGCCGCCGGTGGTGACGGTCAACTCCCGGGCGAGGGAGGTAAGACGCTGCTTCTCCCCGTTGCTGCGGGCCAGCCGCAGCAACAGTTCGAACATTGCCATTTGCAGTCCACTGCGCTTCAGGGAATGTCGCATCAGGTGATCCAGCTCGGCTGCTGCTTCTCGCAGCAGGCCGTAGGCCGTCAGCACGTTGCTTTCCCAGGGTTCGGCAGCGCGAGTGGGTTCTGCATCGGCGAGCGCTAGGGGCGAGCAAAGCGAAGGCGCGATGGTCATGCGCGGACTCTATTAGCTGACTAGGTCACTTCGCTACACGGGGTGACCTTTCGGCTACAGATCGACCCAGAACTGCAAGGCCCTGAGCGTAACTCGCCGACCTACGACAGATCCGGTCTAGAACGGTGAAGTTCAGACTGGGGCAATACCGGGTCAGCCCCGGGAACTGCCTCACCAGTTGCCGCTGGGACCCGCGTGCTCCGAGACGCGCTCCTGCTGCGCAGAGCCTGGGCCGCTGCTCGGACGTGACTTGGACGGACCAGACCGTGATCCGGAGGCACCGCCGGACGTCCTGCGGAACGATGTCGTGGGGGTGGGGGAGCCGCCGGCCGCCTCGCCCGCCGAGTGCGCGGCCGCTCCGGCGACGCCGCCCGCGGCTTTTCGTGCTCCGTTCACCATGGCCCCGGCGGCAGCGACCCCGATGCCCACCGGACCAGCAGCCGCCGCTCCGGATGCACCCGCTCCCGAGGCACCAGCACCTGACGCGCCAGCACCTGACGCGCCAGCTCCCGAGGCGCCCCCGCCCGAGGTCGAGCCGCGGAATCCGCCGGACCGCCCGACGTTCACCGCGCCGGTGGCCAAGCCGCCCGGGTCAGCGGACGCGGCGCCCATCCCTGAGCTCCCGCCCGCGACCGCAGCGGTCAGGGGGACCATGAATCGGAGTAGTGCCGGCAGCGCGAAAATCGCCATCAGCAGCATCATCAGGCCGGTGGCCGTCTTCACGAACAGGTTGCCGCCAGAGTTGACGCCCTCCTCGTTCATCTTCATCGCTGTTGCATAGATGAGCGCGGCAGCGGGCTTGTACGCGATGAACGCGAGCGACCAACCGCAGTACTTGCGGAACCAGGTCTTGCCGATCTCGGTGTTGGTCGCGGCGGCCGCGAGCGGGAAGGTACCCGCAAGCAGAATCAGCAGGGCTGTCCGCACCACCATCAGAACGACCTGGACCAGGCCGGCGAGCAACACGATGATCCCGGCGAACATCAGCATGATCATCATCCCGTTGTTGCCGGCCATTCCTTGCAGGATCATGGCCCCGAGCGCGGTCCCTAGAGACGACTGGTCAGGATGCACCTGGTGGATGATCCACACGGCGAGGGAGTCGGAGTAGGAGATCAGCAGCTGCAGCGTCGCCGTACCGCCGGCACTCACCGTCACGAAAGTCAACATTGCTTTCAGCAACGACTTGAGTGGTTCTCCACGCTGTTCCCAGACCGTCCGGATGGCCGCGATCAGGATCGCGAGGGTGAACACCGCCGCCGTGACCTCGTGCAGGTTCCCCTGCAGGAAATCGACGACCTCGGTGTTCTTCGGATGCTCGGTGTCTGCGCCGATCGAGACGGGCAGCGTTTTGGGTTTGACCCAGAACGTCGCTACCGCGTTCATCGCCTCCATCGCACTGTCACCGATCCACCCGACGAGCTTGCCGAAGGTGTTGTTCAGGACGTGCTCGACGCCCTCGCCCACATGACAGGTCAGATCGGTCGGTCCACACATCAGACACCACTCCAAGCCACGAAATCGTTGAGGTTGCGGAGCTGGGAAAACGGAGCACCGACAGGGTTGCCCGGCTGCGGCGGTCGTACCTTCCAGTCGCCGGCCTGCCAGACCAGCGTGAAGGTGGCGCTCATGTACTCCGACTCGACCGGAAGCGCGAGCATGATCGTCGCGCGGTCGTGATCGGCGTCGAGGATCCTGAAGCCGGCCACCTGGCTGGCCGCCGAACCGGTGGACGGGGGTTGCCGGCGAAGCTCCTCGATGAGGGCGTCGGTGCTGGCGCCGGGGATCATCAGCTTCTTGACTGTCGGGATCGCCTGTCCCTGGTCGGCCAGCGCGGCGACGGTGTTGTACGCCGCGTAGAGCGCACCCGTCGGAGAGTGTGCGAAGCACCTGCGGAACCCGTCGGCGTCGGTCTTCGCCGGACCGAACGCGGCTGAGCGCGGTACGACGACCTTCCGGCTGACGTCCCAGCCGTCGACAGTGGGGGCCTTGCTGGGCACGCCCTGATCTCCGTCCCTCAAGCCGCACGAACTCGCACCGCGTCCCGTGCCTGGCGCGGGGGTCGCGACACCGTCGGGTTGTGCCGCGCCGACGGGTTGTGTAGCCGAGTCCGCGCCGTCCTGACCGTCCGATGCCGCACCCTCGATTGCCGCGGGCGCGGTACTGGTGCTGCCTGCAGCGGAGCGGCTCGAGCCGCCTCCGGTCACGATCATGGCGATGCCACAGACGAGAACTGCCCCGACGACGACGCACGACGCGATGAACCCTGGTCCGTAGGGCGACTTGTCTTCGCTCTCACTCATCCCAATCCCCGATCTCTCTGCCAGAACCTCGCACCACAAGGTTGGCAAAAATCGGCCGATCACCGCAGAAGTTATCCACAGGCCTGTGACAGCATGCGCCGGTGGATCGGATTGCGTTGATTTCGGATGTGCACGGGAACCTGACGGCGTTGGAGGCGGTGCTCGCGGATATCGCGGGACGTGGGATCGAGCGGGTGTTCAATCTCGGCGACTACGTGGGAAAGGGGCCGCGAGGGCAGGCGGTGGTGGACCGTTGCCGTGAGGTGTGCGAGGTGAACATCCTCGGGAACTGGGACGACTTCCTCCCCGATCCCGAGCGATCCGAGGACAGCGAGGGCTTGCGGTGGTGGAAGAACGAGCTCCGCGAGGACCAGTGGGCGTGGTTGCGAGGGCTGCCGTTCTGCCACGACTTCCTGTTGAGCGGCCGGCAGGTGCGGCTGTTCCATGCCTCGTCGACGAGTGTTCATCACCGGATCGTTTTCGATCACGACGAAGCGCAGTACGCAAGCTTCTTCGAGAACACCCCGGCGACCGGGGACGGGCCGGTGCCGACGATCGTCGGGTACGCCGACATTCATGACCCGTTCTACGAGGAGGACCGCGGGCGGACGCTCTTCAACACCGGCTCGGTCGGCAACAGCCTCGGTGATCCCACGCCGGGGTACGTGATCCTCGAAGGGGTCATGGACTCACCCGATCCGGCGCCGTACTCGATCCAGTTCGTCCGTGTTCCGTGCGACGCGCACGCAGAACTGGCGATCGCCCGCGAGCTCGGGATGCCGGAGCTCGACGGGTACGAGGCCGAGATCATCCGCGGCGTCTACCGCACGACCTTCTACGCCGGGCGGGATCCGCGGTACCACCGGCGTACGGCCTGAGCCCGGTTGTCCCCAGGGTTTTCCACAGTTGTGCATTGGGGCTTTCAGCAACAATCTGCTGGGCGTTCACCTGTTCGTCACTTGATCAGCAGGGCCTCGGATCCGACTGGTTTGTAGCCGACGGCGAGGAATGTACGCAGTGAAGCCGCGTTCCCTGGCGTGACCTGTGCCCAGATCGAGGTGTCCGGTGGGATCAACGCCCGCGCCGCCAACGCCAGCCGGCGCCCGTTTCCTTGACCGCGGGCGTCCGGTGGTACCTCGATCGCACATTCCAGCCGCCCGGCCAGGCCACGGCCGATCACCACGAGCCCGCCGTACGCGTCGCCGTACACCCGAACTTCGTCGCGGTACCGCAACGCGCGATCGACCCGCGGATGGTTGTGGTCGATGAGTTCGGTCAGGCCTTCAAGCGGCGCCGGGTCGGTGAGGGCCGGGGCGAGCAGCATTGCGTCGATCGCGTTGACCTGGCGGCCGGTGAACTCCTCGAGCGCGGCGAGGAACGGTGGGTTCGTCGGCGCGGACAGATCGCCCTCCGGCACCCGCTCCGCGACCCAGGCCGGGTCGACGTCCGCGGCGATCACGATGTGGCCGGTGAACGCGACCACGCACGACTCGCGCTCGGACGGCGCGGGTACGACGGTGAGCCCGAGATCCGGGGGCGGGAACACGCCGCGCTCGACGCCCCGCAGAATGGCAGCAAGAGATGTCATCACGAGCATTCTCGCGGAGACCCCGTGCCATGCTCGACGAGGAGGCAGCACGATGCGCGAACCGCAGCTGGTGAAGGCCGACGGACTGCCCGACCGGGTCACGATCTACGAGGTCGGGCCCCGCGACGGGCTGCAGAACGAGTCGGCGATCGTCGATGTCGCGGTCAAGGCCGAGTTCATCCGGCGACTGCTCGACGCGGGTCTGACGACGGTCGAGACGACGAGTTTCGTGCACCCGAAATGGGTTCCGCAGCTGGCGGATGCGGCCGAGCTGCTCGACCAGCTCGAGCTGCCCGACGGCGTACGTGCTCCGGTCCTGGTCCCGAACGAGCGCGGTCTCGACCGTGCGCTCGCGGCCGGTGTCGATGAGATCGCGATCTTCGCGAGCGCGACCGAGACGTTCGCGGCGAAGAACCTCAACTCCACCCTCGACGACCAGTTCGCGATGTTCACGCCGACGATCCAGCGGGCGCTGGCCGAGGGCTTGTCGGTGCGCGGGTACGTGTCGATGTGTTACGGCGACCCGTGGGAGGGCGACGTACCGATCGATCAGGTGGTCAAGGTCGGCGCGCGGCTGGTCGACCTCGGGTGCCACGAGCTCTCGCTCGGCGACACGATCGGTGTCGCGACGCCCGGCCAGGTGGATGCGCTGGTCGCAGCCTTCGGTGCGGCCGGCGTGGGTGTGGACAAGCTGGCGGTGCATTTCCACGACACCTACGGGCAGGCGCTCGCCAACACACTCACTGCGCTGCGCGACGGCGTGACCACGGTCGACAGCTCCGCCGGCGGGCTCGGCGGCTGTCCGTACGCCGAGAGCGCGACCGGCAACCTCGCCACCGAAGACCTCCTCTGGCAACTCAACGGCCTCGGCATCGAGACCGGCGTCGACCTGGAGAAACTCGTTACCACCAGCACCTGGATGGCCGAACAACTCGGCAAACCCTCTGCAAGCCGAGTGGTTCAGGCCCTCGCCGGCTGAAACTGTCGGTACTGCCTGGCACGCTGGTGGGGTGAGTGCGCAGCGAGCTGAACTTGGCGAGTTCTTGAAGGCTCGGAGGGCCCGGGTGGCGCCGGAGGACGTTGGCTTGCCTGCAGGTGGGAGGCGGCGGACGCCAGGGTTGCGGCGTGAGGAGCTGGCGCTGCTCGCCGGTGTCGGCGTCACCTGGTACACGTGGCTCGAGCAGGGGCGGCCGATCAACGCCAGCGGACAGGTGCTGGACGCGGTCGCGACGACGCTCAAGCTGAGCCCGGTCGAGCGTGAACATCTCTACCGCCTGGCTGAAGCAACCCCGATGCGCTTGCCGCGTACGACGGATTGCGCGAGCGAGGCCGTGTTCGACGAGATCGTGGCGGCGCTCGACCCGCTGCCCGCGGTGATCACGAACACCCGCTTCGACATCATCCGCGCGAACCAGGCGTACCACGACCTGTTCCACGACTGGCACCAACTGCCCTGCATCCACAAGAACCTGCTCTGGTGCATCATCACCGAGCCTGCAGCCCGCGCGCAGTTGCTGAACTACGACACCGAGGTCCCGTATCTGGTCGGCCGCCTGCGCTCGGCGTACGGCGAACATGTCGGCGACCCGGACTGGGAGACGGACCTCGAGCGGTTGCAGTCGATCTGCCCCGAGTTCGCCCAGCTGTGGTCACGCCACGAGGTGGCTGCCTGTACGCCGCGCGTCCGCCGGATCCTCAATCCGATCGTCGGCGAACTGCGCCTCACCGTCACCGAGCTGGCAGTGTCGGCGCACCCCGACCTGGTCCTGTACGTCGAGACGCCCGCGGACGAGGACTCGCGCGCCAAACTCCAGCTGACCCGCAGGGAGGCTACTGCTCGATAGGCCGGCGGATGCGCCGTACCAGGCTCTTGTCCGCGAACTGCCCGACGCGGTACGTCGTCCAGCCGTCGACGCCGGCGCCCACGGCACCCCCGAGCAGCGGGATCCGGCGGGTGAAGGTGACCGCCATCCGCTTGCCGCTGATCCGCCCGATCAGCTCCGCGACGACCTCGCCCGAGACCTGGCGATCCAGCTCCGGGTCGAACACCGGCGCCGTGGCGATCGCGAGCGGAGACGAGACCAGGCTGGACTTCCGGAGCCGCGCCGTCACACCGTCCTCACCGAGCAGGCAGGTGATCACCGCCGTACGGACCCGTGGATCGTCGAGGTCGTACCCGCGCAGGTGCGCGATCGCCGCGACCATCCGGCACTGGACGACCGCGAGACCGGCCAGATTGGCCGGCAGCGCGACGGGCAGGGTGACGAGACCGCCGATGCTGGTGACGAACCCCTGCACGCCGGCGAGCCGGATGTGCTGGTCGATCACTGCCTCGATCGCGACCGTGATGTCGCCGCCGCACCGCTCGAGCTTGTTGTCCGCGATCCGCTCCGCGCCCGGGAACCGCTGGTACCCGTCGATCGCGATCTCGAGGATCTGGCGCAACATGCCGCCCGCTGCCGTCGGGGCGAACCGCTGGGCAGCGGGCGCGAGACTACTGGCGACGAACCTGGCTACTCCGGCCACGGTGCTCCTTCCCGCCCGGCCCCACGCGTAAGAACCCGGACGTGCTTCAACTGTACGTGGCTCCCCGGCCCCCGGCACTCGGGAGAAACCCTTGGTGTGCCCTGGGTGGACCGCCACGCATGCACAAGTGCCGTTTCGCCGTGGTTCGCCCCTTGCTAGGCGGGGTTCTGCCTGCGTGGCGGTCCGGATGGTCCAGGATGGTGATGTGCCGATCGAACCTCCCCCGTCCCATTGGGACTTCCCGCCGGTTGGTGTCGCCGGGGCGAGTGATGTGGTCGCGGGCGGTGCGGACCTGGCGCCGGGGACGGTACTGGCGGCGTACCGGCGGGGGCTGTTCCCGATGCCGGATCATCGCGGTTCGGTGCTGTGGTGGTCGCCGGTCGACCGCGGCGTGATCGAGGTCGGCGGGTACCAGCCGAGCCGGTCGCTGCGGCGGGCGCGCGGGAAGTTCGAGATCCGCGTCGACACCGCGTTCGACCAGGTCATCCGCGCGTGTGCGGACCCGCGCCGCCCGGGTTCGTGGATCGACTCCGAGATCATCGCGTCGTACACCGAACTGCACCGGCTCGGCTGGGTGCACTCGGTCGAGGCGTGGGACGGCGACGAGCTGGCGGGCGGGCTGTACGGCGTCGCGATCGGCGGACTGTTCGCGGGCGAGTCGATGTTCCACCACAAGACCGACGGCTCGAAGGCGGCCGTCGCCGGCGCGATCGAGCTGCTGAACGACGAGTACGCCGCCGACCGGGTCTTCGACATCCAGTGGGTCACCGACCATCTGGCCACGCTCGGCGCGGTCTCGATCCCGCGGGAGACCTACGTACGCCGGGTCTCGAAAGCGCTCGCCGTCCCGCTGCCGAAGGCGTTCAGCTGAGCCCGACGAACGCCGCCATCTGCCGCGACGCGGACGTGAAGAACTCGTCCGCCGGATCCATCGACCCAACCAGCTGTCCGAACAGTTCGAAGCTGAGCATCCCGAACAACTGTGTCCACACGATCATGGTCCGGAGCAGCACGGCCGGTGGGACCTCGGGCGCCAGCTCGACCAGCACCTCCGTCTGCTGAGCCAGCACGCCGGACGGTGACGGCGCGTCCGGCGGCGGCACGAGTCGCCCCGACACCTGAGCGCGCTGCAACAACCCCAGCAACAGCAGCGGGACCCGCACCGCCGATTGAACCGTGGTTTGCGGGGCCTTGTAGCCGCTGATCGGGGAGCCGTAGATGAGTGCGTACTCCTGTGGATTCGCCCGCGCCCAGGAACGCACCGCTGCGTAGATCGCGACCCATTCCTCGACCAGATCGTCGCCCCCGGCCGCCGCCTCGGCCGCCTCGCCCAGAGCGTCGTACGCGTCGATGATCAGCGCGGTTAGGAGCTCGTCGCGGCTCGCGAAGTACCGGTACAGCGCCGACGACACCATCCCGAGTTCGCGGGAGATCGCTCGCAGCGACAGCGCCTCGGCGCCGACGGTCGCGAGCTGCTGCCGGGCAGCCGTCTTGATCTCGTCGGTCAGCTCGGCCCGGGCTCGTTCACGGGCGGTACGTCCGGCGTTCATGGAGCCAGTGTGCCACAGAAACGAGAGCAGTGCTCTTGACAGTGAGCGGCGATCTGATGTTCACTGATCACAACAGAGAGCACCGCTCTCGCAGAACAGTGAGGGACGCACCGTGACCGAGTACCAGCAGACCTACGACAGCAAGCGCGTGATCACCGCCAACGAGGGCAGCATGCGGGTCTTCAACAAGATCGTCGCGCGGCTCACGAAGCTCGGTCTCAGCCTGATGGGCAGCCGGGTGCTCTCGGTCCAGGGCCGCAAGTCCGGCGAATGGCGCAGTACGCCGGTGAACCTGCTGGTGATCGACGGTCAGCGCTACCTGGTCGCGCCGCGCGGCCACACGCAGTGGGTGAAGAACCTCCGGGCGAGCGGCGAGGGCCGGCTGCAGCTCGGCGGCAAGGTCGAGACGTTCCATGCCGAGGAGCTCGCCGACGCCGACAAGCTCCCCGCGCTCCGGCTGTACCTGAAGAAGTGGGCCTGGGAGGTCGGCGCGTTCTTCGGCGGCGACGTTTCGAAGAACTCCCCCGACGAGGTCCTCCACCACATCGCCCCCGGCGTACCAGTCTTCAAGATCAACTAGTGGTAGGCGGCCGCCTGGATCCGGTACAGGTCCGCGTAGTGACCGTCGAGTGCCATCAGCTCCTCGTGCGTCCCGGTCTCGACGACGTGAGCGCCGTCCAGTACGACGATCAGGTCGGCCATCCGCACCGTCGAGAACCGATGTGAGACCAGGATCGTGATCCGTCCGTCAGAACTGTCCCTCGCGGCGGCGGCGTACCGCTCGAAGAGTGCGTGCTCGGTCTCGGCGTCCAAGGCGGCGGTCGGCTCGTCGAGCACCAGCAGCAGCGGCCGGTCCCGCATGAACCCGCGGGCCAGCGCGAGCTTCTGCCACTGCCCGAAGCTGATCTCCGCACCGTCCGGCCAGGTCGACCCGAGCTGGGTGTCCAAACCCGACTCGAGCCGCTCCAGTACATCCTCCGCACCAGCCCGTCCGACAGCGGTGGTGACAGCCGGTACGTCGTCCAGTCGCGGCAGGTCGCCGAGTCCGACGCTGTGCGCCGCGCGGAACTCGAACCGGAAGAAGTCCTGGAACGCACCCGCGATCTTCGAGCGCCACGCCTCGGCCGGAATCCGGTCCAACGGCCGATCGTCCAGCAGCACCCGCCCGCTACTCGGTTCGTACAGCTTGCAGATCAGCTTCACCAACGTGGACTTGCCCGCACCGTTCTCACCGACCACCGCGATCACCTTGCCGGCCGGCAGCGAGAGGTCGACGTCCTCCAGCGCGGGACGCGACGCTCCGGCGTACGAGAAGGAGACCTTCTCCAGGCGGATGCCGTCGACGAGCCGTTCGGGCGCACGTAGATCCGCGGTGCTGGCGAACGAGGCCGCGTAGTTCTCCAGCCAGACCAGCCGCCGCGACCCGTCCAGCCAGATCCCGCGCAGGAACCCGATCTCGCCGACCGTCGCTCCGATGTACGACGACAGCCGCGCACCGGCCGCCAAGATGAGTAACACGTCACCGACCGAACCGTGCAGCCCCGAGGCGACGAACAGCACCGCGCCGACGTACGCCGCGCCGAAGATCGCCCACGCGATCGCATGCCACACCGCGCTGGTCCAGCGGGCGGCGGCGATCGGTCCGTACCACTGCTCCCACTCGCGGCGCCGCCCCGCGACGAGGTCAGGTCCGATGCCGATGACCCGAACCTCCTTGCCCGGAGCGGGAGTGGTCGCGGTCGTGAACAGGTGATCGGCCAGCCGGCTGTGCGGGGCCTGTTGCTCCTCCACCTCCCGCTCGACGCCAGGTCGCCAGCTGGAACTCAGGACTGTTGGCAGTGCGAAGACCAGCAGGAGCGCGAGAGCCGGATGGATCGACATGAGCAGGGCGACCGTGACTCCGAGCCGCAGGATCCAGCCGCAGGTGGAGAACAGCGACATGTACATGTGGTCGAGCACGAAGACCTGTTTGCGCAGTACGGACAGCCGGTCCAGGTAGTCGCGGCGTTCGTGGTGGTCGATCGTGGCGACCGACGCCTGCAGGCGGGCGACATGCGCCTCCAGCATGATCGTCACGCGATCCCGGAACCGGCGTGAGATCCGCGTCGACAACGTCCGCAGGAACCAGGTCGCCGTCACCGACAGCGCCAAGCCGCCTGCCGCTAGCAGGGCGGTCCGCCGATCGCCGTCCAATACGCCGTCGGCGAGGATCTTGAGCCACAGCGCGAGCAACGCGTCGGGCACCGCGGCCAGCAGCGTCATCAGGAACGCGGCGACGAGCAGCCAGGGCTCATGCTGGTACCCGAGCTTGCACAGGCGCCACATCGCCGGCAGCGCGCGCGGTAGGTCGTCAGAGCGTGTCATAGCTGAGCCCCTCCTCGTCGACCTCGGCCGTGAAGCGCTGCGCCTGCAGATCGAACATCGTCCGGTACCGCCCGCCCAGCGCCATCAGTTCGTCGTGACTGCCGAGCTCGACGACCCGGCCGTGCTCCAGGACGCAGATCCGATCCGCGTGCCGGACCGTGGAGAACCGGTGCGAGATGAGGATCGTGGTGACGTCGCGGGTCGCGGTCAGGATCCGGTCGAAGATCGCCGCCTCACCGCGGACATCCAGCTGGGCGGTCGGTTCATCGAGCAGTACGAGGCCCGCGCCCTGCCGGACCGCGCACAGTGCCCGCGCCAGCGCGACGCGTTGCCACTGTCCCCCCGAGAGATCGGTGCCGTCGCCGTACCCCGTCGCCAACCGCGTATCGAGATCCGCCAGGTCGTCGGCGCCTGCGTCCACCAGTGCGGCGCGGATGTCCGCCTCGGGCGCACCGGCCGGTGCGACGTTGTCCCGCAACGACAGCTCGAGCTTGAGGAAGTCCTGGAAGACGGCCGCGACCCGCGTCCGCCAGGCGTCGACATCGAGCTCCCGCAGGTTGTTGCCGTCTACTCGGATCGTGCCCGACGAGGGGTCGTACAGCCGGCACAGCAACTTGGCCAGCGTCGTCTTGCCCGCGCCGTTCTGACCGACGACCGCGAGCGACGACCCGGCCGGGATCGTCAGATCCAACCCGTCGAACACCTGGCGATCAGCCTGTGGATAACTGAATCTCAGCCCTCGAAGCTCGATCGCGACAGCACCCCGGCCGGCCGAACCGTGCCCGACGCTCAACGCGCCGGCCGGTGCCATCGCAGGCTCCAATCGCTGTACGGCGGCGACCGGGGCGGCTGCTCCGTCCAACGCCCAGTTCAGCCCGCCGAACGCGATCATGCCGACCCCGATCGCGACCTGTGCGAACACCACCAGCCGGTCGAGCGGCAGCCGTCCATCGATCGCCGCGGACCCGAGCGCCCAGAACACGAGACCGTTGGCGACCACCACGATCAGCAGACTCCAGATCATCGGGCGTTCCCGCAGGCGCGTGGCGGCGTTTTGCAGCTCGAACAGGCGTCGGCGTCGGTCCGTAAAGCGCCGTACCGTCCAGTCGGCGAGGCCGAACAGGCGTAGCTCCTTCGCCGCGTCCGGCTCGACCGCCAACTCGTACGCGTAGTGCGCATGCCGCTGCGCAGACCGGACCTCGGCCGTGTTCCGGTCCTTCCACACGCCACTCTCCCGGAGCAGCCAATGCGTCGCGGACCAGGCGGCGACGAGCACCAGCGGCGCCCACCAGGTGAATCCGAACAGCACCACCGCCGACGCGATCCCGCCGACCAGCTCGACCAGACTCCCCGCGACGAAGTCGACGTTCAGGTACATCGGCGGCCCGGTCTGGCCGTGGTCGAACTCCCGCGCCACCGTCAGATCCTCACTCAGCTTCGGATCCTCGAGATGCCCGATCCCCGGCGGCCCGACACAAGCCTTCGCGAGCGCGTCATTCAGGTACGCCGACACGCGACTCCCCAGGTTGGCGCTGACGGCCTGATGTACCGGAGTCAGCACCTGCAGCAGCACAAACGTCGTACCCATCAAACCCAACGGCGCCGCCAGCGACCCTCCACGCTGCACCGCCCCGACCAGCCATCCCATCGCAATCGCAAACACCGCCGGCAACGCGCCACGCGCCACCAGAAGCACCCACCAGGCGGCAGCCAGCCCCCGATCCGCCCGGGGCAACACCCCGAAGAACCGCCACTCAGCCCGCTCACCCAGTCGCTCCACCATCCCCTCACGATGGCACCCCGCACCGACACAAGTCTTGAACGTTTGCCGGATCAGTCCTCGGTGAGTTCAGCCTCCAGTTCAGCGACGCTCGGTAGCGCGGACCGGAACTCCTCAGGGAGTGAACTGTTGATCGCGTCCGTCCACTCCGCCACCCCGATCGGCGCCTTGAACCCCTTCAGCGCGTACTCCGCGACGACCTGCTTCTTGTTCCGGCAGAGCAAGAGGCCGATGGTTGGCTTGTCGCCGTCCTTCGCGAGTACGTCGTCGACCACCGCCATGTAGAGGCCGAGCTGCCCAAGGAACGCCGCGTTGAACTTCACCGCCTTCAGCTCGACGACCACGTAGCAGCGCAGCTGGAGATGGTAGAAGAGCAGATCGCAGAAGAAGTCTTCGCCGTCCAACTCGAGTCGGACCTGCTGCCCGACGAACGCGAATCCCTGGCCGAGTTCGAGCAGGAACTTCCCGACGTGCTCGACCAGTTGCTGTTCCAGTTCACGCTCGTGCCAGCCGTCGGTCGTACCGAGGAAGTCGAACAGGTACGGATCGCGCGTCGCCTGCTGAGCAAGATCGGACCGCTCCGGTGGCATCGCGGCGGCGAAGTTCGTCACCGCCTTTCCGGCACGCTCGTGGAACCGGCCGTCGATGTGCAACGCGAGCACGTCCCGGCTCCACCCACGCTCGACCGCGGCCGCGGCGTACCAGAGCCGAAGCTCGGCATCGTCCAGCTTCTCGAGCAACGCCACGTGATGACGCCAGGGCATTTGTGCAACGGTGCGTTGCACAAATGCCGGATCAGGCCAAGCGGCGGCGAAGGCTCGCATGTACTTGAGGTTGCGGGGTGAGTATCCGGTCGCGCCGGGGAAGCGGGATTTGAGGTCGGTGGAGAGCCGGTCGATGACCTTGCTGCCCCACCCCTCCTCGTGCTGGCGGTTCAGGATCTCCTGACCGATCGACCAGTAACTCGCGAGCATCTCCCGGTTCGCGGCAGTGACAGCACGCCGGTGGCCGGTGGCGACGTGGGTAGAGATGCGGTCGAGCAGGTCGGGGTACCAGTCGGGAAGGGAGGATCGGACTGGGGCGCTCTCGAAGCGCGGCTTGTCGTTCATGTAGTCAGGTTTGTTGACGCGGCGCGCGCGACACGAAGGCCTTTCCGGGGCATCCCGGGGCAGATGGGGGCGGATTTGGGGGGTGGCTGGGAAGATGGCGGCATGATCAGTCCGGAGCAGATGACGGCGGCGCCGAAGGTCTTGTTGCACGACCATCTGGATGGCGGGTTGCGGCCTGGGACGGTGGTCGAGCTGGCGGGGGAGGTCGGGCATGTGCTGCCGCGGACCGATGCGGCCGAGCTGGGGACCTGGTTCGTGGAGTCGGCGGATTCGGGGTCGCTGGAGCGGTATCTGGAGACCTTTGATCACACGGTCGCGGTGATGCAGACGGCCGAGGCGATCAAGCGGGTGGCGAGTGAGTGTGTGCAGGATCTCGCGGCGGACGGGGTGGTGTACGCCGAGGTCCGCTACGCGCCGGAGCAGCACCTGAACAAGGGCCTCACGCTCGAGCAGGTCGTCGATGCGGTCCGGGAAGGGTTCGAGCACGGGATGGCGGTTGCCGAGCGGCCGATCGTGGCGCGGCAGTTGCTGACCGCGATGCGGCACAAGGCGCGTTCGATGGAGATCGCCGAGCTGGCGGTCGCGTACCGGGACGCGGGCGTCGTCGGGTTCGACATCGCCGGTGCCGAGGCGGGCTACCCACCCACCCGGCACCTGGACGCGTTCGAGTACCTGCAACGCGAGAACGCGCACTTCACGATCCACGCCGGCGAGGCGTTCGGGCTGCCGTCGATCTGGCAGGCGATCCAGTGGTGCGGCGCGGACCGGCTCGGTCACGGCGTACGGATCATCGACGACATCACGTACGACGACGCAGGCGAGAAGGCCGAGCTCGGGCGGCTCGCGGCGTACGTCCGGGACCGCCGGATCCCGCTGGAGATGTGCCCGAGCTCCAACCTGCAGACCGGCGCCGCCGACTCGATCGCGAACCACCCGATCGGCCTGCTCGCCAAGCTCCGCTTCCGGGTCACCGTCAACACCGACAACCGGTTGATGAGCGGTACGTCGATGAGCCGCGAGCTCGCCCTGCTCTCGGAGGCCTTCGGCTACGGCCTCCCCGACCTGCGCTGGTTCGCGATCAACGCGATGAAGTCCGCCTTCATCCCCTTCGACGAACGCCTCGCGCTGATCGACGGCGTCATCAAGCCCTGGTACTCCTCACACTGAGCGCTGGTAGGTGCGGAAGGCTCGGGTGGAGAGCCAGCCGACGATCAGGGTGAACGCCAGTAGGTAGGCGCAGTGTCGCCACACCGATGACCAGTCCGGGTCGGCGGCGAGGGCTTGGCGGGCGGCGATCGTGGCCCAGTCGACCGGGTTGTAGCGGGCCGCGACGTTCACCCAGTGGGGTGCGACCGACGGGTCGATCATGATCGACGACATGAACGTCAACGGCAGCGACACGAACTGCGAGATCCCGATCAACGCCTCCTGCTGCCGTGTGAGCAGCGCGACCGCGTTCGAGAGCGACCCGAACGCCGTACCGACGAGCATCGACGCGACGACCGTGACCAGGTAGCCGAGGATTCCGCCGTCGTACCGTGCGCCCGCGGCGATCCCGATCGCGAACACGAGGATCGTCTGGATCAACGTGGTCGTCGCGTTGCTGAGCAACTGTCCCGCCATCAGCCCGCCGCGGCTGACCGGTGACGCGAGCATCCGGTCCATCACGCCGCGTTCCATGTCCTGCACGAACGACGTACCGCTCCAGCCGCTCGTCATCAGTGCCGTCATCATCACGATCCCGGGCGTCAGGAACGCGATGTACGACGAGTCGCCGAACCCCGGGATCCGTACGACGCCCTGGAACAGCTGCCCGAACAACAGCAGCCAGATCGCCGGCTGCACCAACGTGAACGCGATCAACGCCGGCTGCCGGTACGACGCCCGCATCCACCGCCCGAAGATCAGACCCGTGTGCGCGATCATGCCGCCTCCTCCGCAACACGGAACGAACGACCGGTGTGCTGCAGGTACACGTCGTCCAGCGACGGCCGCGACACGGTGACCGCAACCACCGGAATCGCCTTGTCCTCAAGGGCTCCCAGCACAGCCGGTACGGCGGTTGCGCCGCGATCGACCCGTGCGCGCAGAGTGTTGCCTTCGACAACGATCTCGCCGATACCGGGCAATTGCCCGAGCAGCGAGCGGACCGTACCGTCGGTGTCCGGATCGACGAGCTCGACATGTACCGAGTCGCCACGCAACGAGGCCTTAAGAGCCTCAGGTGTGCCTTCGGCAACGATCCGGCCGTGGTCGACGATCGCGAGCTGCCCGGCCAGCCGGTCGGCCTCTTCCAGGTAATGCGTGGTCAGCACCACGGTCAGACCCTCTTGGCCGGACAGTCGCACTACTTCGTTCCACAGGTCGGCGCGGGCCTCGGGGTCGAGCCCGGTCGTGGGTTCGTCAAGGAACAGCACCTTCGGCCGGTGGACCAGGCCGAGCGCGACATCCAGCTTGCGCTGCATGCCCCCGGAGTACGTCTTCACCGGACGACCGCCGTGCTCGGCCAGCCCGAACCTTTCCAGCAGCTCACCAGCACGCTGCAACGACTCCTGGCGGGACAGACCGAAGATGCGTCCGCTCAGCACGAGGTTCTCGAGACCGGTAGCCATCGGGTCGGAGCTGGACTTCTGCGGTACATAGCCGATCGAGCGACGTACCTGATCCGGTGCACGATTCACGTCGTACCCGGCGACCAGGGCGCGGCCGGAGTCGGCCCGGGACAAGGTGGTGAGGATCTTGACGGTGGTGGATTTGCCCGCGCCGTTCGGCCCGAGCAGGCCGAGTACGACGCCCTCTCCGACGCTGACGGTCAGGCCGTCGAGCGCGCGCAGCGGTGGGTTCTTGCGGCCGGCCGGATACGTCTTGACCAGATCGACCGCTTCGACGGCATGCGTAGCCATCACATGACTCCCTAAGGGATTGGGAGCCGGTCCATGCTGGCTATCCTGATGGTTGTGCCCTTGGGTGCCAGGTCTTCGGACCGACTCGAGGTCTGCGGTCCTCGACCCTGGTGTTGCCGCACCTTGGGTCGAGGGCCGTTTCTTTACTGGGCTTCCGGCGGTATCGCCTGCATCCAGGCGAACTCCTGCCCGAAGTACTTCACGGGATCCTTCAGTTGCTCGGCCGGACTGATGCCCTCCTCCAGGTAGAGCTTCCACGCCTGACGCCAGAACTCGGAGCCGCTGAGCGTGTCCGTGCGGATCTCCTCCGCGAGCCGGTGAACGTACGCCGACTCCGCCTGCAGCAGCGCGAGCCGGAACTCCGACTCGACCCAGAAGATCCGCGGGAACCCCACCGACGCCATGTGGTCGTGCGCCGCGCTGATCTCCGTGATCTCCGTGTCGACTGCCTTGAGCCGCTGCTCGAGCAGCTCGACGGCGCGGTCCGGTGGCAGACCAGGCAGGTAGGCGAGACCGGCCTCCAGTGGATGGAACTCGCGCGCCGGCGTACCGACGAGCTCGCTCAGCCAGTCGCCGAACTCCGCGGACCCGGTCTCGGTGATGCGGTAGACGGTCCGCTCCGGCCGGTTGCCCTCCCGGACCGTCTCCAGCGCCTCGATGAAGCCGTGCTTCTCCAGCGCCGCGACGATCGAGTAGAGCGAGCCGTAGTTCACCTTGATGCTCTGGTCCTTGCCACGGGCCCGGAGCATCGTCGAGATCTCGTACGGGTGCATCGGCCGCTCGGTCAGACTCCCGAGCACCGCGAACGCCAGCGGATTGGCCACCTTGCGCCGCGCCATGCGCCCTCCTCGATCTCGATTACTCGAAATCGAGTATTGGGTCGTGAGTATCCGATGTCAAGTAGTCAGCCAGGCGAACGCGCGGGCCCCGAGGCCGCGGACCCGGAGGTTGGCGAGAGCGCGGTACGCCGGCTCCTCGACGTACTTCGTGAGCAGCCAGGCGAGCGCGATCACGCCGATCACCGCACCCGCGATCTGGGTGAGCCGACCTGCGCCGAGCTCCATCAGGCGGTACGCGATCAGGTACCCGACCACCTGGTTGAGCAGGTACAGCCCGAACGAGATGCGCGCGAGGAACTGGATCGGCCGCCGGAAGCGGGCGAGCACCGTCCAGTCCGGACCGCGCGCGGCGAGCGCGACGAACACCAGCAGCACCCCGATGCCCAGCGACGACGGCAGGTCCGAGGTGTGTGCGTGCTGCGCGAAGACGGTCGCCACGAGCAGAGCGGCGAGATGCCCCACGCCGATTCGTCGCTGCGCCCAGAGCCAGATCGCGATGCCGATCGCGAACAGCTGCAGGCGATGCAGTCCGAGACCGTTCCACGCCTGCTGCACCCAGAACGGGCTGTGGCCGATGCGGTCGTTCCACTGCAGCACGACCGGCGCGATGATCATGATCCAGAGCAGCGTGGTGATCCGCTGCCCGAGGCCGCGCGGCCAGAGCAGTGCTGCGGCGCCGAACGCCATCAGCTGGAGCGGGAGCGTCCAGTACGAGCCGTCAATGAGCTGGACGCTCGGGTCGAACGAGGCGGCCAGCGTCAGGTTGCTCCACAGGTCGCGCTGTGTCGGCAGGACCCAGTTGCTGGGCCCGAACCGCACCACCACCAGGTAGGTGAACACGACAGCGATCAGGTACGGCGGGAGCACGCGGCACACGCGCCGCCACAACCACCGGTACGTCGAGCCCTTCCGGACCGTCACGCAGACGAGGTACGCGCTGATCACCAGCAGGATGCTCGCGCCGACCTGGAACGGGTACGGCCCGAGCGGTGCGCCGAGCTCAGGGTGCAGGAACGGACCCATGTACGTCGTGTGCGTGAACATCACTGCCAGTACCGCCAGGACACGCACCACGTCCCAGCTCAGCCGGCGGTCCGGCTTCGTCACAACCACTCCATCTACATCGCTGTTACCCCCTCGTGACCTTAGCCAGAGCGAGGGGTAGCGATGCAAATCCGCTGGGTGATGCCTTCCTCACATCGCGGTCTGGAAGGTGCGGCGGTAATCCTGTGGTGGCACGCCCACCACCCTGCGGAAGTGGTGCCGGAGCAGCGCGGCCGTCCCGAATCCTGATTCGGTGGCGATCTGCTCGATGCCCATCCGGGTCTGCTCCAGCAGCGTGCGGGCGCGCAGGACGCGCTGGGTGGTGACCCACTTGAGTGGCGTCGTACCGGTCTCTGCGACGAAGCGGCGGGCGAAGGTGCGCTCCGACATCTGCGCGCGCCGGGCCAGTGCGGGCACGGTGTGCTCGATGGTCAGGTTGTCGACCATCCAGTCGAGGACCAGTTGCAGGCTCTCCCCGGACGACTCCGGCACCGGTACCTCGACGTACTGCCGCTGGCCGCCGTCGCGCTGCGGCGGGACCACCATCCGGCGGGCGATCCGGGTTGCGACCGCGCTGCCGAGTTCACGGCGTACCAAGTGCAGGGCCGCGTCGATCCCGGCTGCGGTGCCGGCGCTCGTGATGATGTTGCCGTCGTCGACGAACAGCACGTCCGGGTCGAGTTTCGCGGCCGGGAACTGGTCGTGGAACTTGTCGATGTAGCGCCAGTGCGTGGTGCAGGCCCGGCCCTCGAGCAGGCCGGCGGCACCGAGCACGAACGCGCCCGAGCAGACCGTCAGCAGGATCGCGCCACGCGCCTCGGCCCGCCGGAGCGAGTCCAGGATCCGCTCGTCGTACGCGTGCCGCCAGGTGGTGGCCGGGATGCCGATCAGGTCGGCGTCCTCGAGCTCCTCGAGCCCGTACGGCGCGACCACCTGGGAGTGGCTGCTCGTCTCCATCGGCACGCCCGGCGTGGTCGAGCACACCTTGAAGTCGAACGGCGGCACACCGTCGTCGGTGCGGTCGATTCCGAAGACCTCGGCCAGTACGCCGAACTCGAACAGGGCGACGTCCTCCATCAGGACGACGGCGATCTTCTGCAGCATGCCGCCAGTATGGCAGTAATTTGTCGGACTATGTCAATAGTGCCACTAGTGGCAGGATCTGATTCATAGCATTATTACTGCCATGACCGGATACATCGTTCTCGTAGTCATCGTGCTGGCCGTGATCGCGGCTCTGGAGATCAGCAACAGGCGCAACTCGACCGGCCCGGCTGCCGGACCGCGGGGCGCCTGGATCGCCGACGATCGTGACGTGGCCCGGACCAAGCTCGACCTGCTCGCCCTCGGCGCAGCGGCCAAGCCCTTCACCCACAAGCCTGCTTC
This sequence comes from Kribbella sp. NPDC055110, assembly GCF_053607525.1. Taxonomy (NCBI): domain Bacteria; kingdom Bacillati; phylum Actinomycetota; class Actinomycetes; order Propionibacteriales; family Kribbellaceae; genus Kribbella; species Kribbella sp. NPDC055110. The sequence goes on from NZ_JBSGTS010000023.1 coordinate 89,008, forward strand.
GACCACCGGATCCGTGCACACCATCCGCACGGCCCGCCTGCACCACGGCCGTCACGCGGCCTGAAGCCGCCAACTGGGGGCGGTCGCGTTGGTGACTGCCCGCAGCACGCCCTCGACCGGGCCGTAGCGGAAGCTGCTGAGCCAGACATGGCTCAGCAGCACCTGCAAGACGAAGATGCCGACCGCCAGGCCCACCGTCTCCAGTGGAGACACCTGGCCCACCAGTCCGAAGCCGACACCGGTGAAGATCAGCATGGTGGCCACTGACTGCCCCAGGTAGTTCGACAAGGCCATCTGGCCGGCGGGCGCCAGTAGGTGGCGGATGTCCTGCCCGCGGTCGGAGTGCATGAACCTGAGCAGCGTTGCGACGTACGCGGCCGTCAAGAACGGTGCGGTGAGCACGCTGATCAGTACGGCGCCGGTGTCGCCGTTGCCACCGACGGAGGCGTAGTACGCGCCACCAGAGATGCCGACGGTGAAGCCGACCAGCTGGATGAGTCGCAGAACCGCCTCGTCCCCTGTGAGGTTCTTGAGCAGCCGGCGGCGCCCAACCACCATGCCGACCAGGAACGCGGCCAGGGTGGTAGGGCCCTGCACCGTCAGCAGCGACAGGCCGTACGTCGGGAGCGCGCGGAGGTGCTCGCCGATGACGTCGCTGAACGACCCCGCCAGGTTCGCAGTCGTCTGCTGTGCGGCTGCTACTGCCGTGGTGGGGTCGAGGAACTGGGTGCTGTCCACGAAGAGCGCAGCGACCGCCAGGGTTAGGAAGAGGTACGCGTAGATGCCTCCGGCGACCAGGAGCGCCGTACGGTCCTTCACTCGACGCATGGCGAGCAGGACGAGTCCGATGATCGCGTAGACGCTCAGGATGTCGCCGGTGATCAGGAAGACGCCGTGCAATGCGCCGAGTACGAACAGGCCGCCGAGGCGCCGCAGCATGCGCGGTCTGAACGCTGTACCGGCCCGCTGCGCCGCCTCCAGTTGCAACTGGAAGCTGTACCCGAACAGGAACGAGAACAGCAGGTAGAACTTCATGTCCACGAACGTCGACGACACCCAGTGCACCGAGTGGTCGAGCCAGGAGCCGTACGCCGGATCCTGCGCCAGGTGGATCGGGAAGCCGGAGGCGGCGAAGGTGATGTTCACGACCAAGATGCCCAGGAGGGCGAAACCCCGCAGCGCGTCGATGTCCTGAATACGCGTTCGATCGAGTACCTGGCTCATACACCCCAGCACATCAGGGCAACCCTGAGTGCACAGTCACGCTGAATCCTCCTCGAGGGTGGACCTACCTCTACCCTCGATCGAGTGAGCGACTACCGCGAAGTGAACCGGGCCAATTGGGACGAGCGGGTGCCGGCGCACGTGGCGTCGCCCAGCTACCACGTGGACGACTTCCTGTCCGACCCGTCGTACCTCAGTGAAGTGGTGCGGTTCGACCGGCCGCGGCTCGGTGACGTCAATGGGCTGCGCGGCGTACACCTGCAGTGCCACATCGGCACCGACACGGTGTCCCTCGCTCGGCTCGGGGCGCGGATGAGTGGGCTGGACTTCTCGGAGCCGGCCATCGAGCAGGGCCGGTCGCTGGCGGCGCGGCTCGGGTTGTCGGTGGACTTCCACGTCGCCGATGCGTACGACGCGGTGCGGGTGCTGGGCGCGTCGGCGTACGACTTCGTCTACACCGGGATCGGGGCGCTGTGCTGGCTGCCGGACATCAACAGGTGGGCGCAGGTCGCTGCCGGGTTGCTGAAGCCGGGCGGGCGGCTGTTCGTCCGCGAGGGCCATCCGATGCTGTGGGCGCTGGACGCCGGACCGGAGGTCCCCGAGGTGCGGTTCCCGTACTTCGAGACCGCGGAGCCGATCGTGTGGGAAGAGGGCGGGACCTACGTGCAGACCGAGGTCGAGTTCGCCACCACTGTCACGCACGAGTGGAACCACGGCCTCGGCGAGACCATCACTGCTGTCCAGAAGGCCGGTCTGGTATTTGACTCATTGACCGACCACGACAGCGCACCGTGGAACGCCCTCCCCGGTCTGATGACCGAGGACGCCGAGGGCGAGTGGCGGCTGACGGCGAGTCCGCGCCACCTGGCCGCCACCTACACCCTGCAGGCGCACAAGCCCACTCAGTGAGCCCGGCGCTGCTGCACCTTCTGAACCGCCTGCTTGATCTTCTGCTGGTTCTCCGGCTTGCTCAACTCGCGCTGCGCGACCTGCACCAGCTTCGCCACCACAGCACCCTTGAGCATCGTCTTCACAAACCCCATCAGGGCCTCCCGATTCCGTTGCCCCCGAAACTACCGCCCCCCACAACCATCCTCCATGGGTAATCCACCGGAACTGTCCCTGGCGTCAGGCACACTAGGAGGGTGCCTGAGTTGCCGGAGGTTGAGTCGCTGGCCGTGTTTTTGCGGGAGCGGGCGGTGGGGCATGCCTTCGTGCGGGCCGACATCACGGCGATCAGTGCGCTGAAGACCTACGACCCGCCGATCTCGGCGATGGTGGGGTTGCTGATCGACGACGTGCAGCGGCACGGGAAGTTCCTGGACATCTCCGCCCAGGGCGTGCATCTGGTGATCCACCTGGCGCGGGCGGGCTGGCTGCGGTGGAAGGACGAGCAGAACACCGGCCTGGTGCGCCCGGGCAAGGGGCCGATCGCGCTCCGGACCGTCCTCGACGACGGCTCCGGGTTCGACCTGACCGAGGCCGGGACCCAGAAGAAACTCGCGGTGTACGTCGTGCGCGACGTCGCCGACGTCCCCGGGATCGCGCGGCTCGGGCCCGACCCGTTCACGCTGTCGCTGGAGGACTTCGGCGAGATCCTGAAACGCCAGGGCCGGGTGCAGCTCAAGGGCGTCCTGCGGAGCCAGTCCGTGATCGCCGGCATCGGCAACGCGTACTCCGACGAGATCCTGCACGTCGCGAAGATGAGCCCGTTCAAACCCGCGTCGAACCTGTCCGACGACGAGCTCAAGACGCTGTACGACGCGATGCGCGAAACCCTCAAGGACGCGGTCGACCGCTCCGCCGGCCTCGCCGTACAGGACCTGAAGTCGGAGAAGAAGTCCGGGCTGCGCGTGCACGGCCGTACGGGCCAGAAGTGCCCGGTGTGCGGCGACATCGTCCGCGAGGTGAGCTTCGCGGACTCCTCCCTGCAGTACTGCGCGACCTGTCAGACCGGCGGCAAACCGCTGGCCGATCGAAGGTTGTCGAAGCTGCTCAAGTAGGTTCCCGCCCATGCGCAAGATCTACGTGGCAGCACACGTCTACATGATTCTCGGGCTGATCAGCGGGTTGTTCTACCGCGAGTTCACCAAGCTGAACGACTTCACCGGCGACTCGCAGCTCAGCGTCGTCCACACGCACATCCTTGCGTTGGGCATGCTGTTCTTCCTGATCGTGCTCGCCCTCGAGAAGCTCTTCACCCTGACCGCGGGCAACCTGTTCACCGCGTTCTTCTGGGTCTACAACGCGGGCCTCGCGCTCACCATCGGGATGATGGTTCTCCGCGGCATGATGACGGTGCTCGGCCACGAGCCCGGCGCCGCCCTCGACGGCATCTCCGGCCTCGGCCACATCACCATCACCCTCGGCCTGATCTTCTTCTTCATCAACCTCGGCAAGTGCCTGCCCGCCAAGGAGGAGGCGTCCAGCTCAGAGGTGCACGACGTACGGCGATGACGCCGACCGGCGGCCCGCTTCCAGCTGCACCCGCAGCTCGTGCGCACCTGCCGGACCCGCGATCCGTGTCACCCAGCCGACCGATCGGCCCGGGTCGAGGCCGTCGAACGCCCAGGCCTGCTCGCTCGCGGACCAGCCCGACGGCAGGGGCAGTTCGACCTCGCCGCGCGCCGGGATCCGGCCGAAGTTCGTCACGACCACGGTGATCTCGTCGCGGCCGGGATGAATCGAGGCCAGCACGGTGCCGACCGGTGCGACGAGCACCCGCCGTACGCCGGTCGGCACCGTCAGCGGAACGACGCGTCGTTCCGGCATCGGGAACGGACCGATGGTGGTCCGGGTCAGCTCGTGGCCGGTCACGCCGTACCTGCGACCCTCCAAACGGATCTGGTGCTGGCTGTCGGGCTCGACGAGGCCGATGAACCGTACGGAGACATCGGTGGCGCGGCGGGCGACGAGGTGTGCCGGCGTACCGGTCGGAGTTAGATCCCAGACGCCGTCCGCGTTCGCGGTCACGGTGTCCGGCGGGACGATCCGCAGCTTTCCCTGCAGCGCGACCCGGACCACCGGCGGCTCACCGACCTCCGGCAGGCGGACGACCAGGTCGTCACCGTCGCGGCGCCAGGTGAGCGCCTTGCCGGTGTGGTCCTCGACGACGTGCCGTGGCGTGGTGGCGAGGCCCGGCAGACGTACCTCGTGGTCCGGCGGGCGGCACGCGATCCGGAGCAGCAGGAGCTCACGAGTCCGCAGGATCGCCTCACCCCAGGGTTGCGGCTCGAACTCCCCCGGGATCCCCTGAATCAGTGCCACCGCAGCCTCCTTCGAGCCACGGTCCGAAATCCGGCGCCCGGTGTCAACGTGTTATCCGGACTCCGGGCAACCGTGTACCCCGGGGTCTGACATGCTTGGGGCATGTTCCGGAACCAGGAGATTCCCTCGGTCGTGGTGGCTGAGCTCGACGACGACCTGCTGGCGGAGGCGTTCGTGCTCGACGTGCGGGAGCCGGACGAGTGGGACCGTGGGCATATCGAGGGCGCCACGCACATCCCGCTCGGCGAGTTGCAGGAGCGGGTCGGCGAGGTGCCGCTGGACCAGAAGGTGCTCTGCGTGTGCGCGGTCGGCGGACGTTCCGGCATGGCCACCCAGTTCCTGAACCAGCTCGGCCGCGAGGCGATCAACCTCGACGGCGGCATGCACGCCTGGCAGACCTCCGGCCGCCCGGTCAGCACCAACTGACCACGAGCTGAAGCCGCGCCGGCCCGACCGACGGGGTCATCGGCGACGACCCCAGGAGCGTCTGCGATCGCTGCCGGGCATCGTTGCCTCGACTAGCCAACCGCCGGCAACCGGCCCGGCGACCAGCTGACCGCCCAGCTCCTGTACGCGTTCCCGCAGCCCTGCCAGCCCGCGCCCCGTGCCGGACAGCAGAGGTTGCCGCTGGACTGCATCGCCGTTCTCCACTCGAACGGTGAGATCCCGTCCGGCGCCGGTCACCACAACGCGAACCGCAGCGCCGGGTGCGTACCGGAGCGCGTTCGTCAGGCTCTCCTGCACGACTCGGAACGCCGCGTGCGCCACCGGCGCCGACACCCCGTCGCGCGAGCCCTCGAACCGGCACGACACGTCCAGCCCGCTCCGCGCCGCCCGGGTCACCACTTCCTCGATCAGCGACAGGTCCGGACCGCCGACCTCCATCCCGCCGAGGAGCTCGACCAGTCGCCGCAGGTCCTCGTGCCCCTGCCGCGCCGACTCCGCGAGCCCGGCGAACACCTGCGACGTCCCGACCGGATCCCGGTCGACCAGCCGCTGCCCGGCCGCCGCCTGAATCACCATCACGCTGATCGCATGCCCGACGATGTCGTGCAGCTCCGACGCGATCCGCGCCCGCTCATGCCGTACGGCGAGCTCCGCGAACAGCTCGCGCTCTTCCTCGAGTTCACGCCCGCGCCGCGCGAGCGCCTCGGCCGACTCCCAGTGCAACCGCAGTACCGTGCCGGCCAGGAAACTCGGCACGCTGAACATGACCAACGGAACCTCGATGCTGCCGCCGAGGACCACCCAAAGGGTCGCCAGGTACGCCGCGAGCACGCCCGCGACCACCCACGCGGCCCGTCCGGACCAGCCGAGCGCTGCGACCAGCGTGAGCAAGGCGAGGATCGCGAACGCGGTGTCCGGGAACCAGCCGTAGGTGTTGAGCACGACCGGCACGAGCATGAGTGCACCGCCCAGGACAGCGACCAGCCGAGGACGGCTCCGCCACCACAGCAGCGTGAGCCCGCTCGCGATCAGTCCCGCGGTGAAGAGGTTCCCACCGATGGACGTGGGCCAGCCGTGGATCGCTGTCGGCAGGGCGATGACCGCGAGGATCAGCACCACGATCCCCACTCGTTCGAGCCCGCGTCCGGCGTTCATGTCACTCAGCCGACCACCGGCAGCTGCGCGACGGCGCCCGCCCGCCCCTTGGTGACCTTCACCTCGACCGAGCCGCCCAGCAACTTCGCCCGTTCCTTGGCACGGGCCACGGCTGCCTTCAGAGCGGCCGCCTCACCCACTTGCCCGTTCACCCGGATCTCGAGCGCGTCGGCCTCGAACCGTACCGTCACCACGATCGGCGCGTCAGCCTGATCAGCCAGCGCGGTCACCAGGTGCTCGACGATCCGGTACGCCGAAAGCTCCACCGTCGCAGGCAGTGCCCGCGGGTCACCCGTCACGACCAGCTGCGAATGCGCCGTACGGAGTCGTGCGAGCAACGTGTCGAGGTGGGCCACCGTCGGCGTCGGCGCGAACGCGACGTCGTCCGCGCGCAGCAGCCCGACGATCTGCCGCATGTCGTCCAACGTCCGGCGGCTGCCCGACTCGATCGACTCCAGCACCGCCTTCGCCTCCGCGGCCGGCAGACCGTCCGCGGACTCGGCCGCGGTGGTCAGGTCGGCGAGCCGCTCCTGCAGCAACCCGTCGAGCTGCCGCGAGAGCCGGGCCCGGTCGTCCGCGACCTCGAGCGCCGCCCGTTCGTCCCGCAAGTGCCGCAGCTCCGCTTCGCGCTCCGCAAGCTCCCGGTTCAGCGCCGTACGCCGACGAGCCGCCAGCCCGACTCCGAACACGATGCACACGATCGGCAACGCCAGGACGACCGCACCCGGGCCGGTCGTCGCGTCGATCACCAGCACGAGCACGGTCAGTACGACGCTGAGCCCGCCCACGATCCACGCAGTCGTCCGCTTGGCGGCCTGCGCCCCGAGGAACGCGAGCACGAACGCGAGCGGGAGACCCGCACCGCAGCGGGTCACCCACCCGAACAGCAGGTCGTGCAAGCCCATCACCACCACAGAGACCGTGGCGACGGCGAGAATGCCTCGCCGCCACCACAGCACCGGAATGGTCGCCGCTGCGAAGACCGGGATCATCCAGAGCGAGTGCGAGCTCTGTGCGTGCACCATCGATCCCTCCGCGATGGCGTTGCGCACCTGGGCGCCGGACATCTGGACGTTCTCCAGCATCAGCAGGACGCCGAGCAGGGTGAGGCCGCCCGCGATCCCCCCGTCGCGGAGCTTGATCCCTGTGAAGATCATGGCCCGCTCCCTACTCCAGCGATCCCGCTCAGGCGGCCGTGTGCTCGTGCACCGGTGCGATCCCCCCGGACCGCTTGGTGACTCGATTCTGCACGAGTACGCCGATCCCGTAGAAGAGCGCGACGCCCGGGAGCGCGATCGCCAGCGCACCCGCGACCGTGTCGATCGACGAGTCGCGGAACAGCATCACGAGCTGGGTGACCACGATGCCCACCAGACCGATCGCCTGGTTGCGCCAGGAGCCGGCGAACCGCGCGACGGCGTACGCCAGCGCGAAGCCCAGCGGAATGACGACGCCGCACCGAGTCAGCCAGCCGAACGCGATCACGTGGGCCAGCGTGGTGAGCGCCGTGATGCCAACGACCGCGAGGACGTTGCGGCGCCGCCACAGGATCGGCAGCGTGACCAGCAGGAACGCCGGCACGATCGCCCAGGTCGTCGTCGACAGCGGGTGCGGCAGGCTCGAGTCCAGAGATGCGGTGTTCTCGTACATGAGCGCCACACCCCCGGCCGTCATCAGGCCGGCCAGTACGTAGTCGAGGGGCCGGATCCCCTTGAAGATCTCGTTCATCGGTTTGTCCTCTCACTCCGGGTCCGTCTGACCCCATGTCGTGAAGGTAGGTTCGGCCGCTGTCGCCCGCGTCTGGCGCAAGGACGATTGTCCGGAGGTGCCGTCGTCCGTGCGGATGACCCGCGTCCGCCGCACGGATGACCGAAGTGCGGGCACAATCAGCCTGTGGCTGACAAGATCCGCGTGCTGGTGGCCGACGACCAGACCCTCGTCCGCACCGGGTTCCGCGTGATCCTGGAGGCCGAGGGCGATATCGAGGTGGTCGCCGAGGCCGACACCGGTACGGCGGCCATCCGGCAGGCCCAGCTGGCCGCGCCGGACGTGATCCTGATGGACATCCGGATGCCCGAGCTGGACGGCCTGTCCGCGACCGAGCAGATCCGCCGGCAGCCGGATCCGCCGACGATCATCGTGCTCACCACGTTCGACCAGAACGAGTACGTCTACCGCGCGCTGCGGGCGGGCGCGGCCGGATTCCTGCTCAAGGACTCGCCGTCGACCCGGCTGATCGCCGCCGTCCGCGCGGCCGCGACCGGTGACTCGCTGATCGAACCGGCGATCACCCGGCGGCTGGTCGAGCGCTTCGTCGAGCCGGTCGCAGCCCACGGCGTGCCGACGGAACTGCAGGCGCTGACCGAGCGCGAACTCGACGTACTGCGGTTGATCGCCCGCGGACTGTCCAACGCGGAGATCGCGGCCGAGCTCGTGGTGGCCGAGACGACGGTGAAGACGCACGTCGCCCGGTTGCTCACCAAGCTCGGGGTCCGGGACCGGGTGCAGGCCGTCGTGGTGGCGTACGAGACCGGATTCGCCAACCGCCGCTGAACAGTAGGTGAAAGACCTTCCGATTCGGACCGTGAGACGTTAGTTTGTCACAGCTGTCCGTCCGTTGGGGAGGCTCCTGTGTCGATCGTCCGTGCTTTGACCACAGCGGTAGGCGCCGGTGGCCTGCTCGCAGGAGTACTCGTCAATCCGGCCCTCGGACAGACCACAGGGATCCCGGACGCCGCGATCGCCGAGACCGGCGTACTGACGTCGCGTGACGACAGCCCGGTGGCGCCCGGCGTGAACTACACGTCGTTCGAGCGGCTGGACGCGAAGGGCTGGCAGCGCGGCGACATCCTCGACACCGACCTGGACAAGCACGGCGTGACCGTCGACCTGGTCAACAACGGCGGAAAGGTGTCCGGCGGTCAGCCGCTCAGCCAGCAGCTCGCCCGCAAGGGCGCGATCGCCGGCGTGAACGGCGACTTCTTCGACATCAACGACACCACCGCGCCACTCGGTGTCGGCGTCGAGCAGAGCGGCAAGCTGCTCAACGCGCCCGCCGCCGGCCACAACGACACCGCGGTGATCGGCAAGGACGGCCTCGGCAAGATCGCCCAGCTGTTCCTCCAAGGGACGGCTGTTGACGGTGCGACGAAGCTTGAGCTGACCAACCTCAACTCGCCGACCGTCAATGCCGGCGGTATCGGCCTCTACACCCCGGAGTGGGGCGACGCGGCCCGGACCCGGACCGTGGACGGCCTGCCGACCGTGCGCGAGGTGATCCTTCGCGACGGTGTGGTCGTCTCGTCGGCCGCCACTCCGGCCGCCGCCCCGTTGGCTGCTGGGGAGCAGGCGCTGATCGGCCGCGAGGCCGGCGCCGACGCGCTCGCCGCGTTTCAGGTGGGCGACAAGGTCGCCGTCGAGTACGGCCTGCGCCAGGACGCTGGCCAGGTGGCGGCCGCGGTCAGCGGCAACTACCAGCTCGCGACGGACGGCAAGGTCCCGGACACGGTGCCGGACGCCGACCTCGCGCCGCGTACCGCGATCGGGTTCGACGCTGCCGGCAGCCGGATGATCCTGCTCACCGTCGACGGCCGGGCCACCGGTTCGCGGGGCCTGTCGCTGAAGGAAATGGGCCAGCTGATGATCAGCCTCGGTGCTGACGACGCGCTCAACCTGGACGGCGGCGGCTCCTCGACGATGCTCGCCCGGACCCCGGGCAAGGCCGCGCCGGAGGTTGTGAACGACCCGTCCGACGGCGGCGAACGGCTGATCCCGAACGGACTCGGCCTGGTCCCGGTCAAGGGATCGGGTGTTTTGAAGGGCTTCCGCGTCGAGGCGACCGGGACCTCCGAGGCCGACCAGGATGCCGACCTCTCCCGCAGCTCCCGCGTGCTCACCGGACTCAGCCGGGTCCTCAGCGCCACGGGCTACGACGAGACCTACGCGCCCGCGACCGGTACGCCGTTCTGGTACGCCGGCAGCAACGTCCGCGTCGACCAGAACGGTGTGGTCATCGGCCGCCGCGCCGGCGACGCGATCGTCACCGCGACCCGTGGCGCGGCGAACGGAAGGTTCCCGATGACAGTCCTCGGTACGCCGACCCGCCTCGCCCCCTCGACCCGCCAGGTATCGCTCGCCGACTCCACCACGAAGGGGTTCTTCGAGGTCGACGGGTACGACGCCGACGGCTTCTCCACCTGGATCGAGCCGCGCGACGTCAAGCTCAGCTACGATCCGGCGCTCGTGAAGATCGTTGCTGCACGCAATGGATTCGAAGTCAATGCCCTGAGCAACGATGCGGTGTCGGCGGTGGTGACTGCGACAGTTGGTGGGTTGAGCACGCAGCTCAGCATCACCTCCGGTCTGGCCAGCACAGTGGTCGACGAGCTCGACGACCTCACCAAGTGGGCGGCGAACGCCGTACCGGCCGGCAAGGCGACCGCGTCCCTGTCGGCTGCGGAAGGGCATGACGGCGGGCAGGCGATCGCGCTCGACTACTCGCTGACGGGCAGCACTGCCACGCGAGCGGCGTACCTCTCGCAGACGCCGCAGCAGACACTGCCGGGACAGCCGCAGAAACTCGGCGCCTGGGTGTACGGCGACGGCAAGGGCGCGTGGCTGCGCGCCAACGCGTACGACGCGGCAGGTGGTACGGCGCAGACGCTCAACCTGGCCCCGACGGTCGACTGGACCGGGTGGAAGTACGTCGAGGCGGACATCCCGCCCGGGCTGACGATGCCGCTGCGCTTCTGGCGGATCTACGTCGTCGAGACCTCGCCGACCCGGCAGTACTCGGGCCGGATCGTCGTCGACGACCTGACCCTCCGCAGCGCGCCGCCGGTCACTCTCCAGCCGACGCCCAAGGTGATCGACCCGATGGTCGTCACCGACGGGACCGTCACCACGAGCGGCCGCTGGCGGTTCGCGGTGATGTCGGACGCGCAGTTCACCTCCGACGACCCGAACTCGGACTACGTGAAGCAGGCCCGCCGGACGATCCGCGAGGCGCTCGCGCAGCAGCCCGATTTCCTGGTGATCAACGGCGACTTCGTGGACCGCGCGTTCGGTCCGGACATCGCGCTGGCCAAGCAGATCATCGACGAGGAGGTGGCCGGCAAGGTGCCGGTGCATTACGTGCCGGGCAACCACGAGACCTACGGACCGGGCGACCTGTCCGAGTGGAAGAAGGTCTTCGGCACCGCGACCAGCACGTTCGACCACCTGGGCACCCGGTTCGTACTGCGGGACTCGTCGCTCGGATCGCTGCGGGCCGGAGGATTCGACCAGATCCTCGACCTGCGCAAGCAGCTCGACTCCGCGGCGCAGGATCGCTCGATCAAGAACGTCGTGGTGATGGCACACCACCCGATCGACGACCCGTCGCCGACGCAGAACTCGCAGCTCGGTGACCGCAAGGAAGCTGCGATGATCGTGAAGTGGCTGGCCGACTTCCGCGCCGCGACCGGCAAGGGTGCGGCCTACATGGCGGCGCACGCGGGCACGTTCGCCGCGACCCGTACCGACGGCGTACTGCTCCCGCTCACCGGTAACTCCGGCAAGAGCCCCGCCGCGGCACCGGACGCCGGCGGCTTCACCGGGTGGGCGCTGGTCGGCATCGCCGCGCGCCCGTCGGCGCAGCCGTGGTTCCAGGTGGAGCTCCGCCCCCACGTCGACTCCCTCGAACTGGCTGCTCCTGAGAGCCTCCAGCGAGGCCAGTCGGCTCCTGCGTCTGCCACGGTCGTCCAGGACAGCCGCCGCGTGCCGGTGGCGTTCCCGGTGTCGGCTGACTGGTGGGGCTCGTCCACGCTGCACATCGGCCCTGCGAAGACCGCGCCGTTCTGGGCAGTCGCGTCCTACGACCCGTCGACCGGCCTACTGAGCGCACTCCGCCCCGGCACGGCCCAGTTGGGCGTAACGGTGAACGGGGTCTCCAAGAGCGCGACGGTGCAGGTCGGTTGGTAGCGTCGGCCCGGTGACTGACGTGGTGGTGCCGCAGCGGCTGCGGAGCGGGGACCGGGTTGCTGTGGTGGCGCCGTCGGGGCGGGTGGATGCTTCGCGGCTCGACGCCGGCGTGGCCCACCTCAGGTCCTGGGGACTCGACGTGGACGTGATGCCGTCGGTGCTGGCCGGGCACGAGCGGTTCAAGTACCTGGCGGCCGACGACAAGGCACGTGCCGAGGACCTGCGGAACGCCTGGCTCGATCCGCGGTACGCCGCGGTGTTCTGCGCCCGTGGCGGGTACGGCGTGCAGCGGATGCTCGACTACGTCGACGTGGACGAGCTGGTCGCCGTACCGAAGTGGTTCGTCGGGTTCAGTGACATCACCGCGCTGCACGAGCCGCTGAACGCACGTGGTCTCGTGACCGTCCACGGGCCGATGGCTGCTGCTGTGGAGCAGCTGGAGACGGATGCGGGGCGTGAGCGGTTGCGGGCGCTCCTGTTCGAGCCGGAGACCGTCACTGATCTGCTGGCACCAGTTGGGGCGCGGACTGTGGTCGATGGCGTCGCCGAGGGCCCACTGCGTGGCGGCAACCTGGCGTTGCTGGCGGCAAGCATCAGTACGCCGACGTACGCGCCGCCAGTGGGTGTCGTCGTACTCGAAGAGGTCAACGAGGAGGCGTACCAGGCGGACCGGCTGCTCACTCAGCTGCTGCGCGCCGGGTGGTTCGAGCAGGTGACCGGTCTGGTCGTCGGTGACTTCAGCAACGGCGGCGAGGGGCTCGACGACACCATCCGCGAGCGGCTCGAGCCACTCGGCGTACCGATGGTGGAGGGTGCGGCGATCGGGCATGAGGCGCTGAACCTCGCCGTACCGCTGGGACTGCCGGTACGGCTCGACGCGACCGCAGCAGTGCTCACCCCAGGTGGTCTCGCAGGAAGCTGAACGCCTGCGGGTACGCGTCCAGGCGGTTCGTGAGCTTGGCCAGACCGTGGCCCTCGTCCGGGTACACCAGCAGCTGGCACGGTACGCCGCGCTGCGTCAGAGCGGCCGTGATCTGCTCTGCCTCCGACAACGGGACCCGTGGGTCGTTGGCGCCGTGGATGACGAACAGCGGCGCCCGGATGTCGTCGACGCGGCTGAGCGGACTCGCCGACTCCAGGAACTCCCGGTCCGTCGCCAGGTACCCGTACTCGCGCTCCCGCATCGACCGCCGGTAGTCCGAGGTGTTCTCCAGGAACGTCACCAGCGAAGCGATTCCGACGATGTCCACGCCGGCCGCCCACAGGTCCGGCTGGAACGCGACACCGGCCAGCACCATGTACCCGCCGTACGAACCGCCCCAGAGCGCGGCGCGCTTCGGGTCGCCGTCGATCGTCGGCAGCCACGCGTTGATCGCGGCCAGGTCCTTCACCGAGTCCAGTCGCAACTGGCGGTCGTCCAGCGAGTACCAGCGCTTGCCGTAGCCGGCCGAGCCGCGGACGTTCGGTACGACGACTGTGTGTCCCTCACCGGCCAGTGCCGAGATGATCGGGCTCCAGATCCGCATCGCGGCGCCTTCCGGGCCACCGTGCACGTGGACCACCGTGGACCCCAGGCTCTGACCAGTCGGCCGGAACACGAACACCGGCACCTGTTCTCCGTCGAACGACGGAACGCGGAGGCTCTCCGGGTGCTCCAGCTCGGCCGGAACCTCCACCGGGCGCAGCGCCGTCAGCTCACCGCCCGGCACGAACCGGTACACGGTCGGCGGGACGACCGGGGAGTTGTAGGTGATCGCCGCGAACGAGCCGTCCGGCGACCAGATCGGATCCGGTGTGGCGTACAACAGTCCTGCGCAACCACCGGCGGGCAGGCCGAGCGGAGCAATCGCCGACCCGTCCTCCAACCGGTGTAGCGCCAGAGTGACCTCCCCGTCCTCCAGTACGCCGACCAACAGGTGCTCGCCGTCCGGTGAGGGCCACCCCGCGAGATCGCGCGCGTCGTCCACCAGTAGATCGCTCCACGCCGCATCGCCCACGTCGTACCGCCGGATGGCCATCCGGTCGCGGTCGGCGTTGCTGGACACCAGGAAGGCTGACGAATCGGGCAGCCAGGCGACTGGGCCCTGGTCGTTGTGGGCGTCCTCCGCCGTGAGCTCGGTGACGGACCGGCTCGACGTGTCGAGCAGCAGCAACTGCATCGAGTTCGCCGGGCTGCTCGCCTTGGACAGCACGACCCACTTGTCGTCCGGCGACGGGTTGACGCCCATCACCCAGCCGCCGCCGTCGTACAGGACGGTCTCACGGCCGGTGGCCAGGTCGTGGGTGACCAGGTCGAAGTCGACGCCGTTGCGGCGGTTCGTCGTGTAGAGAACACTGCCGGCGCGGGCTGCGACCAGGTGGTGGATGTACTCGGCGTCGTGGACGAGTGGGGTCAGTGCAGGCAGACCCTCTTCGTCGAGGTCGAGCAGCGAGAGCTGACCGCGCTCGTCGCCGCCGGTGTCGTGTTCGACGACCACGCGGTTGCTGCCCGGAACGAACCGGGCCCCGCGGCAGGTGTCGTCGAGATCGGTGAGTGCGCGCCAGGTCCCGTCCGGGTCGACCTCGTTGACCTGGCGAGTGCCGGTGCCGTCGTACAGGACCAGCATGCGGCCCTCGTCGTCGACGTCCAAGGCCATGGCGGTGGGCAGAGAGAACAACGTTGTCAGCAGCACCACGTCATCCTCCCACCCACCCCAGGTCGCTAACGTCCGAAGAACCGTGGTCTATCGCCCTCGGATCTTCGGACGTAAGGGGTTAGCGGTCGCCGTGCCAGGAGTGCCAGAGCGCGGCGTACGCGCCCTGGGCGTCGACCAGTTCGTCGTGGCCGCCCAGCTCGACGATCTTGCCGTCCTCGACGACGGCGATCACGTCGGCGTCGTGCGCGGTGTGCAGCCGGTGTGCGATCGCCACGACGGTCCGGCCCTCCAGCACGGTCGCCAGCGACCGCTCCAGGTGCCGGGCCGCCCGCGGGTCCATCAACGAGGTCGCCTCGTCCAGCACCAGCGTGTGCGGGTCAGCAAGGACCAGACGCGCCAGCGCGACCTGCTGCGCCTGGGCCGGCGTCAACGAGACCCCACCGGAGCCCACCTCGGTGTCCAGCCCGTCGTCGAACCCGGCCACCCAGCCGTCGGCATCCACCGACCGCAGCGCCGCCCACAGGTCCGCGTCCGACGCGCCCTGCTTGGCCAGCCGCAGGTTGTCCCGCACGCTGCCCACGAACACGTGGTGCTCCTGGTTGACCAGGGCAACATGGCTACGGACCTGCTCGGCAGACATCCGGTCCAGCGCCGCACCACCCAAGGTGATGTCACCGACGCGTGGCGAGTAGATGCCGGCCAGCAAACGACCCAGCGTCGACTTACCTGCACCGGACGGACCCACCAGAGCCACTCGGGCACCTGGCTCGACCGTCAGCGTGACCCCGTGCAGTACGTCGCGACCCTCCAGGTACCCGAACCGTACGTCGTCGGCCAGCACGGTCCGCCCGTCCGGCTCGTCCTCGCTCGTCGTCGCGGCGGTCTCGACCTCACGGACACCGACCAAACGCGCCAACGACACCTGCGCCACCTGCAACTCGTCGTACCAGCGGATCATCATGTTGACCGGCTCGACGAGCATCTGGATGTACAGCGCACCTGTGGTCAGCGCACCGACCGTGAGCCAGCCCTGGATCGCGAAACCGCCACCGATCACCAGTACGGCGGCCAACGCGACCGTGTGGGTCATGTTGATCACCGGGAACAGGATCATCCGCAGGTACAACGTGTACCGCTCCCAGGCGACCCACTGGCCGATCCGGGTGTCGCCGAGGTCGATGCGGCGGCCACCGAGCCGGTGCGACTCGACGGTCCGGCCGGCGTCGACCGTCTCGGCCAGCGCCGAGGCGACCGCGGCGTACCCGGCTGCTTCCGACCTGTACCCCGCTGGCGCGCGGCGGAAGTACCACCGGCCACCGATGATCAGGATCGGCGCCGCGATCACCACTGCCACGGCCAGCGCCGGCGCGGTCACGATCAGCGCGCCGATCAGCAGCGCCGCCCAGATGATCGCGATCGTCAGCTGCGGTACGGCGTCCCGCATCGCGTGCGACAGCCGGTCGATGTCCGTGGTGATCCGGGACAGCAGGTCACCGGTCCCGGCGCGCTCCAGCACGCCCGGCGGCAGCCCGACCGCGCGGACCAGGAAGTCCTCACGCAGATCCGCGAGCATCTCCTCGCCGAGCACTGCCCCGCGCAGGCGCGTGAGCCGCACGAACACGGTCTGCACCGCGAGGGCGATGACGAAGCCGATCACGACGTACGGCAGGTCGACGTCGGTGTGGCCCTCGGACAGCTTCTGCACGATGTTGCCGAGCAGCCACGGACCGACCATGCCGCTCAGCGCCGCCGCAGCGTTCACCAGCGTCAGCCACAGGAACTGGCGCCGGTGCCGGCGGAACAGCTCCTTGATGTAGGCACGGACGGTCGCGCCACTTGCCACTGGCAGCCGCACTACTTCCTGCGGGGCCGCCGGGTCGTACTCCGGGCGCTTCACGCTGACTCCTCGAACGTCGGTTCTTCTTCACGGGTTACGACAGCGCGGTACCGCGCGTTGGTGTGCAGCAGCTCGTGGTGGGTGCCGACCGCATCGACACGTCCGTCCGGCACGAACACGACCCGCTCCGCCCGGTCGAGCATCAGCGGACTGGACGTGAACACCACCGTGGTCCGGCCGGCGCGCAGCAACTGCAGACCGTCCGCGATCCGCGCCTCGGTGTGCGCGTCGACCGCACTGGTCGGCTCGTCGAGCACCAGCACCTGCGGGTCGACGTACAGCGAGCGTGCCAACGCCACCCGCTGCCGCTGGCCACCGGACAGGGACCTGCCGCGCTCGGTCAGCAGCGCGTTCATCGCGTCGGACTCGCCAGCAGGCAGCGTCTGCCGCAGTACGTCGAGAATGTCCTCGCACTGCGCCGCATCCAGCGCAGTCTCGGGTGAGACCGCACCACTGGCCGGTACGTCGAACAGCTCGCGCACCGTCCCCGACAGCAGTACCGGGTCCTTGTCTTGCACGAGTACGACGGTGCGCGCCGACTCCAGCGGGATGTCGTCCAGTGCGACGCCGCCGAGCAGAACAGAGGCCTCGTCGGTAGCTGACGGGCTGTGGCCACCCAGCCGGTCGGCCAGCAGACCGCCTTCGTCCGGGTTGCCGCAGACGACCGCGGTGAAGCTTCCGGCCGGGACCTGCAGCCCGGTGACCGGGTCGAGCACGTCGCCCTCCGGCAGCTGGGCCGCAGCGGTCCCCTTGGTCTCGTCGGTCCGCTGCAACGACAGCACGCGCGCGGCCCGGCGCGCCGACACCTTCGAGAAGATGAACGCGCTCGCGGTCTCCTCGAACGTGTGCAGCGGCACCAGCATGAACGTGATGAAGCCGTACGTCGTGACCAGCTCGCCGACCGAGATGTGGCCGGACGTCACCAGCCGGACGCCCATCCAGACGACGAGCACCAAGAACAGCCCGAACAGCAGCACCTGCAGAGCCGCGATCAGCGACCACATCCGGGCGCTGCGGACCGCACTGCTCCGGTACTGCTGTGAGGCGTCGCGGTACCGCTCGAGGAACAGCTGCTCACCACCGATACCGCGCAGCACGCGCAGACCGGCGACGGTGTCAGCGGCCAGCTCGGTCGCCCGGCCGCCCTTGGCCCGCTGCTCGTCCGCGCGGCGCTCCGCGGGACCCATCAGCGGGACGATCGAGAACGCGAGCACCGGTACGGCGATCGCGACCACCACACCGAGCTGCGGCTCGTAGAACAGCAGGCCGATGACGACCGCGAAGCAGGTCAGCAGCGCGGCCACGAACCGGCCGAGGACCTCGACGAACCAGCCGATCTTCTCGACGTCGCCGCTGCTCACGGCGACCACCTCGCCGGCGGCGATCCGGCGCGTCAGCAGCGAGCCCAGCTCCGCGGCCTTGCGGAAGAGCAGCTGCTGCAGGCGCGACGCCGTACTGATCCAGTTGGTCACCACGGCCTTGTGGAAGTACGAGTCGGCGCCGGCCTTGGCTGCGCCGAAGGCCAGCAGGAGGGCACCGGCCAGCATCAGCTTGGGCCAGGACAGGTCGATCGCTGCCTGGACGGCGAGACCGACGGCGACCGGGGCGGCTGCGATACCGCCGAAATAGACGAGTCCCCAGAACACCGCGAGGGCTTGCCCACGCAGTTGCTGGTGCTCCAGCCAGAGGATGAGTCGGAGGCCGGATCGGGTGTCCGGCACACCCGGATCGGCGAACGGGACAAGGCGCAAAGACATGACGTCTCACAAGGAGGCATAGAGGGGTGGAAAGAAGGCACCTGACCAGGCGAATAGATCAAGCCTAGGCGGCCCCGCCGACAGTCCGTCAAACCCTTTTCCCCGGACAGCCGGGAACCGTCTCCAGACTGGGTAGTACAGTATTCAACGGATGGAGGGAGCCGCGTGGAGGAGCTGACGCGGGGGCGGCGGCTGCTGGTGCTGGCGATCTGTTGCTCCAGCCTCTTCATCGTCGGGCTGGACACGACGATCGTGAACCTGGCGCTGCCGGCGATCCGGTCCGAGTTCGGGGCCTCGGTCGCCAAGCTGCAGTGGACGATCGACGCCTACACGCTGGTGCTGGCGAGTCTGCTGATGGTCTCCGGGTCGACGGCGGATCGCGTCGGGCGGCGACGGACGTTCCAGGTCGGGCTGGTGCTTTTCGGGATCGGGTCGTTGCTGTGCGGGTTCGCGTCGACCGTCGACCTGCTGATCGCGTTCCGGGTCCTGCAGGCCGTCGGCGGGTCGATGCTGAACCCGGTGGCGATGTCGATCATCACGAACACGTTCACGGACCCGCGTGAGCGTGCGCAGGCGATCGGTGTGTGGGGCGGCGTGGTCGGGCTGAGCCTGGCGGTCGGTCCGGTCGTCGGCGGGTCCCTCGTGGACGCGGCCGGGTGGCGGTTCATCTTCTGGATCAACGTGCCGGTCGCGGTGGCCGCCGTACTCATGACTGCCTTCTTCGTGCCCGAGTCGCGCGCCGCCGTAGCGCGGCGGATGGATCCGGTCGGGCAGGTGCTCGTCGTACTGCTGCTGGGCGGTCTGACGTACGGGATCATCGAGGGCCGGTCCGCCGGGTGGGGGTCGCCGCTGATCATCGGGTGCTTCGTCCTGTGCGTGGTGGCACTGGTGTCGCTTGTGTACTACGAACGCCGCCGCGAGCAGCCGCTACTGGAGCCGCGGTTCTTCCGGAGCGCACCGTTCTCAGGAGCCACGCTGATCGCGGTGTGCGGCTTCTCGGCGCTGTCAGCGTTCCTGTTCCTCAACTCGCTCTACCTGCAGTCGGTACGCGGGTTCACTGCACTACACGCCGGTCTACTCACCCTGCCCATGGCTGCAATGACCGTGGTGTTCGCACCGGTGTCCGGCTGGCTGGTCGGCCACCGAGGACCACGAGTGCCGCTGATCGTCGCTGGAACCATGCTGACCGCATCCGGCCTGATCCTGTCGCGGTTGACGACCTCGACACCCACTGTGCAGTTGCTGATCGGCTACCTGATCTTCGGACTCGGCTTCGGCGTGCTGAACGCACCAATCACCAACGCAGCGGTCTCCGGGATGCCGCGTGCCCAGGCTGGTGTCGCTGCTGCGATCGCGTCCACCAGCCGCCAGGTGGGCATCTCACTGGGCGTTGCTGTCGCCGGCACCGTCCTCACTGCGCGCCTGGTCGGCTCCCTCGAGACCGGCTTCGTCGACGCGGCGACACCGTGCTGGTACATCATCGCGGGCAGCGGGGCATTGGTCCTGGTACTCGGCCTGATCACAACCAGCGCCTGGGCACGTCGTACCGCGGAGTCCGTCGCAGCAGACCTTGTCAAGGATCCGTCATCGGCTCCGACCACCTGACATCAGAGACGGACTTCGAAGGAGCTGACGGTGGACAACAAGATCGTGGTTTCGGTGCAGATGTCCTTGGACGGGCGAGTGGCCACTGCCGACGGCGTGCTCGACTGGCTGCAGGTGAAGGACGAGTTGCACGCCCACGTCGTCGAGCTGCATCGCTCCGCAGGCCTGTTCATGTACGGGCGGAACACGTACGAGGGGATGGCGGCGTACCGGCCGACGGCGGACCAGGAACAGGACGCCAACCTGGTCGCCTACAGCAAGATCTGGAAGGCGATGCCGAAGCTCGTGTTCTCCCGGACGCTGGAGGCGGCCGACTGGAACACCACCGTGGTCCGTGACCTCGACATGCTCCCGGAGTACCGACGGACTGCGGCCGGCGACCTGTATCTGCTCGGCAGCCCACAGCTGATCACCGCCCTGGCCGAGCAGGATCTGGTGGACGTCTACGAGATCTACGTGCACCCCGTCGCCTTGGGCGATGGGCAGTCGATCCTCGACGGCCTGCCGTCGCGTCAGGGCCTGACGCTGACCGATGCGCAGACCTTCGACGGGAACGTGGTGAAGCTCGAGTACAGCCGCTAGTCCCCGACCAACCCGGCGCGGACCAGGGCTTTCAGGCGGCCGCGGAGGATCTTTTGGCGGCGTTCCTCGTCTGGGAAGAGGTCTAGGTACGCGGGGCCCTTCGCGGCGAGCAGGTCGTCGTCCAGGCGTCGTACTGTGCCGGCCGGGGCCCGGTGGGTCATTGCTGCCTGGACTGCTTCGCTGTCGATGCCTGTGAGGAGTTCGGTGAGCTGCTCCTCCGTGGTGATGCCTAGGCGGTGCAGTACGCCGAGGATCCAGGCGTAGTGCGTGGTCTTCGCGTGCGGTGCATCCGGGTAGCGGCGGGTCAGGTACGTCGTCAGCGTGGCCGTGGTCAGGTCCAACGGCGCCTTGTCCGACGCGGTCGCGGCCAGCTCGCGGTACAGCCGGTCGATCTCGGTGAACTCGTTGTCGGCGAGCTCCATCAACGCAGCAGCCAGCAGGAACCGCCGGTCGAACTCGGGCTTTCGCGCCGGTGGGATGTCCAGCTTGTACCGGATGTCGTGCTCGAACTCGGCCCACGCGTGCTGGACCGCCGTACGGACCTGGATCTCCATCACCAGGTTCTTCAGTACGGCGTACTCCGGCAGCTCACGGCGGTGATCGTTCAGCCGCACCAGGTAGTGCTTGCTGGCGTACCCGAAGACGCCCTGCGCCCGGGTGTGCGCGCCCATGTCGGTGTGCTCGACGATCTCGAACTCTTCCTCGATCACCTCGCAGACCCGGTCCACCGCCTCGACCAGGAAGGTGATGACGCGGGCCGCGACCAGGTCGGTGATCTGGTTCAGCGGGTCGTCGTACTTCGGTCTACTGGGGTCGTCGGGATGCGGCTTCGACGCCTTCGCCAGGAACGACTCGGGGTCCTTGGCTCGCGCGGTGGCGGTCAGGTAGTTGATGCCTTCCTCTTCGCCGATCAGCTCGTTGATCAGCGCCTCGAGCTTCCGCGCGCCGCCGACGTACTGCTGGTGCACCCGTTCGTACAACGCACCCGCTTGCGGAACCCACTCCACCATGGGCGGAACCCTAGTGGTCTTGAGGTCGCTCGTGGTGTCTATCGGTTTCTAGTGATTTCGCTAGACAGTTGTAGAGACCTGTCGCGACACGCTCTGGTCCTTGATCGGTCAATCTACGGAAAACGCTAGACGGCCTCATACAGTGAAAGCATGGATCCGATCCGGAATCCCTATGCGCCCGGCGCCGGTCAGCGGCCGCCTGAGCTGGCCGGACGCGACACCGAGGTGCGGCAGTTCGAGGTGGTGCTCGAACGGGTCGCGGCAGGCCGCCCGGAGCGGAGCCTGGTGCTCAGCGGTCTCCGGGGCGTCGGTAAGACGGTGCTGCTCAACACGCTGCGTTCGCAGGCGATCAAGCGAGCGTGGGGCACCGGGAAGATCGAGGCGCGACCGGACCAGAGCATCCGGCTGCCGATCGCGCAGGCGCTGCACACCGCGATGCGGGAGCTGGGACACCGGCATCGCGACGACGAGAAGGTCGACCAGTTCAGCGCCGTACTGAAGGCCTTCGCGTTGCGGACGGCGGCGAACGATCGGAAGGGCATCCGCTGGCATCCGCCGGTGGACGTGGCCGCGGCGAAGGGTCGTGCCGACTCCGGTGACCTGGAGATGGATCTGATCGAGCTGTTCGCCGACGCGGCGGATCTGGCCGGTGACCTGACCGTCGGGGTCGGGCTGTTCATCGACGAGATGCAAGACATCAGCACGGACGACCTGTCCGCACTGTGCGCCGCCTGCCACGAGATCTCGCAGCAGAGCGCGCCGCTGGTCGTCGTCGGCGCGGGCCTGCCGCATCTGCCCGCCGTACTGTCCGCCAGCAAGTCCTACTCCGAGCGGCTGTTCCGCTACATCCGTGTGGACCGCCTGGCGCGGGAGGCGTGCGACCGGGCGCTGATGGTGCCGGCGGAGAGCGAAGGCGTGCAGTACGACGAGGAGGCGCTGGACGAGCTGTACGCGCAGACCGACGGGTACCCGTACTTCGTGCAGGCCTTCGCCCACTCGACCTGGGACCACGCGCCGACCTCTCCTATCACCATCAAGGACGTCGCCGTCGCAGGCCCCGAGGCGTCCGCCGAGCTGACCGTCGGCTTCTTCGGCTCCCGCTACGAACGCGCCACCCCCGCGGAACGCGAGTACATGCGCGCCATGGCCGAACTGGGCATCGGCGTCGACGACGGCTCCGTCCCCACCGCCGAAGTAGCCAGCACCCTCAACCGCAAACCCCAGTCCCTCTCCCCGGCCCGCGACGGCCTCATCAAAAAAGGCCTGGTCTTCTCCGCCGAACGGGGCACCGTAGCCTTCACCGTCCCCCACTTCGGAAAATTTCTGCGGACGCGGACGGCTTAACGTAACTGGGGTTTCGTGCTCTGGCAGGTATCGGTAGGGTCACGTGTTATGACCACCCGGCGGAGCGGCCAGCGCGGACACGCGTCTGGGCGGCGGGGTGGGCGGCACAGTCGGCGGAAGTCGTACAAGGGGCAGTGGCTTGTGGTGACTGCGTTGGCGGTGCTGGCGACTGTGGTGGTGGCGAATCCGGATGTGGCGCACCGGAGCAGCTTGGCGGCGCAGGCGGTTGCGGGGGTCGACGAGGTTGCTCAGGAAGCGCCGGTGGCTTCGGTGACGCCCAAGGCGACGCCGGTTCCGATCGCGACGCCGACGCAGAAGTTCACCACTCCGTTGCGGCCGGCACCGACTCTGACGCGTAAGCCGAAGGGTGCGAAGCCGAACGTGCTGGTGTCGACCGGGAAGCTTGCCGTGGTGCCTGGGTTCAACAAGGCGACCGGTGTGCGCGACAAGCTGACGTACCGCGTGGAGATCGAGCAAGGGGTGTCGGTGAACGGTGCCGCGGTCGCGGCGGCCGTCCACAAGACGCTGACGGACCCGCGCGGCTGGCAGGCGGTGCACCCGGTGAGTTTCGAGCGGACGGACCGTGTCGACGCCGACCTCCGCATCATCCTGGCCACGCCGTCCCTGACCGACAAGCTCTGTCTGCCGCTCGACACGGGCGGTGAGGTCTCTTGCCGCGTCGAGGACCGCGTCGTACTCAACGCGAAGCGGTGGCTCTACGCGATCCCGGCGTACAACGGGAATGTCGCCCTGTACCGCAGCTACCTGGTCAACCACGAGGTCGGGCACGCGCTCGGTCACGGGCACTCGACCTGCACGACTCCGAAGACCCCCGCGCCGGTGATGATGCAGCAGACCAAGGGTCTGGCCGGCTGCCTGCCGAACGCCTGGCCGACGATCAAGGCCACCTGAGAAGCTGGGCCTGAGAAGCTAGGTACGACGGGAGGGAGCAAGCAATGTCGTCACAGGACTTCCCGACGTACGGCAGGGACGAGCGGCCCGAGCAGCAAGGGCCTGGCGAGGAGCACCACTTCGCTCCGCCCACGCCGTACGGCGGCGGCACGTACGGTGCCGGCCACGCGCCCCAGCCCGATCAGTTCCCGTACGCGCCGCCCCAGCCCTACGGCACGCAGCCACCGGCGCAGGGCAACCCGGCGTACCACCAGCCCCCCACCTACCGCCCCGGTGCACCGTACGGCGCTCCCGCGAGCCCGGAGCCGCATGAGCTCCCGACGTACGGCCGCGAGGAGTACTCGCGCGACCCGCGGGCTGCACGTGTCGTCGGCCTCGCCGCGTTCATCGCCGCGATCTACGGGCTGCTGGTTGTCTCTGTCCAGCGCGTCGCGCTCCGGGAGATCTCGCAGGCGCCGGGCTCGCCACTGAACCACCCGCTCCGCACCGACGTGCTCGACGCGATCGGCCAGCTGCTGCTAGTGGTGGTCGGCACCGCCGCTCTGGTGATGTGGGTCCGCGACGTGCTGGCCCGCCGCAAGGCCGGTCGCCGGCCCGACCTCGCCGAGCTGGCCGGTCTGCTCCTGGTGGCGGTCTCCATCATCCCGATCCTGGTCTGGTTGCTCATGGTGCTGTCCACAGGTCTCGGTGCCAGCGACGACTCGGTCCACCGGCTGCCCACGGCGTACGGCTGGGGCGGTTTCGGGCTCCTGCTCCTCGCTGTCGGCCTCTTCCTCGGGTACCGCGAGCTGAAGCCCGACGTACCGAACCCGGTCGTCAAGGGCGCCCCGGCCAAGGCTCCGTGGGAGTGAACGCACCTGTCGTCCTCGTGCCCGGCCTGGGCCTCGGTCCGGAGTCGTACGCGCGGACGGTCGAGCACCTCGTCACGCCGTACCACGTGGTCACTCTTCCCGGGTACGGCGAGCCGGCGGGCACCCGTGAGGACCTGCACCCCCGTGCCCTCGCGGTAGCACTGGCCGGGAAGATCCGCGAGCGGTCCGTGCTGGTCGGTCACTCGGCGAGCTGCCAGATCGTCGTCGAGCTGGCGATCCGCTACCCCGAGCTCGCCCACGCGCTCGTGCTCGCCGCACCGACCGGCGACGTCCGGCTGTCGAGCTGGGTCGACCGCGCGGTGCGGCTCGTCGGCTCCGCCATCCCGGACGTGCCGAAGCTGGTCCGGATCAGTCCGCAATACGCCCGTACGACGCTGCCCACGATCGCCCGCGCCGGTGAGGCGTCGCGGCACCACGACCTGGCCGCGGTCATGCCGCAGGTCAAGGTGCCGGTCGTCCTGGTCCGCGGCAGGTACGACCTGATGTGTACGGCGGAATGGGTCGAGCGGCTCGCCGAACTCAGCCACGGCGAGGCCCGCACGCTCAACTCCGGGGCCCACATGCCGGTCGTCACGAACGGCCCGGAGCTGGCCGCTCTCATAGAACGAGCCGCCGCTCTTCCGCAAAGTAGCTGACGAGTTAAACTCTCAGCAGCAGTACAACCTTTGCGGGAGCTCGCACCGAGAATGCGCGGGCTGAGAGGGCGACAGCTGGGTCGCCGACCGCCTGAACCTGACCGGGTAATGCCGGCGTAGGGAGTGGGGTCACTCATGACCGATACAGCTGTTCGTCCGCCTGACCGGGTCGAGGCGCCGCTGGTCCTCACCACCGATACTCCGCGCACGCTGGGGTTCCTGCCTCAGTTCACTCTGTGGGCCAACCTCGGCATCTCACTGTTCGGGCCAGTCACCGGTGCGCTCGTCGCGGCGTACACGGGATCTCTGGCGCAAGGACTGCTCGCGGTCGTCGTGGGGTGTGCGATCGGCGCCCTGGTGCTCGGCGGGTCGGCCGTGTTCGGCTCGCAGACCGGCGCGCCGGCGATGGTCGCGCTGCGTGGGATCTTCGGTCGGCGTGGATCGATCGCGCCGACTGTGCTGAACATCGCGCAGAACATCGGCTGGGCGACGATGGAGATCATCATCATCTCGCAGGCCGCGGTCGCGGTGACGAGTGAGAAGTGGCGGTGGGTGTTCGTCCTGCTGGCCGGTGCGATCGCTACGACGATGGCAGTGCGGCCGCTCGGCAGCGTGAGGCTCCTGCGCAAGTTCATGGTCTGGCTGGTGCTGATCGCTTCGGCGTACTTGTTCGTCCAGGTGCTCGCCAAGCCCGTGCATGCGTTGCCGCAGGACGGTGTCTACGGCTTCTGGCCGGCCGTCGATCTCGCGGCCGCGGGGGTCGTGTCGTTCGCGCCGTTGGCCGCCGACTACACCCGGCACTCGCGCTCGAACAAGGCCGCCTTCACGGGCTCCGCGCTCGGCTACGGACTTGCCGCGATCATCTACTACGCACTCGGTGTGTTCGCGGTGGCGACCCTGCAGACGAACACCGACGACGTGATCACCGCGCTCGTCACCCTCCCGGCGGGTGCGATCGCGCTCTTCGTCCTGCTGGTCGACGAGGTCGACGAGGCGTACGCGAACGTCTACTCCACCACGATGTCCCTCCACAACCTGGTCGGCCACATCGACCGCCGGTGGATCTCGGTCGCCATCGGAGTCGTTGCCACCGCTATCGCTCTGTTCATTGACCTGGGCAACTACACGCAGTTCCTGTACCTGATCGGCTCGGTCTTCATCCCGTTGTTCGCGGTCGCGATCGCGGACTTCTTCGTGGTCAGCAAGATGAAGTGGGACGTCTCCGACACCGCGAAGTTCCGCTGGCAACCAACCGCCGCCTGGCTGATCGGCTTCGTCGCCTACCAGCTGGTGAACCCCGGCACCGTCTCCGGCTGGTCCCCGTTCTGGACCAAGATCCAGCAGGCGCTCTTCAACCACCAACCAGTCCCCGGCTGGCTCGGCGCGACATACACCTCGATCATCGTCTCGATGGTGGCTGCGGTGCTTCTCGGCCGGATCGGTCGTCGGCAGGCTGCCTGAGCAGCACCAGCGCGACCGCCGGGAACAGCAGCACCGACAACAGCCCGGCGCAGACGAGAGCGGCGGCGGTGACCGGTGTCATCAAGCCGGTCGCCACGCCGATCTGCGTCGCGGTCACGATGAACGGGAGCGACGTCGCCTGCAGCAGCGCGGTCGCGGCCGTCGCGCGAGCTCCCAGCGTCCGCACCGCGAGGTACGCCGGTACGCCGCGAACCACTAGCAGCGCTAGCAGGAACAGCGGCACGCGGACGAGCGCGGCCGGGTCGTCGAGCAGACCGCGTAGGTCGAGCCGGAGCCCGCTCGTCACGAAGAACGCCGGAATCAGGAAGCCGTACCCCAAGGCCTCCAGCTTGACCCGGAAGCGTGGATGCGACGTGGCGTCCCGGTCGACCAACCCGACCACCGCACCGGCCAGGAACGCACCGAGGATCGTCTCCAGCCCGAACTGCTCCGCGAGCGCGACGAACGCGACCAGCAGCACGACCGCGGCCCGGACCCGGATCTCCGCCGTGGTGTCCTGCAGCCGCAGCAACACTCCGCCGAGTCGCTGCGACCGTCCGGCGGTCGTGACGACCAGACCGGTGACCACGACGAGCAGTGCGAACAGACCGACCATCACCAGCCGTTCACCAGCACTGCCGCCTTCGGTCGAGAACACCAACGACAGCAGCAGTACGGCGGCGAAGTCGGCGACCGATGCGGCGGCAATGGTGAACTGCCCGACCGCACCCTCGGACTGCCCCGCGTCCTTGAGCACCGGCACCACCAGCCCGAGCGAGGTCGCGGACAAGGTGACCGCGAGCAGCAGCGGGCTGTGGACCCAGCCGGCCGCGGACAGTCCCAGTCCGGCGAGTGAACCCAGCAGCAAGGTGACGACGTACCCGAGAACCGCCAGCCGCAGCACCTGCCCGCGGAGCCGGTGTACGTCGATCTCCAGGCCGGCCAGGAACAGCAGGAAGCCCAGCCCCAGTAGCGAAACGATCTGCAGGGGCAGGTCCACGTCGACCAGCCCGAGACCGTGCGGTCCGACCACGATCCCGGCCACGATCTCCAGTACGACGGCCGGCACCCGGAACCGCGGGGCGAGCCCGAGCAGCAGCGGGGCGAGCAACGCGATCAGAGCGACCGCGAACAGATTGGTGAACTCCACGTCCGGCATACCCGATCCGTGCCGTCCGCGCGCCCAGACGTTACGTGTCAGCGCGGAAAGCGCCGGAACGCCGCCAGCAGCCGGTCGCGGGTCTCCGCGGACAGGTCCTCGGGTTCGACCCGCCCGGCCTCGGCGACGGTACGCCGGATCTGCTCGACGTAGATCTCGCAGCCGTCACAGAGCGCCAGGTGTTCGGCGAACCGCTGTTCGGTCTCCGGATCGAGCGCACCGTCGAGATAGGCAGTGACGAGCTCGACCAGCTCGGAACATGTCATACGTCAGCTCCTGCCACGGTGAAGTAGTGCTCGAGCCGGCCGCGAACGGCCGCCCGCGCGCGGTGCAGCAGGACCCGCTGATTGACCATGGAGATCTCCAGCAAGGCGCACACGTCCTCGGCGCCCTGTCCGTCGATGTCCCGGAGTGTCAGGACCACCTGCTGCCGGATCGGCAGGCTGTCGATGGCTGCCGCCACCGTCGCCCGGACCTCGTGCGCGAGGACCTCGCTCTCGGTGGTCGGCCAGCGGTCCGGGAACGCGCGCCAGCCGCCCGGGTACTGGTCGCCCGGGCGGTGGACACGAACGAGCGGGCCAGTCGCAGCATCGAGCCCGACCAGCCGTTCAGCAGGCACGCGAACGTCTCCTCGTCCCCGCTTCGCAGCCCGGCGACGAGTACGTCGTCCGTCGGCACCCCCACCCCCACACGCCGACGGTACCGCAGCGCCCCGGGAGTCAGCGGTACTCCGGGTTCTCGAAGTCGAACCGGCAGCCGGCGTCCCACTCGGACCGCTGGTTGCCGTGCGCCGGGACCCCGCCGGCGTCCTTGAGCATCCGGGCGAAGTGCAGCAGGTTCCAGGTCATGAAGGTGGTGTTCCGGTTGGTGAAGTCGTTCTCCGGGCCGCCCGACCCCTCGTCCAGGTACGACGGACCGGGGCCGGCCTCCCCGATCCACCCGGCGTCGGCTTGTGGCGGGATCGCGTAGCCGAGGTGCTGCAACGAGTACAGGACGTTCATCGCGCAGTGCTTCACGCCGTCCTCGTTGCCGGTGATCAGGCAGCCGCCGACGCGTCCGTAGTACGCGTACTGGCCGCGCTCGTTGAGGATCGACGAGTTGCCGTACAACCGCTCGATCACCTGCTTCGTGACGGAGCTGTTGTCGCCCAGCCAGATCGGTCCGGCGATCACCAGGATGTCGGCCGCAATCACCTGCTCCTGGATCGCCGGCCAGTCGTCCTTCGCCCAGCCGTGTTCGGTCATGTCCGGCCAGACGCCGGTGGCGATGTCGTGGTCGATCGCACGCACCACGTCGACCCGAACCCCTTGTTTCTCGAGGATGCGACGGCTGACGTCGATCAGTCCCTCGGTGTTGCTGACGGCCGGCGAGCGTTTCAGGGTGCAGTTGAGGAACAGTGCGCGAAGGTCGTCGTACTCGGTCATCGATGGCTCCTTAGAGCAGTTCGGCGTCCTGCTCGATGCAGAGCAGGGCGGGTCCAGTGGCGGCGAACAGAGCGGTCATCGCGTCGTCGAGGTCCTGACGACGCGTGACCCGCAGACCGGTAGCGCCGCAAAGATCGGCGTACGAGGCCCAGTCGGGGTTGTGCAGCGACGTGTGCCAGACCGGGTAGTCGGCGGCGAGTTGCTCCTTGCTGATCTTGCCGAGGGAGTGGTTGTCGAGCAGGACGTGCTTGATCGGTATGCCGTACTTCACCGCGGTCGTGAGCTCCGCGGCGTACTGCCCGAACCCGCCGTCGCCGGTCACCGCGACGATCGGCCGGCCGGGAGCGGCAGCCCACGCGCCGAGCGCGGCCGGGTAGCCGAAGCCGATCGAGCCGAGGTAGCCGGACATCAGCACCGGCTGGCCTTTCGACTCCAGGTAGCGGCCGAGCGAGTACGCATGGTTGCCGACGTCAACGGTCACGACGGCGTCCGCGGGCAGGTGCCGGGACAGCGCGTCGAAGACGGCCGCCGCCGATACGCCCCGTCCGCGGTCGTCGTCGACCCGGCGCCGCTTCTCCGCCCGCCAGATCGCCCAGCGCTCGGCCACGTCCGGCCGCTGGTCCTCGGCCTTCGCGTCGGGGAGCAGGCCGGTGAGCGCGGACAGTGCCAGTCGCGCGTCGCCGAGGACGTCGACGGCGACCGGGTCGAAGCGGCCGATCGCTGCGTGGTCGTCGTCGATCTGGACGATCGGCTTGTACGCCGCGATACCGGTGTGGTTCGAGAACGAGGCGCCGACCACGATCAGCACGTCAGACTCGTTCATCAGCCAGCTCGCGACCGGCGTACCGCTGCGGCCGAGCACGCCGGCGCCCAGCGGATGCGTGTCCGGCACCAGCCCTTTGGCCTTGAACGTGGTCAGCACCGGCGCGTTGAGGCGTTCGGCCAGCTCGCGAACCTCGAGCGAAGCGTCACGCGCACCGTGGCCCACGACCAGGACCGGCCGCCGGGCGTCGCGGATCAGGGCGGCGGCCTGGAGCAGGCTGTCCTCGTCCGGCCGGATCCGGCGCGGTGACAACCGTCCGCGCGGACTCGCCGCCGGGGCCTCGGACGGCAGGACCTGTACCTCGTCGGGCAGGACCAGGTGCGCGACGCCGCGGCCGTCGACCGCGTGCTTGACCGCTAGCGCTGCTAGTTCCGCATGATCACTGCCCGCGTTGACCGACGTACTCGAGACCGCGACGTCCTTGAAGACCGCGGTCAGGTCGAGGTCCTGGAATGCGCCGCGGCCGAGCCACTTCGACGGCACCTGCCCAGAGACTGCGAGGACCGGCGAGCCGTCGAGTTTGGCGTCGTACAGACCGGTGAGGAGATTGGTCGAGCCCGGACCGGCGATCGCGAAGCACACCGCCGGGCGGCCCGTCAGCTTGCCGTAGGCGCCCGCCGCGAACGCTGCCGCGCCCTCGTGCCGGATACCGATGTATGTGAGCTCCCCGCGCTCCTCGGCCCGCCGCATCGCCTCGGCGAACCCGAGGTTGGAGTGCCCGACCATCCCGAACACGTGCGTGACGCCATGGGCCACCAACGTCTCGACCAGTACGTCGGCAACCGTCCGGACCGGCTCAGCCGGCTCCGGCAACTGCACGTAGACCCCGTCGGCTCTCTCGTCCACCGGGTACGACGGGACGCTGTCGGAGAACCCCTCCGGCGGCTGACCGGTGATCGGGTCGTAGTCGTACCCGTGCCACGGGCACCGCAGCAAACCCTTCTCGATCGACCCCTCACCGAGCGGACCGCCCTGGTGCGGGCACTTGTTGTCCAACGCGCCGAGCCGCGCCCCGCAGCGCGCCAGCGCGATGCTGCGGCCGTCGACCACCACACTGCGGACCCGCCCGTCCGCCGGTACGTCGACCTCGGCCACCCGATGCCAGTTCGCCGTCATGTAACGCCTCCCACCCCTCGCGACACGGATCGTCTGAGAGAACAGTGCCGTGCCGTGGCCCTGCGTTACAGGAGGAGACTGCCGTTATGGATGACCGTTCGCTGGCCGTAACCCGTCGCTCCCTGCACGGCGTCGCCGAACTGCTGCTGGCCGGACCGCAGCACCGCGCCGGCGGTGGACTCCGGCTACGCGTCGTAGCAGGCGGCTTCAGCACCCTCAACGGCACCCGCCGGGTCGAGGGCGACTTGCTGGTCGCACCAACGCAAACAGTGCCGCTGGCAGGCACGTACGCCGAGTTGGCGGCCGCGGTGGGCATCGAAGCGTGCCGGCTCGACCACGTGTATTCCGGCGGCCCCAAGATCGCACCCGAGGAACGACTGCAGGTCGACCCCGCCGCTGCCCGCCTACTCGCGGACGCCTTCGCCCGCGGCGACGCCGCCCTCAGAGCCCTCGCGCCGGACGAGACGCCAGTGCTCTGGCCCGAGCACTTCGACGTCGGAATCACCGTCGAGGAGGTCAACTACGGTGTCTCACCCGGAGACGACTACCTTCCCGAGCCGTACGCCTACGTCGGACCGTGGACGCCGCGCACCGGCGATTTCTGGAACGCCCCGTTCGGCGCCGTACAAGCACTAGCAGACCTACCGGACATACTGCGGTTCTTCACCACCGCCAGATCCCTGCTGAACAACTGACCACGGGCTTATGACTTAATCCGCTCGAACACCCAATCCCACCGGAAGCTCTGCACGATCTGCCGAGGGCGGCACAGAGTGTGGTCAGTGGGTACGAGTACGCGTTGCCGGTTGCCCACGCGTTCAAGGTGTGAAACGTCATCGGCACCACGGCCACAGCGTCCGCCGTCGGCGTACGACGGGGCTCGGTGGGCTTACGGTTGCCGACGATCACAGGAGCACCGCCCAACTCCTGCTCCACCAGCCAAGGGAGCGCGGCATCGGTGGGGATCACGTAGGGGTCCCAGCCTCGGTCGTACGCGGCCCGCACTCCGTCTCCAAGTCGAGAAGCAAGCGGCGCGCCGCAGACGACGAGGAGAAGGGCGGGTCGACGGCGAAGTCACACTGAGCACGGCTGACGGTTCGTGGGCCCAGGTACGAGGACACACAGTCAGCCTCATCGGTGAACGAGACCCTGGGCCGAAGTGGAACACACGTACCAGGACTGGCAAGCAGCGGGCCAGCCGCCCATCTCGGACTGGACCGTCAGAGTCACACCTGACGGATCCACAGAGGTTGTACTTCCCGGTTGATCGCGGCGGCTGAGCTGCGGGTACGGCCGGCCGGGTTGGGCGGTCCGCCGCTAGTGCATAACCACAGTCCGTGGTGGGTGGGAGCTGCGTGGGCTCACTACTCCTCCTCATCTGTCTTTCCCCA
Source organism: Kribbella sp. NPDC055110 (assembly GCF_053607525.1). Classification (NCBI taxonomy): domain Bacteria; kingdom Bacillati; phylum Actinomycetota; class Actinomycetes; order Propionibacteriales; family Kribbellaceae; genus Kribbella; species Kribbella sp. NPDC055110. The sequence continues at coordinate 121,686 of NZ_JBSGTS010000023.1, forward strand.
GCTAGGGTCCTGAGTCGGAAGTACGCGGCTACTTGGTAGGCCGTGTCGGTGGCGAGTCCGCCCAGCATTAGCGCCGCGAAGGCCTCCCCAAACCGA
>NZ_JBSGTS010000024.1:0-50198 GCF_053607525.1 Kribbella sp. NPDC055110
GCCCCCCCGGGGGGGGGGGTCCCCCCCCCCCGGGGGGGGCCCCCCCCCCCGCCGCTTGTCCCTGCCCGTCTCTAAGCTGTGGGTATGTGCGGTAGATATGCCTCCAGCCGGGAGCCGTCCGACCTGGTCGCGGAGTTCGAGATCCAGGCGGGCAACGTGCGCGAGACGGTCGAGGAGCTCGGCGAGAACTACAACGTCGCGCCGACCAACCAGGTGGTCGCGGTGGTCGAGCGGAAGAACCGCGAGCAGCCCGACGAGACGATCCGCAAGCTGACCACGGTCAAGTGGGGCCTGGTGCCGTCCTGGGCGAAGGACACCTCGATCGGCTCGCGGCTGATCAACGCCCGGATGGAGACGGTGGCGGAGAAGCCGGCCTTCAAGAAGGCGTTCGCCACCCGCCGCTGCATCCTGCCCGCCGACGGGTACTACGAGTGGTACACCGCCGAGGAGAAGGTGAACGGCAAGCCCGTCAAGCAGCCGTACTTCATCCACCCGCCGGACGGCAGCATCCTGTCGATGGCCGGGTTGTACGAGATCTGGCGGGACAAGTCGGTCGAGGACCCGGACAAGGACGAGGCCTGGCTCTGGACCTGCACGGTGCTGACCACGTCGGCCACCGACGACCTCGGCCGTATCCACGACCGGATGCCGCTCCTGGTCGAGCGCGAGCGGTACGACGCCTGGCTGGACCCGCTGTCCTCGGACCCCGACGACCTGCTCGAGCTCCTGGTCCCCGCCGCCCCCGGCCGCCTCGAGGCCTACGCCGTGTCGAAGGCGGTCAGCTCGGTGAAGAACAACGGTCCGCACCTCCTCGATCCGCTACCGCCTGACGGCGAGGACTCGCAGGACAGCCCGACCACTCTCTTCTGAGTTTCGTGCCCGCTCTTCACCGGTCGTGATGACAGGATGGGCCGGGTGACCGACGAACGGATTGTGGCGACGCTGCACGGAGAGGCCCGGATCGTGGCGCACCGCGCCCGCCGACCGGTGGCGACGCTGGCCCTCGGTCACGGTGCCGGGGCGGGGATCGAGTCGGGTGACCTGGCCGCGCTGGCTGCCCGGCTGCCGAAGCAGGACATCAACGTGTTCCTGATCGAGCAGCCCTGGCGCCGTGCCGGCCGCAAGCTGGCCCCCGCGCCGAAGGTGCTCGACGAGGCGTGGATCGCGATCATCGGGCAGCTCCGGGTCCGTACGCCGCTGGTGATCGGCGGCCGGAGCGCCGGCGCGCGCGTGGCCTGCCGCACCGCGAGTAGTCTGGGCGCTTCCGGCGTACTGGCTCTGGCATTTCCGCTGCATGCGCCCGGGAAGCCGGAGAAGTCGCGCGTCGACGAGCTCGAGACGGCCGGGCTGCCGACGCTGGTGGTCCAGGGGGAGCGGGACCCGTTCGGTACGCCGGAGGAGTTCCCGCCGCTCACCGAGATGGCCGTGGTGCCGGACGCCGACCATTCCTTCAAGGTGCCGAAGCGGGCGGAGCTGGACCAGCAGGAGACGTACGATCTGCTGGTCGAAGCCGTGTTCGAATGGGTCAGCCGCGAGGTGTCCGGATAGCGGGCCGCTGACCGGGAATGCTCCTGTGGCCGGTTGTGTTGTGACACACATGATGGCCACGAGGCAGGCTCCGGCGCGGACACCTGGGAAGACCCCGGTATTCTCGATCACGATGCCGACTCCCACCACGACTGAGACTCCCGAGCAGCGCACCGCGCGGTTCGAACGCGAAGCGCTGCCCTTCCTGGACCAGATGTACGCCGCGGCGATGCGGATGACCCGTAATCCGTCGGACGCCGAGGACCTGGTGCAGGACACCTTCGCGAAGGCGTACAGCTCGTTCCACCAGTTCACGCCGGGCACCAACCTGAAGGCGTGGCTGTACCGGATCCTGACCAACACGTTCATCAACGGCTACCGGAAGCGGCAGCGTCAGCCAACGCAGTCGCCGACCGAGGAGATCGAGGACTGGCAGCTCACCGCCGCCGAGTCGCACACTCCCGGTGGGCTGAAGTCGGCCGAGGCGGTCGCCCTCGAGCACCTGCCCGATTCCGACATCAAGTCGGCGCTGCAGGCCATCCCGGAGGACTTCCGCCTGGCCGTGTACCTGGCCGATGTCGAGGGCTTTGCCTACAAGGAAATCGCCGAGATCATGGGCACACCGGTCGGCACCGTGATGTCGCGGCTGCACCGCGGCCGGCGCCAGCTGCGTGAGCTGCTCGGCGATTATGCCCGGGACCGCGGCCTGATCCCGGCGGACGACAGCACGGATGTCAGCACGGGCGCGGCCGCGTCGAGCACCGGCGAAGCTGCGGAGAAGGAGGAGTCGTGAGCTGCGGCGAGCACCACGACGTCGACTGCGGAGAGATCCTGCAGCGGGTCTACGTCTTCATCGACAACGAACTCGAGGACGCCAGTTCCGACGAGATCCGCCAGCACCTCGAAGAGTGCGCCCCGTGCCTCGACGAGTACGACCTGGAACGCTGCGTCAAGAAACTGGTCCACCGCTCCTGCGGCTCCGACCACGCCCCCGACGCGCTCCGCCAGAAAATCCTCCTCCGGCTGACCCAAATCCAAATCGAAACCACCATCACTACGGACTGATTTGACTGCCGGTCAGATCGAGTAGCCCGTGAACCGGTAGCTGATGATTTCGCCGCTGCGGAGCTTTTCCAGTAGGTCCCGGGCATCCGCGATGTAAACCTCCGGTGCATTCCGGAGCAGCGTCATTGCAGCGTTCAACTGCTCGATCGCGGCGACCCGGTCGCCACGTGCCGCATTGATTCGCGCCAGTTCGATGCACAATCGTCCTTCCCGCAGGACATCGCGGGCGGCTCGCGACACCAGGAGACCGGATTCGATGTGGCCGGCTGCGGTGCTGTAGTCGCCTTGTGCGGCATAGATGACGGCGAGGAGGTGATAGCTGTCGCCCAGGAAAGTCGCCTCACCGGCCCGCTGCACGGTATCCAGAGCCCTCAGCGCCATCTGTACCGCAGCTTCGTGGCGTCCTACGTGGACATGTGCGATGGCCGCGTTCAGGCGCCGCTTGAAGACGGCCCGCGTGTCCTTGGCCTGCTCCGCCAGGCCGATGCCCTCGGCAAATGCCTCGTCGGCCAGGTCGAAGTCGCCGGTGCGATCGTAGAGCGCGCCGACCGCCGTCAGTGCGACGCCTTCCAGTGTGGCGTCCTGGATCGTCCGGCTCAGGGAGAGGGCCAACCGGCCGTACGCCAAGGCGTCGTCGAGCTTTCCCTCCAGGCCGAGCAAATAGGCAAGGGACGAGCAGGAGCGTGCCTGGCCGAACAGATCGTCGATCCCGGAGAACATCTGCAAAGCGATCCGGATCCTGTCGATGGCAGAACCGGTGTCGCCGCTCTCCGCGTCCGGGATCGCGCTGTCGTGCTGCAGCCAGGCGGCGGTCGCGAGGTGCTGGTGCCGTAGGGCCAGGCCGACCGCTCCGGCGCCGAGCTCGCGCATCTCCTGCCAGCGAATTCGCGACTCGTGATAGCTGAAGAACGCAAGTGGCAGCTCTGCGAGCAGCACGTGGCTTGCCAGGCCGGTCTGCCGCGCCTGCCGAAAGCGGTCCATCAGGTTTCGCTGCTCCGCGTCCAGCCAGCTCACGACGTCGTCTCGGCTGCTGAAGGTCGGCAGGAGCCCGCTGACGCCGACAGTTGCCAGCGGCAAGCGCGGACTGGTCGGATGCGTGAAGGCATGGCAGATCCACGCGGCCTCCGTGTACAGCCGGAGAACGCGGGCCAGGGCCTCGTCACGCTCAGCCGTAGACAGAGTCTGGTCCGCGACCTCTCGGCCGTACGCGCGGATGAGGTCGTGGAACCGATAGCGAGCCGGGGCGACAGACCCCAGCAGGTTGAGGTCGACGAGCCGCTCGACGATCGCGTCCGCCCGTCGGAGCGGAATCTCCAGGAGGGCGGCGGCGACGGCCGTCGTGATGTCGGAGCCGTCCGGGATGGACAGCAGCGGCAGGGCGTCGGCGGCCTGCTGATCGAGGCCGCGGTCGCTGGTTTCCAGGAAGTGCACCGAGCTGGCGATACTGGCACGCACTCCGGTTTCGTCGGAGCCCAGGCTGTCGAGGCGGCGCTCCTCGTCCTGAAGCAGGTCGACGAAGTGCTGGATCGGCCAGCTCGGCCGGGTCGCGAGTCGCCCGCCGACGAGCCGGATCGCCAGCGGCAGCCGGCCGGAGTAGGAAGCCAGAACCCGGGTGGCCTCCGGCTCCGCGGCGACCCGGGTCGGCCCGATGACGCCGGCCAGCAGGTCGACCGACTCCGACTCCGACAGTGCGTCGAGGAGGATCTGACGGGCGCCTGGCAGGCTGGCCAGCGAGCCCCGGCTGGTGATGATTGCCCCGGACCCGGGATGACCGGGCAGGAGCGGCAGGACCTGAGCGACGTCTGCGGCGTTGTCGAGAAGCATGAGCACGCGCCGGCCGGCGAGCTGGGATCGCAACAGGGCAGCTGCCTCGTCGACGTCGTCAGGGATCGAGGCGATGTCGGAGCCGAGCGAGCGCAGGAGGTGACGCTGTGCTTCGGCGGGGGTCATCGGCTCGCCCGGACCGTACCCCCGCAGGTTGAGGTAGAGGTGGCCGTCCGGGTAGCTCTCGTTCAGCTGGTGAGCGGCATGGACGGCCAGGGTGGTCTTGCCGATCCCGCCCATGCCGGTGACGGTGACCAGGCCGATGACCGCAGCGCCGTCACCGGTCGAATCCCGAAGTACAGAAAGGATGGCATCGACCTGGGCGACGCGGCCGGTGAAGTCCGGAGCGGCCGGTGGTAGCTGCCACGGGGTAGGGAGCTGGTCGGTAGCGGGCTCCTTCGGCGGTGTCCGGGGCGTGCCGAGCTTGCCGCGGGCAACGGAGAGGAAGCGGTCGGTTTCGGTGGGTGTAAGGGCGAGCGCTGCGGTGAGGGAGCGGACGGTGTCGATGCGTGGGCGGGTGCGGGTGCCGCGTTCCAGGACGCTGATGGCTTGTTCGCTGAGGCCCGCCTTCTCGGCGAGGGCGGCCTGGGTGAGGCCGGCGCGGATGCGGAACGTGCGTAGGAGTTCGCTCAGCGTTGGCATCGCCGGCTCGCTCATCGCGCCGCCCTCCTCGGATCCACGCCTCATATCGGTCAGTACCGGAAACATCCGGGCCCAACTCTAGAGGGATCCGCCGACGGCCGTCGGCCGCTATCCACAGGGTTCCCGGAGACCCAGCCGAATGCCAAACGATTGTTTGAAAGATAGCATTCAGTGTGCGCTTGAGAACTCTCCGAATACGAGACCTCTGGATAACTGGTCTGCTGTAAAGCTGTGACCAAATCGCAAAGACCCCGGATTTCCCCGGGGTCCTCGCTGTCCGTAGTCGCCTTGAGTCAGGCGTTCGGGCGCTTGCCGTGGTTCGCGCCCTTCTTCTTGCGTGCACGGCGCTTCCGGCCGGTCTTTCCCATTTCTAAGCCTCCCTGAAACAACTGCAAAGAGTCACAGTCTCTCATACCATGGCGGGTACTTCGAAGTCAGCGGCGGGTCACGGTCTGGCTTACAGTGTTTCGGCACAGCCGGGATGAGCAAAATTCAGATGAAGTCAGCGATGCGCTGTCTGCCCCCCTGGAGTCGCGGAATACCGCGAACCAAGACTACGTCGCTGATCGGAGGTGACATAGTATGTTCGATGAATGGGACTGGTGACCGACCGCGAAGGCCCTTGACGCCGGCATCACGCCGCGCAGGGCTGCGCCTGTACGTCTCGGTCGTTGCCGCTGCCGCGCTGGTCGTCTTCGTCGAGGCTGCACTCACACCGTCGGATTACCTGACGGTCTTCGTCCTCTGCTTGTTGGTCCTGTTCGGTACTGCGTTGCGCTCGCCGCACGGCCCGGCGCGAGGTGCCTCGCTGGGGTCGATCGTACTGATGGCGGTCTACGTCATCGCTGGGCCTTCGGCGGCTGTCCTGGTGGCCGGCGTCGCTTCCCTCGGGCAGCCCAGGCAAGTTCCGCTGTTGAAACGTGTCTTCAACAGCGGGCAACGTATCCTCTCCGCGGCCGGCGGCGCACTTGCCTTCGTCGCCGTTCACGGCCCGGTCGGTGAGTCGGCCCTGCACGACATACCGCGAGCCATACTCGCGGTGACCTTGACCGGGATCGGGTACCACGTCGTGAATGCTGTTCTTGTGTCGGGTGTCCTTTGGCTCGAGCGCGGCGGCACGGTAGTGCGCGCCTTCCTTCGGGAGGCCGTCTTGGCGACAGCTCTGCCGATGCTGGGCTACGGCTATCTGGGCTTGATCATGGCGTTCATGTGGCTGGGTGGCCTGGGGCTGATTGCAGGCATCCTCACCCTCGTGCCTCTGGTCGTCGCTCGATGGGCGCTCTCGCAAGATGCTGCTGAGCGCGCCGCTCAGGCAGCGACGATGCGGGCGTTCATCCAGGTGATCGAGACGAAGGACCTCTACACCCGGGGGCATTCCGAGCGGGTGAGCGAAGGCGCCGGGATGCTGGGGCGGCAGTTGCGGTTACCGGCCGCTCGGCAGCAGGCGCTCGAGCATGCCGGGTTACTGCACGATGTCGGGAAGGTCGGCGTACCGACGAGCATCATTCGCAAACCTGGGCGGCTGGACGACTCCGAGATGGACGCGATCCGCTTGCACCCGGCGCGCGGGGTCGAGTTGATCGGCAACATCCCGTTCCTGGAGGAGGTCAAGTCAGCGGTCCTGCATCATCACGAGAAGTACGACGGAACCGGGTACCCGGCAGGCCTCAGCGGGACCAACATCCCGTACTTCGCGCGCATCATCGGCATCGTCGACGCGTTCGACTCCCTGACCTCGACCCGGTCCTACCGTCCGGCCCGCACCATCGAGGAAACCGTCGCGATCCTGCTGCAGGACCGCTCCACGCACTTCGACCCGGACCTCGTTGACGCGTTCGTCGACGTGATCGGACAGGACGGCTGGAAGCCCGCGGCCGCCGAGCAGCCGGCTCCCAACGCCGAGCTCGAGACGCCGATCGACCACGACGACCTGAGCCTCGGCAGTGGCGGCGGGGCCACCGGATCTGCGGCCGGACCGACATGAGCATGTCCCGCGGGACCGAGGTCGGTGAGCTGCGCAGTTCGGGCAGCGGTGTGGTGATCCTGATCGCGGGCGCTGTACTCGGGGTCGCGGCCCTGATCCTGACCGCCAGGCGTGGCGTCACCGGCTGGCCGTTCGCACTCACCTTCGGGGTGCTGATCGCGGTCGGCGAGATGGTCCAGTTCCGAGTCGATGGGATGCGCAACCGGGCTCCCATCGCCACGAGTGCTGCCTTGGGCTACTGCTTTCTGTGCGGCCCGCAGGTCCCGATATCTCCGGAGGTCGCACAGGCGGTTGCCGTTGCCGCGGTGGCGACCGCTGTCGGCGTACTGCCGCGGATCGTGGCGGGACTGTGGTGGGACGCGGTGGTCTCGTGCCGGCGGCTGTTGTCGGTAGGCGCGGCCGCCGTGGTCTTCGCCGCGGTCGTGCCGAAGGGCGTGTTCTGGAACGGTACGGCATCGCATGCGGTGCCGTTGGGCGGTTCGATGCTGCTCGCGGTCTCCACCGCGGCCGCATTGGACGCGATCGTCGGAGCGGGTCAGGCGACCGAGCGGCTCGGCAAGCCGTTCCCGGCAGCGTTGCGGGACGAGCTCGGGGTGACGGCACGGATCGGGATGGCGATGGCGATCAGCGGCATGCTGCTCGCGGCCGGGACCTCGATCGCCGGCCTCTGGGCACCGCCGCTCGTTCTCGTGCCGCTGTTGCTGACGCAGTTCGCGTTCCGGCGGTACTCGTCGGCACAGCGGACCTATCGGAGCACGGTGCGGTCGATGGCCCGGAGTACCGAGATTGCCGGGTTCAGCAGTCCGGGGCAGAACGCGCGGACGGCGGCGTTGGCGGTGGCGATCGGCAACGATCTGGGGTTGACGCCGGCGCGGATGGAGGCCTTGGAGTACGCCGCTCTGCTGTCGGGCGTCGGCCAGCTGGCGTTGGCCGATCCCAGTCCTGGTGGGGCGTCGCTGCTCCGGACGCGGGAGGAGCGGCAGCGGGCGGCGGAGATCGGGGCGGCGGTGATCGAGCGGTCCGGCGTACTGGATCATGTCGCGGAGATCGTCCGGCATTCCAATGATCCGTACCGGCACGGGCGGGCGAACAACTCGGCGATCCCGGTGGAGAGCGGGATCGTGAACGTTGCCCTGGCCTACGAACAGCTCGTCGGCGAGGGGTCGGGACAGTCGCCGGACAAGGCGATGGAGTCGATCGGGCTGGGGATCGGCGCGGAGTACGACCCGATCGTGGTCGAGTCACTCCGCCGGATCGTCGGGCGCGGCTTTCGGTTCTGAGAGTTCCCGGCTCGCTTTCGGGGACAGGTGGAGCAGAGCCGGCGTACCGGCGCAGCGTTCTAGTTCGTCCCAGACTGGTGCGGTCGTCGCGGGCACGCGGCCCGAGCCGCCCATCCCGGCGTACAGCAGCAGACCGGCGCCGGCGGCAATCAGTACATCGCCTGGGCTGACCGCCTGTCCTAGGCCGGGTAGCGCCACCGGTACGACGTCACCGAGCCAGCGCAGTCGCGTCGCGGCGTCGGAGATCTCGTGCCGCGGATCGGTCACCACCACGCCGCCCACTCCGGCACGCGCCAACGCGTTCAGCGACACCGGCATGGCGCCGTTCAACGCGACGACGACGGCGTTGCTGAAGAACCCCAGCGCCAGCAGGCCGACGCCCGGGTGCCGCAGGTTCATCCGCAGGAAGACCGCGATGCAGACCGCCGACCCGATCAGGCCGACCGGGTACGCCGTACCGCCGAAGAGGGACCCGAGGAGCTGCCCGATCGCCGCCGCGGCCAGCCAGTGCACGCCGCTCAACGTGTTGCCGGACAACCGGCCGAACCGCCCGCCGGTCGCAACCGCCGCCCCGGCAGCGAGCACCATGACGAGGAGGACCAGCAGCACGCCTGCGATTCTGCCCAATCAACGGCCCGAAACCGGGCAAGCTGACCCCGCAGCGTGTCGATTTAACCGCAAACGGTGAGGGCGATCCGGGAAGGACCGCCCTCACCACCCTTCAGGACTTCGCCGGTGCGGCTCCGCCCTCGTCGAGCAGCTCCGGCAGGTCCTGCACGCCCGGGTCGCCGCGGTCCGCGACGAAGTCGGTCGGGTGCGTGCTGTCCTTGCCGTCCGGCACCTTCAGCGCCCGGAACAGGAACGTCAGCGCGATCACGACGACCAGGTTCAGCACGAACGCGGTCAGCGCGATGTAGGCCGGCGTACTGGTGCCCGGGATGTTCGCGATCGAACCGCCGAAATGCTTCTTGGTCGCCGGGTTCACCACGTTGTACGCCGAGATCGTGCCGAACACCATCGCCACCGCCCAGCCGGCCAGCAGCGCGTACCGGTGGAACCAGCGGGTGTACAGACCGACCACGATCGCCGGGAACGTCTGCAGGATCCAGATCCCGCCGAGCAGCTGCAGGTTCAGCGCGATCGTCTTATCCATCCCGAGCACGAACAGCAGCGCGCCCACCTTCACCACCAGCGAGGCGAGCTTGGAGACCTTGGCCTCCTGCGCCGGCGTCGCGGACGGCTTGATGAAGTCGCGGTAGATGTTGCGGGTGAACAGGTTGGCCGCCGCGATCGACATGATCGCCGCCGGCACCAGCGCGCCGACCGCGATCGCCGCGAACGCGATCCCCGCGAACCAGGACGGGAACTCCTGGTCGAACAGCCGCGGGATCGCCAGCTGCGGGTTCGCGAGGCCGTCCAGGCCCTTCACGTTGACGTTCGCCTTGATCGCCATGAAGCCGAGCAGGGCGAGCAGCCCCAGCAGCAGCGAGTACGCCGGGAGCAGTGTCGCGTTCCGCCGTACGACGTTCCGCGTCTTGGTGGACAGCACCGCGGTCACCGAGTGCGGGTACATGAACAACGCCATCGCGGACCCCAGCGCCAGGGTCCAGTACGACACGTAGCCGGCGTCGCCCGGGATGAACGCCCCGGTCGGCTTGCCGGTCGCCGGGTTCGGCTTGGCGAGCTTCTCCTGCGCCGCACCGAAGATCGAGTCCCAGCCGCCGAGCACGTGCGGCAGGTAGAAGATCGCGACCAGGATCACCAGGTAGATCAGGATGTCCTTGACGAACGCGATCATCGCCGGCGCCCGCAGACCGGAGGAGTACGTGTACGCCGCCAGCACCGCGAACGCGATCAGCAACGGCAAGTCCTTCGCGAGCGTGTTGTTGCCGCCCAGACCCATCGTCTCGAAGACCGCCTGCATACCCACGAGCTGCAGCGCGATGTACGGCATCGTGGCCAGGATGCCTGTCACGGCCACCGCCAGGGACAGCGCCTTGCTGCCGTAGCGGCCGCCGACGAAGTCCGCCGGCGTCACGTACCCGTGCCGGTGCGAGACCGACCACAGCCGGGCCATGAAGATGAACACGATCGGGTAGGCCACGATCGTGTACGGCACCGCGAAGAAGCCGCTGATCGCGCCGGTCGCGTACATGGCCGCGGGGACGGCGATGAACGTGTACGCCGTGTACAGGTCGCCGCCCAGCAGGAACCAGGTGATGAACGTGCCGAACCCGCGACCGCCCAGACCCCACTCGTCGAGGTTGTCCAGCTGGCCGGTCCGCCGCCAGCGGGACGCCAGGAAGCCCATCGCGGTGACACCGGCGAAGATCACGACGACGATGATCAGCTGCACCCAGTCGACCTTGGTGTTCACCGGTCACCCTCCTTCGCCGTACCGGCTTCCGGCGCCTCAGGATCACCAAGTCCCTGAGCCGCCCGCCGCCTGCGCTCCTCGGCGCGGAGCAGCCGGTAACTGATGCTGACCAGGATCGCGGAGAGGAAGACCCACATCAGCTGGTACCAGTAGAAGAACGGGAAACCCCACAGGTGCGGGTTCGCCTTGGCGTAGGTCGGCACCAGCAGCGGTACGACGACAGCCACCACCAGAAGCACACCGGAGATCCAGTACGCGGGTTTGACCGCGGACAATCGGGACACTGCAAACCTCCTCAAGACACAGGGCGCAACGCAGCACGCTACCGTTCGATCACAGCACGTACTAGACCCAACAGGTTGGTGCATGGATAACGAAAAGGCATGGTTCGTGCGGCGCGTCGTGCTGTCCGTGCTGTTCCTCGTCGTCGTTGCCGTGCCGCTGTATCCGGAGCTGTTCGGGCTGGACGAGGTGACGCCGTTCGCGCAGCTCGCCGCGTTCCGGCCGCAGGGCCTGGTCCTTGTCCTGGCCTTGGCGCTGCTGATGCTGGTACGTCGAGGTTGGCGGATCGCCGCCGCGCTCATCGCCGTACTGGCGTTGATCGGCGCAGCGCTGACCGCACCGCGGAAGTTCTCCGACGCGCGCCCGGCGCCGGCCGGAGCGCGGGTGCTGACGATCATGGTCGCCAACGTGCTGGGTGGCGGCGCCCGTGCCGCGGATGTCGCGCAGGTGATCCGGGACCGGAAGCCCGACCTGGTTTCGTTGCCGGAGGCACAGGTCGACGTCCGTGAGGAGATCCGGGCGCAGCTGCAGGACCAGCAGTACAAGGGGTTCACGGCCCAGCCGAGCCGGGCGGTCGAGAGCGCGACGAGTGTGCTGGTCTCTCAGGCGCTCGGCGACGTCGCGTTCGCGACCGAGGCCGGCACGACCTTCGGCAACATCGTCGTGACGGGCGGGAACCTCGGCGCGATCCGGCTGGTCGCGTACCACGGCTTCCCGCCGCTGCCGGACTCGGTCACCACCTGGAAGACCGACCTCCAGGCGGTACGGCGATGGTGCGCGCAGGATCCGCCGACGGTCGTCGCGGGCGACTTCAACGCGACCCTCGACCACGCGGACTTCCGGCAGGCGCTGGGTGGTTACTGCCGCAGCGTGGGCCCGACCGTGGGCGGCGGGCTGCACGGCACCTGGCCCGCGGATCAGCCGGCGGTGCTGCGGACGCAGATCGACCACGTGGTGGTGTCGCGGCAGTTCGAGCCCGGCCGCTTCACGACGTACCCGATCGAGGGGACCGATCATCGGGCCGTCGTCGCGACGGCCGCCGTGGTGCCTTAGGACGAACTTGTCGCAGGGCGGTAGATGTACGGCTGTGAGGACTGGACCGCTTCGGTCAGCATCAGCAGCAGATCCGCACGCGCCTCGATCGGGCGGCCGAACAGGTCGTCGTCGCCCGGGATCGGGAAGCCCTTCACGCCGATCGCGAGTTGGCTGAGCAGGACGTGCAGGACGCCGCGGGCGTTGAACACGTTCGGTGTCGGCCACTCCGGCAGCGTCTCGTGCATCAACGGCTGCTGGGCCGCGGTCGCCGCGATCGGCTTCAGCCAGCGCTCGAGCTCGTCGCTGGTCAGCATGTTCCGGTGCAGGATCGTCATCACCGCGTGCGCGACCCGGTCGTGCTCCTCATGCACCCAGCGGTACGGCGTGTCCTTGACGATCCGGTCCGCGAGAACGTCGAGCAACGCCCGCAGGACACCCGCGTCGCAATGCCGGGACCTCGCCAGCGCGCCGATCGCGTCGGCGCCGTGGGCAACAGCATGCGCCCAGCCGCAGTCCGCGACGTACCCGCGCAGGTCACGCTCCCGCAGCAGCCAGGTCGCCAGCCGGTCGCCCCAGCGCATCACCACCTCGTCGTGCACCAGGAACTCGGCGTTGTCGCGGTGGATCACCTCCGCCAGCGTCAGCGCCGTGAACGAGCGCCGGAAGACCGTGTCGGTGCCGTCCTCACCGAGTCCGTAGTTCAGCCCGGCGCAGAGACCGTCCCCGAACCCCGGCAGCAGGTCGTCGTACACCCCGCGCTCCAGCCAGGTGGCGAGCGTCGGGTAGGCCAGGGCGTCACGGACCTGCGGGTTGGTGCTCGCCAGGCCGCGCACGAGCTCCTCGGTGAGTTCGGTCAGCGTACGGTCGTGCGGTACCGCGTAGTCCGCGGCCATCACGTCCTGCCAGTACGTCGACTCCACCCGAGCATCCTTTCATCTGTGCCTGATCAATCAACACCTACACCCGCCCTCTTGTCGAGCGGACCAGCGGAGCGGCTGGTATAAGCGCTCGGTAGCATCGGGTCGTGCCGTCTTTGAGCGATGTGGCGCGCAACCACACCACGTTGGACCAGGCCGACCTGGATCGCCTGCAACTGCTCGTCTCGGACTGGCAGATGCTGGCCGACCTCTCGTTCGCCGACCTGGTGCTCTGGCTGCCGGACACCGAAGGGCTGGGGTTCTGGGCCGGTGCGCAGATGCGGCCGACGACCGGACCCACGGCGTACCTGGACGACATCGTCGGCAGTTTCATCCCGCGCGGCCGCCGGCACCTGCTGGACCAGGCGTACGACGGCGGCCGGATCTGCCGCGAGGGCGATCCGGAATGGCGCGACGACGTACCTGTGCGGGTCGAGACGATCCCGGTACGCCGGGGCTCCCGGGTGATCGCGGTGATCGCGCGGAACACCAATCTGCTCGGAGTCCGGACCCCGTCCCGCCTGGAGATCGCGTACCTGCAGAGCGCGACGGACCTGGCCCGGATGATCACCGACGGCATCTTCCCGTACGGCGGGGAACGGCTGCTGTCCACTACGCCAAGGGTCGGTGACGGCTGCATCCGGGTCGATCGGCACGGAATGGTGACGTTCGCGAGCCCGAACGCGTTGTCGGCGTACCGCCGGATGGGACTCGTCACCGACCTGGTCGGCTCGCGGCTGAAGGACATCACCGCGGACCTGCTGCAGTCCGGGCACAAGGTCGACGACGTCCTCGCGTCGGTGGTCACCGGGCGCGCGGCCAAGGAGATCGAGATCGAGAACTCCGACGCCACGCTGTTCCTGCGGGCGATCCCGCTGCGGGCCGACGGACAGCATGTGGGGGCGCTGATCCTGCTCCGGGACGTGACGGAGCTGCGGAGCCGGGAACGGGAGCTGGTCACCAAGGAGGCGACCATCCGGGAGATTCATCATCGCGTCAAGAACAACTTGCAGACGGTCGCCGCGTTACTGCGGATGCAGGCCCGAAGGATCACCGTCCCGGAAGGACAGGTCGCGCTGGCCGAGGCGGTACGGCGGGTCGGGTCGATCGCGATCGTCCACGAGACGCTGTCGGAGTCGTTCGACGAGCACGTGGACTTCGACGACGTGGCGGACCGGGTCGGCGCGATGGTCGCGGACGTGTCGACGGTGGCGACCGCGGTGGAGACACGGCGGAGCGGGTCGTTCGGCGTACTGGATTCCGAGATCGCGACCCCGCTGGCGATGGTGCTGACCGAACTGATGCAGAACTCGGTCGAGCACGCGTTCGGGGCCCGGGACGGGGGAGCGGCGAGCGGAACGATCGAGCTCACCGCCGAACGCTCGGTCGGCCGCCTGCACATCGACGTGATCGACGACGGGTCGGGCCTGCCGGCGAACTTCGACTCCGAACTGTCCGGAAATCTGGGCCTGTCCATCGTCCGCACTCTCGTCATCGGCGAGCTGGACGGAACCCTGGTCTTCGGCAACCGCCACGACGGCCGCCCCGGCGCCCAAGTCACCCTGGACATCCCGGTCAAGGACTAGAAGCGGCTGGAAACACAAAGGCCCCGCGGGTCTCCGCGGGGCCTCGAAGGAGGACTTGCTCAGGCGGTGCGGATGCGCTGGCGGGCGTTGCGGCGCTTCAGAGCGCGACGCTCGTCCTCGCTCAGGCCACCCCAGACACCGTGGTCCTGGCCGGCTTCGAGAGCCCACGCCAGGCACTGCTCACGCACGTCGCAGCGTCGGCACACCTGCTTGGCCTCTTCGATCTGCATGATCGCAGGCCCGGTGTTGCCGATGGGGAAGAACAGTTCCGGGTCCTCGTCGAGGCATACGGCCCGGTGGCGCCAATCCATGGCGGATCCCATCTCTCTCAGTAGTTGACGTATGCTGCGGGTCAGGTCTGTACCCGATCAGCGGTGCTGTACTCGTCGGTTCGTGTGGCACGGGGGGTTGGTGCCGCATTCGTTGTGAACGCATTCACGAACGAGACCATGTTCCCAATCTTGGGGGATCGAAACAAGGGTTATGCAGTTGTCGATCCGATCACAACGCTTCCTTAACACTTCGAACCGGAGTGCGGCGGTTCTCTCCATCCGGTTATCGGACGGAGCGGCCCTTCCGCAAGCACCCGTTCACTGCAAGTAACCGCTGCAACCTTCTTTTGGTTACGCACAACCTCAAATCCCTGTGGGGCTGGGGCTCGCGAACCTCCCGGGGACCGTGCACCGAACCGAGCACTAAGCTGGCGAAGTGCCGACCGACTCCCCAGTTGCCGCCGTCCCGAGACCGCTCAAATTAGCTGCGGCAGTGGTCGCTGTGGAAGGGGTTGTGCTCATCGTTCTCGGAATTGCCGAAGCCTTGACGATTCACAGCTCCCGGCTGGTGCTCGGCCTGACCACGACCGGCTTCTTCATCCTGTACGGCGCGGGGCTCGGTTTCGTTGCCGTCCGTGGCCTGTGGAGGGCGGCCCGCTGGAGTCGCGGGCCGACAGTGTTCACGCAGCTGATCCAGCTCCTGATCGCGTACAGCGTCTGGAACGGCGGCGCCCGCGTGATCGCTGCCGTGCTCGCCGTACTCGCCGTCGTCATCCTGGTCTGCGTGTTCCAGAAGGCCTCCACCGACGCGCTGATCGGTGGTGGCTCCAACGACCACCCGGTGCTCTAGGAGCTCTACTCCTTGAGCAGGCCGGCCCGGAGCTCGGTCAGCGTCCGGGCGAGCAGCCGGGAGACGTGCATCTGCGAGATCCCGATCTCCTCGGCGATCTGGGACTGCGTCATCCCGCGGAAGAACCGCAGTGTCAGGATCCGCTTCTCCCGGGTGTCCAGCTGCGCCAGCAACGGTTTCAGCGACTCCCGGTACTCCACACTCTCCAGCGCCTCGTCCTCGCCGCCGAGACCGTCCAGGACCGTGGTCGCGTCCGTCTCGTTCTGATCGGGAGCGTCCAAGGACAAGGTGTTGTAAGCGTTCGCGGACTCCAGGCCCTCGATCACCAGGTCCGGTGAGAGCCCGAGCCGGTCCGACAACTCCGCCACCGTCGGCGCGCGGCCGAGTTCCTGCGTCAGCTCCGCGGTCGCCGCGGTCAGCGACAACCGCAGCTCCTGCAGCCGCCGCGGCACCCGGATCGCCCAGCCCTTGTCCCGGAAGTACCGCTTGATCTCGCCGAGGATCGTCGGCGTCGCGTACGTCGAGAACTCGACGCCACGATCCGAGTCGAACCGGTCGATCGCCTTGATCAGCCCGATCGTGGCGACCTGCACGAGGTCGTCGTACGGTTCGCCCCGGTTGCGGAACCGGCGCGCCAGGTGCTCCACCAGCGGCATGTGCAGCGCGACCAGGCCCTCGCGCGCTCCGGCGTACCCCGGATCTGCCTGGCCGGCGGCCATCTGCCGGAAGAACGTGGCCGTCCGGGTCCGTAGATCCGGCGACTCCTGGGTTTCCTGAGATTCCTGGCCGCGCCCGTCACTCACGCGATCTCCGTGGCGGTCGCGGTGGCCGTCACGGTGATCGTCAGCCGGCCTTCGACGGTTTCTGCGGCGGCCGACTCCACCAGCGCGGTCAGCACTGTCCAGCCGAACGACGTGGTGTCCGGCCGCCAGCCGTTCGGTACGACGGCACTCGTCCGCACCGTCAACTGCGGCGGATCGATCGTGAAGACGCACTCCAGCACCCCGTCGGCCGACTGCGGCAGCAACAGCGCGCACGCCTCGTCGACCGCGATCCGCAGGTCGTCGATGGCGTCGAGGGTGAAGTCGTTCCGGGCCGCGAGGTTCCCGGCCACGGACCGCGGTACGGCGATGTAGGCACTGTCCGCCGGGATACTCAAGCGGACCTCGGCGGCTCGTCCCGTGCTGCTCACATCGTCTCCCTCGTATCGACCCACCACGCCGTACATCATCCAACCTCAACGAGCCTGATGCACGGCGAACGGGCCGACGGAGGGCAAGAACTTGCTACGGGTGTTCGTGTTCCGAGCGTAGGCGGGACAGGAACGCCTGGGTCCGGGAGTGTTGCGGGTTGCCGATCACGTCCTTCGGCGGGCCTGCTTCGACCACGACGCCGCCGTCCATGAACACCACAGTGTCCGCGACCTCCCGCGCGAACGACATCTCGTGTGTCACCACGATCATCGTCATCCCGTCCAGCGCGAGCTCACGCATCACCGCGAGCACCTCGCCGACCAGCTCGGGGTCGAGGGCCGATGTCGGCTCGTCGAACAGCATCAGTTTGGGCTGCATCGCCAGCGCCCGGGCGATCGCCACGCGCTGCTGCTGCCCGCCGGACAGCTGGGCGGGGTAGGCGTTGCACCGGTCCGCGAGACCTACCCGGTCGAGCAGTTTCATCGCCCGCTCCCGGGCCGGCTTCTTCGACTCGCCCTTGACCTGGGTCGGCGCCTCGACGATGTTCTCCAGCGCGGTCTTGTGCGGGAACAGGTTGAACCGCTGGAACACCATCCCGATCTCACGCCGCTGCGCCGCGATCTCCTTGTTCTTCAGGCGGTACAGCTTCCCGTCGCGGTCGGCGTACCCCATCAGCGCGTCGTCGACCCAGATCCGGCCGCCGTCGATCGTCTCGAGCTGGTTGATGCAGCGCAGGAAGGTGGTCTTGCCGGAGCCGGACGGCCCGAGCAGGCACACCACCTGGCCGCGGTCGACGTCCAGGTCGATGCCCTTCAGCACCTGGTTGTGGTGGAAGGACTTCGTCACGTTCACCGCATGAACGAGTGGCATCACGCACCTCCTGCGCCGGCCGGGCGGGCGGCCCGCGGGGCCTTGTTCCCGAAGCCGCGACCGAAGTGCCGCTCGAGGAAGTACTGCCCGACCATCAGCACGCTGGTCGCGAGCAGGTAGTACAGCGTCGCGGCGACCGCGATCGGGAACGTCTTGTAGAAGTTGCTGCCGATCGACTGCAGCTGGTAGAAGAGCTCGCCGATCACCGGGACCGCGAGCAGCAGCGAGGTGTCCTTCAGCATCGCGATCGTCTCGTTGCCGGTCGGCGGCACGATCACCCGCATCGCCTGCGGCAGCACCACCCGGCGCATCACCTTGCCGCGGCTCATCCCGAGCGCCTCCGCGGCCTCGGCCTGGCCCGGGTCCACGCTCATGATCCCGGCCCGGGCGATCTCGGCCATGTACGCCGCCTCGGACAGCCCGAGCCCGATCACACCGGCGACGATGCCGGTGAACACCTGGTTGGCGTCGAGGGTGAAGAACCGCCAGTCGCCGGACATCCCGAGCCAGTCGATGATCTTCCAGTCGAACGGGATCCCGAACGCGATGCCCTGCGGGAACAGGATCCCCAGTGTGCCCATCGTGAACAGCAGGATGTACCGCGGGATGCTCCGGAAGAACCAGGTGAACACCCACGACACCCCGGACAGGATCGGGTTGTCGGACAGCCGCATCACGGCCAGTACGACGCCGCCGCCGACGCCGACGATCATCGACAGCACGGTGACCAGGAGGGTGCCCTTGAGGAACCCGTTGATCACCGGCTGCTGGTTCATCGCCTGGAACACGAACTTCCAGTCGAACGCCTTGTTGGTGACCAGCAGGTGCAGCAGCATCGCGACCAGGACGACGATCACCGCGATCGCCACCCAGCGCCCGGGATGCCGGACCGGCACAGCGTTGATCGCGCCCGGCCGATCGGACTGCGCGTCCGCCGGCCGGGTCTCGGTATCAGTGGTCATGACGGATCACGGGTTGACGGCGAAGTCGGTGATCGCGCCCGAGTCGTTGTTCCACTTCTGCAGCGTGCTCTTGTACGTGCCGTCGGTGTTCAGCGCCTGCAGAGCCTGCACGATTCCCTGCGCGAACTGGGTCTCCGCCTTCGGGATCACATAGCCGTACGGCGCCGCGTCGTAGATCTCGCCGAGCTGCTCGAGCTGCCCGTTGGTCTGCTTGATCGCGTCCAGCACGACGGGGGAGTCGGCCAGCATCGCGTCGGCCTTGCCCGCCACCAGGTCCGCGGTCGCCTGGTCCTGCTTCTCCCGGACCACCAGCTTGATGTCCGGCTTGCCGGCCGTCTTGCATGCGGCCTGGCGCTTCGGGATGTCGTCCTCGAGTTGCGTCGTACCCTTCTGCACCGCGACCGTCTTGCCGCACGCGTCGTCGGCCTTGACGGCCTTCGGGTTGCCCTTCGCGGTCGCCCAGAGGGTGCCGGCGCTGAAGTAGCTGACCATGTTGACCTGCTGCTTGCGCTTGTCGTTGATCGTGAACGACGAGACGCCGACGTCGTACTTGCCGCTCTGCACACCGGTGATGATGGTGTCGAAGCCGGCCGGCTGCCAGTCGACCGTGACGCCGAACTTCTGCGCCACCGCGTCGAACAGGTCGACGTCCATGCCGACCACGGTCTTCCCGCCCTGCAGGAACTCGTTCGGCCGGTACGTCGCGTCGACGCCGACGACGATCTTGCCGGCCGACTTGATCTTCGCCGGCAGCGAACCGCTGAGGTCCGGCCCGCTGCTCGCCGGTGCGCTGGAGGGGGCGCTCGACGACGAACTGGGCGTACTACCTTCGAGAGAGTTCGAGCCGCACCCGGCGGCCGCGAGAACCAGGACGCCGGACAGCACCAGCGTCCTCCGCAGGACAGACATCTAGTCCTCCAAAACCGGGCACCGGTCGGCCCGGTGCCATGTGTCCGCATCTTGACACAACGACCTGCGGACAGCGCACCGACCAACCCCGAACAGAGACCGTTTCGTAGCTTGGCCGCCGTGACCCTACGTGTCCGGCAACCACCCGAACACGCAGCGTCACCCCCAGAGGTGTGTCAGGAGGTCGGCTCGACGTGGGTTGGGTCGAGGACCCGGCGGAGGAAGGTGCGGGTGCGCTCCTCCTTGGGGTTGCCGATCACCTCGGCGGGCGGACCCTGCTCGACGATCACGCCGGCGTCCATGAACACCACCCGGTCCGCGACCTCGCGCGCGAACGCCATCTCGTGGGTGACGACGAGCATCGTCATACCGTCGAGGGCGAGCTTGCGCATCACCGTCAGCACGTCGCCGACGAGCTCCGGGTCGAGCGCCGACGTCGGCTCGTCGAACAGCATCAGCGCCGGGTCCATCGACAGCGCGCGGGCGATCGCCACCCGCTGCTGCTGCCCACCGGACAGCTGCAGCGGATAGGCGGTCACCTTGTCGCTCAGGCCGACCCGATCGAGGTTGTCCCGGGCGATCTGCTCCGCCTCGGCCTTGCTGCGCTTCAGTACGGTCGTCTGCGCCACCGTGCAGTTGGCCAGCACCGACAGATGCGGGAACAGGTTGAACTGCTGGAACACCATCCCGATCTGCTGCCGGGCGGCGTCCAGGTGGCAGTCCCGGTCGGTGAGGTCCTCACCACGGACGAAGACCTGACCCTCCTGCGGTACCTCGAGCAGGTTGACACAGCGGAGCAGGGTCGACTTGCCCGAGCCGGACGGCCCGATCACGCAGACCACCTCGCCCTGCTCGACGGTGAAGTCGATACCGCGCAGGACGTGGTTGCTGCCGAACGATTTGTGCAGGTTCTTGATCTCGACCAGCGCCATCAGTGTGCCCTCGCAGCCTTGGCCTCCAGCCAGCGGACCAGGAGGCCGAGCGGCAGGGTGATGATCAGATAGCAGAAGCCGGCGGTGACCAGCGGAGTCAGGTTCGACTCGGTGTTGGCCAGGTCCCGGCCGAAGCCGGTCAGCTCGTACGCCGCCGCGGAGGTGCCGATGATGAACACCAGCGACGAGTCCTTCACCAGCAGGATCAGGTCGTTGGCCAGCGGCGGCAGCACGATCCGGAACGCCTGCGGCAGCACGATCTTGCGGGTCGCGACGCCGGCCGGCATACCGAGCGACCGGGCGGCCTCGATCTGCCCCTTCGGAACCGCCTGGATGCCGGCCCGGATCACCTCGGCCATGTAGGCGGCGGCGACGATGCCGAGCGCCAGCCAGACGGTGCCGTACGGGTCGAGCGGGATGACCAGGTCGGCGAACGCCAGCGGCAGCAGGCTGAACGCCACGAACACGACGATCGCCGGCAGCCCCCGGAAGAACTCGATGTAGGCCGTCGCGAGCCAGCGGTACGGCGCTACTCGGCTGAGCCGCATCAGTGCGAGCAAGGTGCCGCCGAGCAGGCCGATGACGAAGGCCCCGGCCGTGTACTCGATGGTCTTCAGGAACGCTCCGGGCAGTCCGCTGGTGAACGCGGACTTCACGAACTCCGGTTTGAAGAACACGCCGGCGATCTGGCCCCAGTTGGCCGTGAAGGCCGCCACCACGACGATGACGAACAGGACGGCGTACTGGATGCCGCGGGAGCGCTGCGCCCGTTGCCGCGGGCTGAGCCCGCGGCGCTTCTCGACTACCGCGTCGCTGACTGTCACTTCTTCGGCTCCACCCCGAACCACTTCTTGAAGATCTGGTTGTAGGTGCCGTCGGACTTGGCCTTGGCCAGCAGTTCGTTGAACTTGGTCAGCAACTTGGTGGCGCTGGGGTCGTCCTTCTTGGCCGCGAAACCGTACTGCTCGCCGGTGTTGAACTCGGCCGTCACCTCGGTGTCCGGGTTCGACGTGACGAAGTTGTACAGCGCGCCGTTGTCGTTGATGGCGGCGTCGACGCGGCCCGACTTGACGTTGTTGGTCTGCAGGGCCAGATCGTTGAACACCACGACTTCGAAGCCGATCTTCTTCGCCGCCGCGTCGGCGTAGTCCTTGCCGGTGGTGTCGGCCTGGACGCCGACCTTCTTGCCCTTCAGGTCCTCGAGCGACTTGTACGGCGCGCCCTTCTTCACCAGCAGCACCTGGGTCGCGTCCATGTACGGGTCGCTGATCCCGATCGCGGCCTTGCGGGACGCGTTGATCGTCATCGCGCCCATGCCCATGTCGCACTTCTTGGCCTGGTAGGCGGCGCCGGAGGTGACCTGGGCCCACTCGATGCTGATCACTTCCTGCTCCACGCCGAGGTCCTTGGCGAGCAGGTCGAGCAGGTCGACGTCGAAGCCGACGACCTTGGTGCCGTCCTTGTACTCGAAGGGCTTGTAGGACAGGTGTGTGCAGACCGTCAGCTTGCCGGGCTTCACCAAGGTGATGCCGGCCGCTTTCGCTTTGTCCTCGCCTCCTCCACCGCTGTCCGAGCCGTTGCCGCAGGCAGAGAGCGCGAGCGCGAACACCGCTACCGAGGCAACGGCCACGGTGCGGCGACTCTGGCGGAGGGTGGAGACGATCTTCATCGCTGGTACTCCTCGACACTGGTTGTGGTACGCCGGCCCCGGACGGTACCCGAGCCGGATTCCCCGCATCCTGACACAGCAAGCAGGTACGTGTCGGCTGTCAACTCCCGACGAGACTCGATCGTCACCGTCCCGGTCGCTTGTGGTGGCCCTCACAGAGCAGACCAGTGCGCCTGTGGTTTACTCGAGCGACGGGTGACCCCCTGGCAACGGCGCCGTTCGACGCACCCTCATCGAACGCCCACCACGACACGTTCCGCTCGAGTTCCCGAAGGGTCCCCGCATGGTCGCCCAGGCTGTTGAGCCCACCGTTCCTTCTGATCCGTACGCCGGTGACGCGGTTTTCGAACTGCACCGCGGCGGCAAGATCGAGGTCACGTCCTCGATCCACGTCAACGACGCCGACGACCTGTCGAAGGCATACACCCCCGGCGTCGCCCGGGTCTGCACCGCGATCGCCGAAGACCCATCGCTGGTACGGCGCTACACCTGGAGGTCGAACGTCGTCGCAGTCGTCACCGACGGCACCGCGGTCCTCGGCCTCGGCGACATCGGCCCGGCCGCGTCGCTGCCGGTGATGGAGGGCAAGGCCCTGCTGTTCAAGGAGTTCGGCGGCGTCGACTCGGTGCCGATCGCGCTGGACTGCACCGACGTGGACGAGTTCGTCGACACGGTCGCGCGGATGGCGCCGTCGTTCGGCGGGATCAACCTCGAGGACATCTCCGCGCCGCGCTGCTTCGAGATCGAGCGCCGGCTGAAGGAACGCCTCGACATCCCGGTCTTCCACGACGACCAGCACGGTACGGCGGTCGTCGTACTCGCCGCGCTCCGCAACGCGCTCCGGGTGACCGGGCAGGGTGGGACTCCTAGGCCGATCGAGGACATCCGCGTGGTGATCTCCGGCGCCGGTGCCGCCGGGGTCGCATGTGCCCGGATCCTTTTGCAGGCAGGCGTTGGCGACCTCGCGGTCGTCGACAGCAAGGGTGTGCTGCACGAGGACCGTGCCGACCTGAACCCGGTGAAGCTGTCGCTCGCGCGGGACACCAACACCGGCGGGATCTCCGGCCGGCTGGTCGACGCGCTCGCGGGCGCCGACCTGTTCCTCGGCGTCTCCGGCGGCACCGTCCCGGAGGAGGCCGTCGCGCAGATGGCCGACAACGCGATGATCTTCGCGCTGGCCAACCCGAACCCCGAGGTGCACCCGGACATCGCACACCGGCACGCCGCCGTCGTCGCCACCGGCCGCTCCGACTTCCCGAACCAGATCAACAACGTGCTGGCGTTCCCCGGCATCTTCCGCGGCGCCTTCGACGCCAACGCCTCCCGCATCACCGAAGGCATGAAACTAGCCGCCGCCGACGCCCTGGCAGACCTGATCTCCCCCGAAGACCTCCGCCCCGACTACATCATCCCGTCCCCCTTCGACGCCCGCGTCGCCCCAGCCGTCGCCTCCGCGGTAGCCACCGCCGCCCAAACCGACGGCGTAGCCCGCGACTGACTGACCCGCCCAAACCGGTTCGGGGAGGATCACCCACCTGATCCGGGCAGCCAGCCTCCCCGAACTGGTTTGGGGAGCGTCGCCTGCCTGGTACGGGGGGTAGCCTCCCCGAACTGGTTTGGGGAGCGTCGCCTGCCTGGATCAGGTGGGTGATCCTCCCCGAACTGGTTTGGGGGGTCTTGTCCGCCGGATTGGGGTGGCGGCTTCCCCACTGCGGTGCGAGGTGGGTGAGGTCGGTAACTGACTCTGGCCAGACCACCGCCTAGGGTGGTTCGCATGCTTGCTGCTTATGCCGCCAAGTTCGATGCCGACAATCCGATCGCTGCGCTGGAGGTGGGGGAGCGGCCCGATCCGGCGGTGCCCGAGGGGTGGGTGACGATCGACGTACGGGCGACTGCGCTCAACCATCACGATCTGTGGTCGTTGAAGGGGGTCGGGCTGGCTGAGCAGAATCTGCCGATGATCCTCGGGTGTGACGCGGCGGGTGTGGATCCGGACGGGAACGAGGTCGTCGTGCACGCGGTGGTCTCGGACCCGGCGTGGAAGGGCGACGAGACGCTGGACCCGAAGCGGTCGCTGCTGAGCGAGCGGTACCAGGGCACGTTGGCGGAGAAGGTCGCCGTACCGGCGCGGAACGTCGTACCGAAGCCGGCCGGGATGAGTTTCGAGCAGGCTGCGTGCCTGCCGACGGCGTGGCTGACGGCGTACCGGATGTTGTTCACGCAGTCGGGGCTGAAGCCGGGTGACACGGTCCTCGTACAGGGCGCGGGTGGTGGCGTGGCGACGGCGTTGATCACGCTGGCGCGGGCTGCCGGGATCCGGGTGTGGGCGACCAGCCGGGACGAGGGCAAGCGGGCCAAGGCGCTCGAGATCGGGGCGCACGACGCGTTCGAGTCCGGGGCGCGGATGCCGGAGCGGGTCGACGCGGTGATGGAGACGGTCGGGCAGGCGACGTGGTCGCACTCGCTGAAGTCGCTGAAGCAGGGCGGCACGCTGGTGATCTCCGGCGCGACCAGCGGCCAGGCGCCGAAGTCGGCCGAGCTGAACCGGATCTTCTTCCTGCAGCTCCGGGTGCAGGGCTCGACGATGGGCACCCGCACCGAGCTCGCCGAGCTGGTCCAGTTCATGGCGAACGCCGGGATCTCGCCGCACATCGACACGGTCCTCCCGCTCTCCGAGGCCCGCACCGGCTTCGAGAAGATGAACTCGGGCGACGTCTTCGGCAAGATCGTCTTTACTGTTTGAGTGCAACCCGAGATCCGGCCGGTTACGCCCGACGACGCGGAGGCCGCGGCCTGGTGTCATCTGCTCTGCTGGCGGGAGGCGTACGCCGGTCTCGTGCCGGCCGACCTGCTCTTGGAGCGTACGTCGAACCTCGAGCGCCGGATCGAACGCTGGACCACGCCGCTGGGCGAGGGCCGGCGACGCTGGATCGCGCTGAACCCGGACCCGGATGCGCCGGTACAGGACCGGGTGGCCGGGTTCGCCGGGATCGGCCCCGGCCGCGACGAGGACGCGCCGGTGCCGTTCGAGCTGGAGGCGATCTACACCCGCCAGGCGTTCTGGAAGACCGGCCTGGGCACCCGGCTGCTCGACGTTGCCGTCGGCAAGCAGCCCGCGTTCCTCTGGGTGTTCGAGGGAAACGAGCGGGCGCGGGGGTTCTACGGCCGGCACGGGTTCGCGCCGGACGGCGTCCGCAAGCACGACCCGTACTTCGACCTCTGGGAGATCCGGCTGGTCCGGAGATAGTGCCAGCGGCACATTTGTGACAACAAACCGGTATGACGTTTCATGGCTGAAACATTGGCGTCGCACCGGGGCAACGCGACGGGGTCACTCTGTTCCTACGATCCGCCCGATCGATGAGGAGCGATGAAGCCCATGAGGCCCACTTTGACGGTGATTGTCGACCCGGCCGACAACTGGATGGCGAAGGCCGCGTGTGTCGGTCAGGCGCCGTCGTACGACGAGACGGCCAGCTCGTGGGAGCAGCGCAAGGCCCAGGCCATCTGCCTGACGTCGTGCCCGGTGATCGAGGAATGCCGGGAGTGGGCCCGCCGGACGAAGTTCACCGGCACCGCCGCGGGCGAGAAGTTCCTCTCCGGCCGCCGCCGCGGCCGCCCCGGCCCGCAGGAACGCCGTACCCGCCCGATCATCGAAGAGCAGCAGGCCAGCTAGACCTTGACGACCTCGTCGGCGCGCTCGGCGTCGGCGAGCTCTTCGGTACGCCGGAACGGGGCGGTGATCGTCGGCACCAGCTGCTTGCGGTTGTGGATCGCCGCGCCGACGGCGAGCACCAGGTAGATCGCGCTGATTACGTAGCGCCCGGTCTGACCAGGTACGGCGAACTGGATCGCGAACAGCCCCAGCAACGTCCACGCCGCCCACCGCGGGAAGCGCAGGCTCAGCAGGATCGCGAGGCCGAGCAGCGTCTGCGTGGCCGTCAGCAGGAACTCCTCGATCTGCCGCCCGTCCAGGTGCAGCGCGGCACCGCCGCCGCCGATCCCGTACGCGATCGGCAGGCTCCCGATCAGCAGCGTCCACTGGTTCACCTTGGCGGAGATCAGCAGGCCCAGCGCCGCGGCGCCCTTGCCGCGCCAGGCGAACAGGAGCGCCACGATGAACTCCGGCGCCTCGGACGCCAGCGGCGCCAGCCACTGGACCAGCAGGAACTGGTCGATCCCCAGCGTCTGACCGCCTTCGACGAGCGAGTTCGCGAACGGCTCCGCGGCCGCCAGGATCACCCCGGCCGAGACCAGGAACATCGCGGTCACGGTGATCCGGCGCTGCAGCTTGGGCAGTGCGCCGATCGTCGCCGCCGGCCCGATCAGGTCCGGCTCGTCGTCGTGCTCCGACGTCGCCGCCCGGTACAGGTAGAACGCGAAGAACGCGAGCAGCAGGATCCCCAGCAGCAGGTGGATCTCGCCGGTCACCGGGATCACGAACGCGACCACACCGGCGACCGCGAGGAAGCCCAGCTCCCGCCGGTACCCGGTCTCGAGTACGAGCGCCTTCACCGAGCGCCCGCTCCGCCGCGAAGCGACGTACAGGCTGGTCAGGACGACGCTGGACCAGCCGAGGCCGAGCAGCAACCGGTTCGATCCGGTCATGTTGGCGGCGGCGTACTGCACGTACGCCGGGTTCGAGCCGGCGGTGTGTGCGAAGTAGAGGTCCACCGCGTACTCCGGCAGCACGGCGATGACCGCGAGCAGCGCGATCGCCAGACCGCCCGAGATGTCCATCTCCGCGGCTTCCGCGGCCCAGGCCAGCACGAACGATGCGGCGACCACGGCGAGGCCGAAGATCAGGATCGACGCGAGCGCCGGGGGATGGGTGCCGGTGACCCGGAGGGCGACCGCGGGGATCGCCACCAGGAACAGCAGCAGTACGGGGCGGAGTGCTCGGAACATGGTTCCAGCCTGCCACCGTTTTGATACTTTCGCAATTGCGAAAGTATGAGACCGTGCTCACGACGGCTCGGCGCGCTGTCCGGAGACCGGTCGACCGGTCACAATGACTGCGCGATGACCAACCGTGAACCGACGAAGGCACAGCTCGATTCCGCCGCGGGCACCTTCGCCATGCTCTCCGCCCCGGTCCGGCTGCACCTGGTGTCGCTGGCCGCCCAGGGGGAGTACGACGTCGGAACCCTGGCGGAGCGGGTCGGCGTGAGTATCGCCACCGCGAGTCAGCACCTCGGCAAACTCCGCCTGGCCGGGATCATCACCGCCCGCCGCGAAGGCCGCCGCCACATCTACACCGTCGACGACCCCCACGTCCTCAACCTCGTCGACCAGATCTTCGAACACATCGCCCCCGACGGCACCCTGGCCCCCGACCCACCCCGCCGCATCCCGCCGCCGCACACGGACTGAGGTGGATCTGCGTGCATGCAGAACCCCGCTCAAACGGGTGGAACGAGCCGGTTAGGGCCACTTGTGTATGCGCGCAGGTTCACAACACGTGGCGCAGGTACCGCTCGGGTGCCTGCAGGTACGCCTTCCAGTTCTGGACGAGTTCCAGGGCCTCCCACGTCGTGCGGCGGATGCCCCACTCGCCGACCTCGAGGATCGTCGCGCCGGGGAGAGCCGCGATCACGGGGGAGTGCGTTGCGCACAGGACCTGTGAGCCGGTCTCGGCGAGACTGTTGAGTACGCCGACCACCGCGAGGCTGCTGGAGAACGAGAGGGCGGACTCGGGCTCGTCGAGGCAGTAGAACCCCTCGCGGGTGAAGCGGTCGTTGATGAGGCTGAGGAAGCTCTCGCCGTGGCTCAGCTCGTGGAAGACCGGGTCCTCGCGGAAGGGGCTCGGATTCTGCTCCAGGTACGTGTAGAAGCCGTGCATGGTCTCGGCGCGGAGGAAGAACCCGGCGCGCTTGGAGCCGACGCCGCGGGTCAGTTGCAGGTCGTCGGCCAGTGACGACTCGGTCGCCCGCGTGGTCAGCCGGGCGCCGGTGGAGCCGCCTTCGGGGGACAGGCCGAAGGCGACGGCGATCGCCTCGACGAGCGTGGACTTGCCGGCGCCGTTCTCCCCGACCAGGAACGTGACGCCCGGATCGAGGTCCAATCCGTCCGTCAGCAGTTGGTGTACGGCGGGAATCGTGTGGGGCCAGCGTCCGGACGCGCGAATGCCCTCCGCCGCGGCAACCCGGCGTACCGGATGCGAGGCGAAGGGCATTCGCTCAGACTAATCGTCCTCGTCGTCCAACCGAGCGAGCCAGGTGGCGAAGCGCTCGATGGGCGTCTCGAACTCGGGGTTCAGGTCGACGAACTCGCGTAGCCGTTCGGCCACGAAAGCGAGCGTGACATCCTCCTCGCCACGCCGCTTCTCGAGCTCCTCGATCCCGCGGTCGGTGAAGTACACGTCAGCTGAACGCCTGCTTCAGCAGCGTCGCCTGCTCGGTGCCGTGCACACCGTGCGAGCCGACCGCCGGGGCGGACATCGCCGGCCGGGACACCCGGTAGAACGGCTTCCCGCCCAGGTGCTCGGTCAGGTTCAGCGCCATGAACGGCCACGGACCCTGGTTCGCCGGCTCGTCCTGCACCCAGCGGATCTCGGTCGCGTTCGGGTACTTGGCCAGCTCGGCGACGACCTCCTCGTGCGGCAGCGGGTAGAGCTGCTCGACCCGGAGGATCGCGGTGCTGATCTTGTCCGCCTCGACCTTCTTCCGCTCCGCGAGCAGGTCGTACACGATCCGGCCGGACGCCAGGATCACCCGCTCGACTCCCGCCGCGTTCGCCTCGGCCTCGGTGTCGCCGATCACCGGCTTGAAGGTGCCGTGGGTCAGCTCCTCCGGCTGCGACACCGCCTCCTTGCGCCGCAGCAGCTGCTTCGGCGTGAAGACGATCATCGGGACGTGCTCCTCGCCGAGCGTGTGCCGGCGGAGCAGGTGGAAGTACGACGCCGGGGTCGACGGCTGCGCGACGGTCATCGCGTCCTCCGCGCACAGCGCCAGGAACCGCTCGATCCGGGCCGAGGTGTGGTCCGGGCCCTGGCCCTCGTAGCCGTGCGGCAGCAGCAGCACGACGCCGGACTTCTGGCCCCACTTCGCCTCACCGGACGAGATGTACTCGTCGATGACCGACTGGGCGCCGTTCACGAAGTCGCCGAACTGCGCCTCCCACAGCACCAGTGCCTCCGGCCGCGCCACGGAGTACCCGTACTCGAAGCCGAGCGCGGCGTACTCGCTCAGCAGGGAGTCGTAGACGTGGAAGTTGGCCTGGTTCGCGTCCAGGTGCTGCAGCGGGACGTGGTCCTGCCCGTTGACCCGGTCGATGACGGCGGCGAACCGCTGGACGAACGTGCCGCGGCGGCTGTCCTGACCGGCGAGCCGGACCGGGCGCCCGTCGAGCAGCAGCGAGCCGAAGGCGGTGATCTCCGCGCTGGCCCAGTCGAGCGGGCCCTCGGTGATCGCGTGCGCCCGGCGCTGCAGCTGCGGCTGCACCTTCGGGTGCACGGTGAAGCCGCCGGGCAGCGTGGTGTACGCGTCCGCGATCTTCTTCAGCGTCTCGCGGCTGATCGCGGTCGCGTCCGGGCCGTCCGGCTTGTCCGGGTACTCCGGAGCGGTCACGTACGGCGGTGGCGTGTCGGGCTCGTTCTTCGCGTCCCGGACCTCGGCGAACACGCGCTCCAGCCGCTGCTGGAAGTCCTGCATGGCCTGCTCGGCCTCTTCGATCGTGATGTCGCCACGACCGATCAGGGCCTCGGTGTACAGCTTGCGGACCGAGCGCTTCTGCTCGATCAGGTCGTACATCAGCGGCTGGGTGAAGCTCGGGTCGTCGCCCTCGTTGTGACCGCGGCGGCGGTAGCAGACCAGGTCGATGACGACGTCCTTGTTGAACGCCTGCCGGTACTCGAAGGCCAGGTCCGCGACCCGGATGCAGGCCTCGGGGTCGTCGCCGTTCACGTGGAAGATCGGCGCCTGCACCATCCGGGCCACGTCGGAGGAGTACATCGACGAGCGGGACGAGGCCGGTGACGTGGTGAAGCCGACCTGGTTGTTCACGATCACGTGGATCGTGCCGCCGGTCCGGTAACCGCGCAGCTGGGACAGGTTCAGCGTCTCCGCCACCACGCCCTGGCCGGCGAAGGCCGCGTCGCCGTGCACCAGCAGCGGCAGCACCGGGAAGGCGGCGCCGCGGTTCAGGAGGTCCTGCTTGGCCCGGACGATGCCCTCGAGCACCGGGTCGACGGTCTCCAGGTGCGACGGGTTCGCCGCCACCGAGACCTTGATCTTGTCGCCGAACTCGGAGACGAACTCGCCCTCGGCGCCCAGGTGGTACTTGACGTCACCGGAGCCCTGCACGGTCCGCGGGTCGATGTTGCCCTCGAACTCGCGGAAGATCTGGCCGTACGACTTGCCGACGATGTTCGCGAGCACGTTCAGCCGGCCGCGGTGCGCCATCCCGATCGCGACCTCGTCCAGGCCGGCGCCGGCCGCCTCCTCGCAGAGCTCGTCGAGCAGCGGGATGGTGGTCTCCGCGCCCTCCAGCGAGAAGCGGCGCTGACCGACGTACTTGGTCTGCAGGAAGGTCTCGAACGCCTCGGCCTCGTTCAGCTTGGCCAGGATCCGCAGCTGTTCCTCGCGGGGCGGCTTGGTGTGCGGGCGCTCGACCCGCTCCTGGATCCACTTGCGCTGCTCGGGGTCCTGGATGTGCATGTACTCGATACCGGTGGTCCGGCAGTACGAGTCGCGCAGGATGCCGAGGATCTCGCGGAGCTTCATGAACCGCCGGTCGTTGCCGCCGAACGATCCGGTGGCGAACTCGCGGTCCAGGTCCCACAGCGTCAGGCCGTGGGTGGCGACGTCGAGGTCCGGGTGGCTGCGCTGCTTGTACTCCAGCGGGTCGGTGTCGGCCATGATGTGGCCGCGCACCCGGAACGCGTGGATCAGCTCGAGGATCCGGGCCTGCTTGCTGATGTCCTCCTCGTGGCTGTGCGGGAGGTCGGCGGCCCAGCGGATCGGCTCGTACGGGATCCGCAGCGACTGGAAGATCTCGTCGTAGAAGCCCTCGCCGCCGAGCAGCAGCTGGTGGATCCGGCGCAGGAACTCACCCGACTGGGCGCCCTGGATGATCCGGTGGTCGTACGTCGAGGTCAGCGTCATCACCTTGCTGACCGCGAGCTTGGCCATCGTCTCCTCGGCCGCGCCCTGGTACTCCGACGGGTACTCCATCGCGCCGACGCCGATGATGCAGCCCTGGCCGCTCATCAGCCGCGGCACCGAGTGCTGGGTGCCGATCGTGCCGGGGTTGGTCAGGCTGATCGTGGTGCCCTGGAAGTCCGGCAGCGCCAGCTTGTTGTCCCGGGCCCGGCGGACGATGTCCTCGTAGGCCATCCAGAAGTCGGCGAACGTCATCGTCTCGGTCGCCTTGATCGACGGCACCAGCAGCTGCCGGGTGCCGTCCGGCTTCTTCATGTCGATGGCCAGGCCGAGGTTGATGTGCGCCGGGTTGACCAGGGTCGGCTTGCCGTCGGTCTCGTCGTACGACGCGTTCATGTCCGGCAGCGTCTTCAGCGCCTTGACCAGCGCCCAGCCGATCAGGTGGGTGAACGACACCTTGCCGCCGCGGGCGCGCTTGAGGTGGTTGTTGATGACGATCCGGTTGTCGATCAGCAGCTTGACCGGCACCTGGCGCACGCTGGTCGCGGTGGGGACAGTGAGGCTGGTCTCCATGTTCTGCGCGGTCCGCGCCGGGGCACCGCGCAGAATCAGCCGCTCGGACTCCCCGCTGGTCGCGGGGGCGGGCTTGGGCTGGACCTTGGGCGGCTGGTTCACCGTGCCTCCGGTTGGGGCGCCGGACGTCGGCGCTTGCTTCGCTGCAGGCTGGTTCTGAGGTACGGCGGCCTGTGCAGGGGCCGTCGTGGCCTGAATGGCCGCGGCGGGTGCGCTCGAGGCGGGCGCGGTCGGCGTACTGCCGCGGCTCGGCGCCTCAGGCGTCTTGTTGTCGGACACCGCGTCGGGCCTTGGTGCGTCGGCCGGGGGAGTCGTCACCGGCTTCGCAGCGCCATCGGGGTTGTAGGTCTTGAAGAAGTCGAGCCACGCCGGATCCACCGAATTCGGGTCCTGCTGGTACTTCTCGTACAGCTCGTCGACCAGCCATTCGTTCGCACCGAAGGCTGCTAGGGGATTGGTGTCTGATGGCTCGGTGGCCACTTGGCAGTTCGCCTCTTCCGATTTCGGGTCCGGTACCGCGGTTCGTTAATGCTGATGTTATGGGTGGTGTCCCAAGCAAAGGCTAATAGCAGCGGGACCACTTCCACAGCTCGGGACCACCGGACCAGTGTGTCGAGTGGTCGGGCCCTGGCGACCGGATCCGCCGAGGCCTGAAACACTGCCCACAAAGGTGTTTCAGGCCACATGGCGTCTGCTCGGTGCTCGCCGGCGCGGTGAGCAACGGTCATAGCTCCGGGACGCCTTGCAGAGGTGGCATTTCGGCGGTCCCCGGTGGCTGGTCCGGGCGGCGCCCTGAGCGTGGTTGCCCACTGTATGCAGTTGTCCACTCGCCACCCGTGACGATCACCATCGCGCAGAAATGTGGCCAACGTCACGCTCGAAATCAGTCCACCTGGGCATGATTGGCCTTCATCGGCTCGACAGCCTCCGAACCAGCTTCAGGCCGGACCAGGTCGCGTCGATCGCACACACCTTGACGTCGACGACCCCGAGCGGCAGCGCCAGCTCGCGGATCCCGTTCTCGTCGAGGTCGGTCGCCACCCCGGACGCCCGCTTCGGCCAGGCAGTCCAGATCATGCCGGCGGTCGCGGTCTTCTCGAGCAGGACCGGCAGGCGCCTCGTCAGGCGGGCCCGATCGGGGCAGAACATCAGCACGACGTCGTACGGCGTACGCCCGGCTCGGCGCGCGATCGACGTACCCGATGGAAGTCCTTCGATGACGAACCCGGCCGGGGCGTTGTCGAGCAGGACCAGGTGCTCCGCCTTGATCCCGAGCTTGGCAGCCAGCGGCTTGCCCGAGTACCCGGGAGTGCTCATGTCCAGATGCTAGTGCGTCATCAACCAACCCCTCGACGCCTCACATCGCGGGCTGATCCGCTCCAACCCGATGCGAGCGAGTTGGGGAGGATCTACTGCCCGAAATGGGAAGGGATCCTCCCCAACCGACTACCTGCGGCGAAGCGAGGGCGAATCACGCCACGCCTGGCGTGCGGTCGGCAACCTGGTGCTCGTCGAGGGTGCGGAGCTCCGGGACGGCGTGGGTGCTGGAGACGGCGGCGGAGAGGGGGGTCTGCCAGATCTTCTCGAGGATCTGGACGAAGGCGGCGGCGTCCTCGCGGGTGGCGAAGTCGAGGTCGATGTGGACCTTGGCGGGGTCGTCGACGGGACGGCTGATGCGGTACGCGAGCACGTGGTGGTCGCGGCGGGCGCGGTCGTAGCGGTCGAAGGCCGCCTTCCACGCGTCGTAGTCGGCGATGGTGTTCTCGATGTGCAGTGTGATCATGCGATCAGCGTGCTCCGGCCGGGTGGTGCTGTCCCATCCCCGATCCTGGGGATCTTTCGTACGCTCACGGTGTGCGGGATCGGGTGGAGCGACTGTGTTCCGGCACGCTCGACGCGAAGGTGCTGCGCGAGCGGGCGCTGACCGAGCTGCGGCGTGCGGTGCCGTTCGACGCCCACGTCTGGACCCTCACCGACCCGGTCACCCGGATCGGCACCTCGCCGCTCGCGAACATCCCGGGTCTGGCCTGGGCCGAGCTGCCAGGGCTGATCCGAGCGCGCTACCTGAGTGAGGGCACG
The DNA here is from genome assembly GCF_053607525.1 of Kribbella sp. NPDC055110. Taxonomy (NCBI): domain Bacteria; kingdom Bacillati; phylum Actinomycetota; class Actinomycetes; order Propionibacteriales; family Kribbellaceae; genus Kribbella; species Kribbella sp. NPDC055110. The sequence goes on from NZ_JBSGTS010000024.1 coordinate 33,930, forward strand.
CGCTGGACCGACCTGCTCGCGTCCGGTCGCGTCGTGCGCGCGCTGTCGGCCGCCGCAGCCCATCGCCATCTTCTGGCGGGTGATGAACCTTCTGTATGGCGTCGTACGGATGACGTCGACGTGTTGACTGCGGTCTTCGCGGACCGCTTCGGCTGCTGGGCCTGGCTGGACCTCTGGCGCACCAGCAGTTCACCGTTCACGTCGACCGAACGTGACCTGATCGCGTCCGTCGTACCGCCCCTGACCACTGCTCTCCGAAGCGCTCAGGCACGAACCTTCACCACCCCGCTCCCGCCCACGTCTGGCGGACCGGCCGTTCTTGTTCTCGGCGCGGATCTGCAGGTCCAGGTCGGCACGCCCGCGGCTCGCGAGGCGCTGCATCGGTTGAACCCGCCGGACGATCCCGCCGTGGTCGAACAGGCGATCCCGGCGGCGGCGTACAACCTGGCGGCAGCGCTCGTTGCTGCCGAGTACGGCGTACCGGTCGGGTCGCCGTGGTCACGTGTCCACCTCGGTGCCGGCCGTTGGGTCACCCTCCGCGCCGCCCGCACCGCGCCCGACTCCGACATCGCGGTCACCATCGAGGAGTCGACCCCCGCCGAACGGCTGGAAGTCTTCGCCCTCGCGCACGCCCTGACACCTCGCGAACGCGAGATCCTCGCCGAACTGGCCACCGGCGCCGACTCCCGCCACCTCGCCCAGCGTCTGGTCCTGTCCGAACACACCGTCAACGACCACGTCAAGGCGATCCTCGCCAAGACCGGCGCGCCCACCCGCCCCACCCTCCTCGCACGGGTCGCCGGGACGGGGTGATGTACCTAAGGACAGGAGAAGGTGGGTGAAATCGGGCCGGCGCAGGCGGGAGGGGCTCGGCAGTCGACTACTACCTCCTGTCCTTGGGCTCGGGTGGCGGCATACTGATCGGATGGCGTTGACGGATGAGGCGATCGTCAAGATCAAGGGGATGATCACCTCGGGGGAGCTCGGGCCGGGAGACCGGTTGCCGAAGGAGGCGGATCTCGCCGCGCGGCTGGGGTTGTCGCGGAACTCGCTGCGGGAGGCAGTGAAGGCGCTCACGCTCGTCAACGTGCTGGATGTGCGGCACGGCGACGGCACGTACGTGACCAGCCTCGACTCGGCGCATCTGCTGGACGCGCTGAACTTCATGGTCGACCTGCACAGGGACGACTCGGTGCTGCAGTTCTTCGAGGTACGGCGCCTGCTCGAGCCCGGTGTGGCGGCGCTGGCCGCGACCCGGATCAGCGCCGAACAGGTGAAAGAACTGCGCTTGCTGACGAGCGATCTGGCGCCGGACGCTTCGGTGGAGGAGCTGGTCGCGAACGACCTGCGCTTTCATCGCGGGATCGCCGAGGCGACCGGGAACCAGGTGGTGTGCTCGCTGCTCGACGGGATCTCCGGCGCGACCCAGCGGGCCCGGATCTGGCGCGGCGTCACCCAGGCCGGCGCGGTCGAACGCACCCTCGCCGAGCACGCCGCGATCCTGGACGCCATCGAGATCCGCGACGCCGAGGCGGCCCGCGCCTGGATGACCGCCCACATAGCCGGCGTCGAAACCTGGCTCCGCAAGGCCTCCTGAACCTTCGCCAGGTAGTTCGAGGTCTGGTGTCGACGGGTGTGCTGGAGTAGTCCGGTGGTATGGCTTTCGAACCGCCTCCACCTCGTAGTGCGTTGACCTTGCGCATTGTGCTGGCGTGTTTCGGGCTGGTGCTGTGGATTGCGGCTGCGGTGTTGTCGGCGGTGCTCGACCTGCCGCGCGGATGGGTGGTCGCGTTCGGGGTGCTTGCCGTGGTGGCGCTCGTCGATCTGGTGGTCGTTGCCCGGCGCAAGCGTTCGGAAAGCGGTTGATCAACCCAACCAGGATCCGTACGCTGGGCGGTGTCACATTCCCGAGGGCAGGGGTTCGAGTTGTCGAACTGAGGTCATCTCCGTAACCGATTGATCGCCACCGTTCTGGTGTGCGGTCTCGTTCGAGACCTCAGCTGGAGTCGACACTCATGAGCATTTCCCTGTCCTGTACCGACCTCTTCTTCGCCTGGCCCGACGGCGAGGTGCTGTTCGACGGCCTGACGTTCGTCGCCGGTCCGGTGCGTTCCGGCCTGGTCGGCCGCAACGGCACCGGCAAGTCGACGCTGCTCCGGCTGATCGCCGGCCGGCTCACCCCGCAGCGCGGGGCGATCCGGGTCAGCGGCGAGCTCGGGTACCTGCCACAGGACCTGACCCTCGACACCGCGCTGCGCGTCGACCAGGCGCTCGGCATCGAGGCCGTCCGGCGGGCGATCACCGCGATCGAGTCCGGTGACGCCTCGGAGCAGAACTTCGGGATCGTCGGCGACGAGTGGGACGTCGACGAACGCGCCGAGGCGCTGCTCGGCAAGCTCGGGCTGGGCGCGATCGGCCTCGACCGCAGCGTCGGCGAGTTGTCGGGCGGCGAGACGATCCTGCTCGGGCTCGCGGCCGAGTTGCTGCGGCGTCCCGACGTACTGCTGCTCGACGAGCCGACCAACAACCTCGACCTGCGGGCGCGGCGGCATCTGTACGACGCCGTGGACCAGTTCCGTGGCGCGATGGTGATCGTCAGCCACGACCGGGAGCTGCTGGATCGCGTCGACCAGATCGGGGACCTGCGCAAGGGCGAGGTCACCTGGTACGGCGGGAACCTGTCCGCGTACGAGGAGGCGGTCGCGATCGAGCAGGAGGCCGCGGAGCGGATGCTGCGGGCGGCCGAGGCCGACGTACGGAAGCAGAAGAAGGATCTGGTCGAGGCGCGGATGAAGATGGATCAGCGCCGGGCCCGGGGGCAGCGCGCCTTCGAGCAGGGCGGGATCCCGAAGATCGTCGCGGGCGGGCTGAAACGGTCCGCGCAGGTGTCGGCGGGTAAGCATCTCGGGATGCAGTCCGAGCGGCTCGACTCGGCGCAGGAGGCGCTCGCGGACGCGGAGGAGAAGGTTCACGACGACGACGCGATCCGGGTCGACCTGCCGAAGACCGCCGTACCGGCTGGGCGCGTCGTGCTGCGGCTGGAGGATCACGTACTGCGGACCGGGGCGCACGTCGACCTGGAGATTCGTGGTCCGGAGCGGATCGCGTTGACCGGGCCGAACGGTGCCGGGAAGACCACGCTGCTGCAGTCGATCGTGGCGGGGGAGTTGCCGGCTGTGCCGTTCCGGTACCTGCCGCAGCGGCTGGATCTGCTGCGGGACGACCTGTCGATCGTGGACAACCTCGCGTTGCTGGCTCCGGGTACGGAGAACCAGGAGCGGCGGGCGCGGCTGGCCAGGTTCCTGTTCCGGGGGCGGGCGGCGGATCAGTTCGTCAGTACGTTGTCGGGCGGCGAACGTTTCCGGGCGACGTTGGCGGCGCTGCTGCTCGCGGAACCGCCGCCGCAGTTGCTGATGCTGGACGAGCCGACGAACAACCTCGACCTCGCCAGTGTGGCGCAGCTGAAGGACGCGCTGGCGTCGTACAACGGAGCGCTTGTGATCGCCAGTCACGACGTACCGTTCCTGCGCGACATCGGCATCACCCGATGGGTGGAGCTGACGCCGGAGACGCTGACCGACATCGATCCGCTGTAGGCACACCTTGAATTCCTATACCCCCTGGGGGTAACTTCTCGGGTATGAGCGAGCACGAGGAGCACGAACACGGTGGTCACGCGGACCACGGTGGCCATGGTGAGCATGGTGGGCATGGCGGTCACGGTGGGCATGGTGGGCACGGGGATCATGCGGCGCAGTTCAAGGACCGGTTCTGGATCAGCCTGGCGCTGGCGGTGCCGGTGGTGTTCTTCAGCGAGATGTTCGCGGACCTGCTCGGGTACATGCGGCCGGACTTCCCCGGGGCGGGGCTGATCGCGCCGGTGCTCGGTACCGTCATCTTCGTGTACGGCGGGCAGCCGTTCCTGACCGGTGGCTGGAGCGAACTGAAGTCGCGGCGTCCCGGGATGATGCTGCTGATCTCGATGGCGATCACTGTCGCGTTCGTCGCCTCGTGGGTGACGACGTTGAAGCTGGGCGGGTTCAACCTGGACTTCTGGTGGGAGCTCGCGCTGCTGATCGTGATCATGCTGCTCGGGCACTGGCTGGAGATGCGGGCGCTTGGCGCGGCATCCGGTGCGCTCGACGCATTGGCCGCGCTGCTTCCGGACACGGCCGAGAAGGTGACCGACGACGGGGTCGTCGAGGTGTCGCTCCACGAGTTGCAGGCCGGCGACGTCGTGCTGGTGCGTTCCGGTGGACGTGTACCGGCGGATGGCACGGTCGTCGAGGGACAGGCCGAGGTCGACGAGTCGATGATCACCGGCGAGTCGCGGCCGGTGTCGCGCGCCGTCGGCGACGCGGTCGTCGCGGGAACTGTTGCCACTGACAACGCTCTGCGCGTCGAGATCACCGCTGTGGGAGACGACACGGCACTGGCCGGCATCCAGCGGTTGGTGGCCGAGGCGCAGGCCTCGTCATCCCGCGCGCAGGCGCTGGCGGATCGCGCCGCCGCGTTCCTCTTCTACTTCGCATCGATCGCCGGTCTGATCACGTTCGTGGTCTGGGCGTTGCTGGGCAAGCTCGACGAGGCCGTGACGCGGACCGTGACCGTCCTGGTGATCGCCTGCCCGCATGCCCTCGGGCTGGCCATCCCGCTGGTGATCGCGATCTCCACGGAGCGCGCGGCCAAGGCCGGCGTACTCGTGAAGAACCGGTTGGCGCTGGAGCGGATGCGGACGATCGACGCGGTCCTGTTCGACAAGACCGGCACGTTGACCAAGGGCGAGCCGGCCGTCACTGGGGTCGCGACTGTCGGCGAGTTGTCGCACGACGAGTTGCTGGAGCTGGCCGCGGCGGTCGAGGCGGACAGTGAGCACCCGCTGGCGAAGGCAATCGTGCGGGTGGCCGACTCCCAAGTCGGCCCGCGCGTCGGTCGTGCCTCAGACGGCGGTGTGCAGGAGGGTGCTGCTGCCGGCGGAGGGCGGTCCGGAGTTGCGCACCAGCGGGCCTCGGCTGGAGTTGCTGGGAGCAACGGTCGGCTGGTGGCATCTGAGTTCCGGTCGCTGACTGGGCGGGGTGTGCAGGCAGTGGTTGAGGGGGCTGAGGTTGCGGTCGGCGGGCCGGCGTACCTGCGGGAGAGCGGGTTGATTGAGCCGGATCAGCTGACGGCGGAGGTTGACGGGTGGAAGGCTCGCGGGGCCGCGGTGCTGCATGTGGTTCGGGACGGGCAGGTGCTGGGTGCGATCGCGCTCGAGGACGAGGTCCGCGAAGAGTCCCGGCAGGCGGTCGCCGCTCTGCACAGACGCGGGGTGAAGGTCGCGATGATCACCGGCGACGCGCATCAGGTCGCCGATGCGGTGGCGAAGGAGCTCGGGATCGACGAGGTGTTCGCCGAGGTGCTGCCGCAGGACAAGGACGCGAAGGTCGCGGAGCTGCAGGCTCGCGGGCTGAAGGTCGCGATGGTCGGTGACGGGGTGAACGACGCCCCGGCGCTGGCTCGGGCCGAGGTCGGCATCGCGATCGGCGCCGGCACCGACGTCGCGATCGAGTCCGCCGGCGTCGTCCTCGCCGCCGACGACCCGCGCGCCGTCCTCTCGGTCATCGACCTGTCGAAGGCGAGCTACCGCAAGATGTGGCAGAACCTCGTCTGGGCGACCGGCTACAACGTGATCACCGTCCCGCTCGCGGCCGGAGTCCTCGCGTTCGCCGGCGTGGTCGTCTCACCCGCCGTCGGCGCGCTCCTGATGTCGATCTCCACGATCGTCGTCGCCCTCAACGCCCAACTGCTTCGCCGTCTCGACCTCTCACCCACCCGGTTGGCCGCGTAATCCGTCCAACGTGACCTGCACCAGGCGCCGTACCGCCGCTTTCGACGGTACGGCGCCTGCTGCTTGGAGAGCGTGCACGCAGTACGTCGCCAACTCCCTCGGCGGTACGTCGACGCGCACGTCACCCAACCGCTCCGCGATGAACTCCACCAGATGCTCGCGGGCATGACCGACCTGCTCCGACCGATGCAGGCCAACCGCCTCGGACGCTGGGTGCTCGTAACAGATGAAGGCATACGCCTCCAGTACGTCGTCGATCCGGCCGGTCCGCTCCCAGATCTCGTGCAGCTGTTGGAGATGGTTGGCGACCTGACGCTGGTGCCAGGCGGCGAGGGTCGAGTCGACGTCGGCGAAGTACTTGTAGAGCGTCGCCCGCCCGACGCCGGCGCGCTGCGCGACCTCGGCCATGGTGATGCCGGTCAGGCCGCGTTCGGCGACCAGGGCAGCGGTGGCATCGAGGATCGCTTCCCGGACCGCCTGGCGGTGGGTGGCGATGCTGTCGTTCCACAACTTCGGCATGGCTGGATTCTACCCGGACAGTCTGCCTATGATCGAGACACAGTGTATCGAAAAAGGAGGATGCCGTGGCGGCTCTCGAAGCACGGCTCGATACGGCGCGCGCGGATCGGTATCTCGCCCAGTTGACGAGCCACATGGCGCACGGCCCAGGTGGGTTGAAGGTCCTGTCCACGTCCGCCGAGGAGCTGGTCGTCGACCTCGGTACGGCGACCTGGTCGGTGCGCGCGACGCCCGAGGAGCTGGTCCTGCGGCTCGAGGCGGCGGACGCGTCCGAGCTCGAGCAGCAGAGCGCCCGGGTGGCGCACCGGGTCGAGCAGATCGCGCGACGCGACGGGTTGCAGGTCACCTGGAGTCCGGCGCCCTAGCCCGCTCTCCGGAAAGAATTTGTCGCTGGGTGACTGTTTCTTTCCGGAGAACGGGACTGGTCAGGCGGTCGGCAGCCTGCCGAGGAGCCTTTGCATCGTGGCGATCTCGGTGGTTTGAGCGGTCTGGATCTTCTTCGCCAAGGCGACCGAGGCGGCGTCCTTACCGCTGGTCTGTTCGGTCTTGGCCATGGCGACCGCACCCTGGTGGTGCTTGATCATCATCTCGACCCACATGCGGTCGAACATGCTGCCGGTCGCCTTGTTCAGGTCGTCCATCTCCTGCGGGCTCATCATCCCGGTCATGGTGTGACCGCTGTGCTCGTTCGGTGTGGGCACCGGCTTGCCCCAGCCGGTCAGCCACCCGGAGAGTTGCTCGATCTCCGGCGCCTGCGCGGCCTTGATCGCGGTCGCGAGGTTCTTCACCTCCGCGGTCGTTGCCTTCCGCAACGCCAGGTCCGCCATCGTCACGGCCTGCTGGTGATGCGGGATCATCTGCGTCGCGAACGCCACATCCGCGTCGTTGAAAACAGCTGCGGCCGATACCGGCGTACTCGGGCTGCCGTGGCTCATCCCCGGCATCGTGCCGGCGTCGGAGTCGCCACAGCCGGCGACGCCGAACACAGCGGCGAGCAGAGCGGCCGAAGCCGCGGTCGTACGGTAGACGTGCGTCATCACATTTCCTCTGTCGATGGTTGGTACGGCGAAACAGGCGCACGTCGGCCTATAAGCGCAGTACACCCAACGACCGCACCGACCGAGGCGGCGGCGACCGCTCACCCAGCACGAACCGTGCACTCGCGGCGGGCAGCGAAACCGCCCGCCAGACCAGCAGGCTCCGCAGACCCAGCGCCAACGCGAGCAACAACACGAGCCCGGTCAGCACCGCCATACACGCCCCGCCCATGTCATGCTCCGCGTCAGCCGGAGCGACCTGGGGCGCAGCCGGATCAGCTACGCGCATCGCCGGGGGGACGTGGGGCGCGGCCGGATCGGCTGCGCGCATCGGCGAGGTGGCGTGGGGTGTGGCCGGCTCGGTGTGCGTCATCACCGGCTCAGGCATCGCCATCGTGGTGTCGTGGTGCGAGGTCAGCCCGTGCATGGCGAAAACGCCGGCGACTACTGTGAGTACGCCGAGCAACCGCAGCATGCGACCGGTCATCGCGACAAGAGTAGCGAGCTGGGCCGGTTGCACAGTCAGCACCCACCGGGTGTGCAGATTCCACGGTGAGGCTCGCCGACGACCGACGTACGTTCAGTGAAATCCCCAGGGCTGGAGGTTTCCATGGCCGGTACATCTGTTGGTGCGGACGACTACGCGCTCGCCAGGGTCCCTGATCACGCGCGGTACTCCTGGTGGTCGGTCGCGACCCAGCGCTTCGGGCAGATCTCGGCGCTCAGCCAGTTCCTGCTCGGTGCGACGCTCGGGTTCGGGATGAGTTTCTGGACCGCGTTCTGGGCGCTGACGCTCGGCGCGGTGATCCTCGAACTCGTGGCGATCCTGATCGGCGTCATCGGCGTCCGCGAGGGCCTGCAGACCTCGGTGATCGCGCGCTGGACCGGGTTCGGCCAGGCGGGTTCGTCGCTGATCGGCTTGGCGATCGGGATCAGCCTGATCGGCTGGTTCGGCATCCAGTCGGCGGTGTCCGCGGCCGGGCTGAGCCAACTGATCGGCGTCCTGCCGACCTGGGGCTGGTCGCTCGTCTTCGGCCTCGCCGTGACGCTTGTCGTCCTGCGCGGCTTCCACTCGATGGCCTGGGTCGCCTACGTGACCGTGCCGGCTTTCCTTGTTCTGGTGGGCTGGTCGATCATCAGCGAGCTGTCCGACCACAGCCTCGGTTCGTTGGTCAACGCCGCACCGGCCGGTCCGCATCTGACCTTGCTGGAGGGTACGACGCTGGTCGCCGGTGGGTTCATTGTCGGCGCGGTGATCACGCCGGACATGACCCGCTACAACCGGACAGTCGGCGACGTGGTCAAGCAGACCGTACTCGGCATCACCCTCGGCGAGTACGTGATCGGTCTGGTCGGCGTACTGCTGGCACACGCGATCGGCTCGGCGAACGTGGTCACCATCGTCACGTCATCGGTCGGCTGGGTCGGCACGCTGGTGATCATCCTCGGCACGATCAAGATCAACGACTGGAACCTCTACAGCTCCGGTCTCGGCGTGGTGAACTTCATCGGCACCGTCTTCGGCCGGCACGTCAACCGGGCGGCTGTCACGCTCGTCGTCGGCGTCCTCGGCAGCGTGCTCGCGGCCGGCGGGATCCTGGACAAGTTCACCGACTTCCTGATCGTGCTCGGCGTCGCTTTCCCGCCGATCGCCGGGATCATGGTCGCGGAGTACTTCGTGGTGAAGCGCTGGCGCCCGGAGCTCGAGGCGTCCCGCGCGAGCGGCTCGCTGCCCGCGACCGCGCCGACCTGGGTACCGGCCACGATCGTGATCTGGATCGGCGCCGCGCTGATCGGCAAGTACGTCGCGTGGGGCCTGCCGAGCATCAACTCGCTCCTCGTCGGCTTCCTCGCGTACGTCGTGGCAGGCAAGCTCGGCCTCATCCGAGGCTTCGGAACCAGCCGCACGATGGACAGCCAACCCGCCCCGGCAACCGCTATACCCGCCACGAGCTAGCCGCCCACGCGGCACGCACTTTGTGCACCGGATCCGTGCCGAAGCGACGACCTGACGCGGACCTGGTGCACAAAGTCGGAAAAGGCCGGCCGGCGGCGTGGTTGGCTGGAAGTGAACGAAACGGGAGGAACGGAATGCGTATCGGCATCGATGTCGGTGGTACGAACACCGACGCCGTGCTGCTGGACGGCACGACCGTGCTGGCGGCGAACAAGTCGGCGACCAGTGCGGACGTGACGGCCGGCATCATCGACACCCTCGACCGGCTGCAGGCGGAGCGATCCTTCGACCCGGCGCAGGTACAGGCCGTGATGATCGGCACCACGCACTTCATCAACGCGCTGATCGAGGCCCGGCGCCTGGCACCGACTGCGGCGCTGCGGCTCGGACTGCCCGCCACCGCGTCGCTGCCCCCGCTGGTCGATTGGCCGGAACGACTGGTCGAGGCGATCAGCGGCCGCAGTTACCTGGCGCACGGCGGTCACGAGTTCGACGGCCGCCACATCGCCGAGCTCGACCCGGACGAGCTGCGGCGGCACGCCGGCGACATGATGAAGCACGGCGTACGGTCGGTGGCGATCTCGTCGGTGTTCTCGCCGGTGAGCAACGAGTTCGAGCTGCGTGCGGCCGAGATCCTGCGGTCCGAGCTCGGCGATGACGTGGCGATCTCGATGTCGCACGAGATCGGCAGGATCGGCCTGCTGGAGCGGGAGAACGCGACCATCATCAACGCCGCGCTCCGCGAGCTGGCCGCTTCGATCGTCGATGGACTGGCCGGCGCTGTCGCGGGTCACGGCATCGCGGCGCCGCTGTACCTGAGCCAGAACGACGGCACCCTGATGGACGTCGACTTCGCCCGCCGGTACCCGGTCGCCACGTTCGCGTCCGGCCCGACCAACTCGATGCGCGGCGCGGCACTGCTGTCCGGTCTCGACACGTGCGCGGTCGTCGACGTCGGCGGTACGACGAGCGATGTCGGCGTACTCACCCACGGCTTCCCGCGGGAGGCGACGACCGAGGTCGATGTGGCTGGAGTACGGACCAACTTCCGGATGCCCGACGTACTGAGCATCGGGATCGGTGGCGGCAGCTTGGTGGCCTCGGACAACGATCTCGTGACCGTCGGCCCGCGGTCGGTGGGGTACCGCCTGACCGAGGAGGCGCTGGTCTTCGGCGGTAAGACCCTGACGGCGACGGACATCGCGGTCGCGGCCGGCCGGGCTGTTGTGGGAGACGCGGACGCGGTCGCGGACCTGGATCCGACGCTGGTGAAGGCGGCTCTGGCGCGAGTGGCTGCTGATATCGCGGACGCAGTGGAGCGGATGCGTACGTCGCCCGACCCGTTGCCGGTGGTGGCCGTCGGCGGTGGGTCGATCCTGCTGCCGGACGATCTTCCCGGGAGTCTCGCCGTGCATCGGCCGGACCACTTCGCGGTCGCGAACGCGATCGGTGCCGCGATCGCGCAGGTCGGCGGCGAGGTCGACCGGGTGTACGCGATCGACCCGGGCCGCCGGGACGCGGTGGTGGACGAGGCGCGGCAGGAAGCCGTCGACCGCGCGATCGCGGCCGGCGCCGACCCCGCCGCCGTGCGGATCGTGGACTTCGACGAGGTCCCGATCCCGTACCTCCCCGGCAACGCAACCCGGATCCGCTGCAAGGCGGTCGGCGACCTGCGGCTGGGGGCTGCGTCATGAGCACGGACCGCCACGCCATCACAACTGCGCCGCAAGCGACCGGTCACGCGGGACGGGCGGCGGATCACGCAATGGTGATGGCCTGGGCGTCCGGGGTGGAGTGGTTGCGATGAAGCTGCGTGCTGAAGATCTGGGGCCCCTCGCTCGCGGTGCTGCCGTGCTGGGCACCGGGGGTGGGGGTGATCCGCACATCGGGCGGCTGCTGGCCGAGCAGGCGTTGCGCGAACACGGCCCGGTCGAGATCGTTGCTGTCGGCGACCTTCCGGACGACGCGTGCGTACTGCCGGTGGCGATGATGGGCGCGCCAACGGTGATGGTGGAGAAGCTGCCGTCCGCGGACCAGATCTCGGTCGCGGTGCAGACGCTGGCGAAGTACGTCGGGAAGACGCCGACCCACCTCGCCTGTATCGAGGCCGGCGGGGTCAACTCGACCGTCCCGGTGATCGCCGCCGCGCAACTCGGGCTGCCGCTGGTAGACGGCGATGGCATGGGCCGCGCGTTCCCCGAACTACAGATGGTGCTGCCGACGCTCGCGGGGATCGAGGCGACGCCGATGTCGATCGTCGACGAGAAGGGCAATCGCGGCATCTTCGACACGGTCAGCAACGAATGGGCCGAACGGCTGGCCCGGTCGGCGACCGTCGACATGGGCTGCTCGGCGATCGTCTCGCTGTACGCGATGACCGGCGCGGACGTCCGCGGCTCGTTCGTCGCCGGCACCCTCAGCAAATGCGTCACGATCGGCCGGGCGATCGAGCAGGCCCAGCGTGCGCACACCGATCCGGTCGCGGCGGTCGTGGACGAGTTGGGCGGGCGACTGCTGCACGTGGGCAAGGTCGTCGACGTGCAACGCCGCACGACGACCGGCTTCGCGCGTGGTGACGCGGCGATCGACGGGCTGGATGCGTCACACGGCCGGCTGCTGGTGCTGCGGTTCCAGAACGAGCACCTGGTCGCGGAGCTCGACGGTACGGCGGTGGTGACGACACCGGACCTGATCATCGTGCTCGATACCGAGTCGGGCGAGCCGATCACGACCGAGGCGCTGCGCTACGGCCACCGGGTGAGCGTGCTCGCCGCACCGGCCGACGAACGCTGGCATTCTCCGGAAGGTATCGATCTGGTCGGCCCGCGGTACTTCGGCTACGACCTCGACCCGATCCGGGCACTGGCATGACCGAGCGGAGCGAGGGCATCAGAAAGCACAGTGCGATTCGTGCCTCATGTCCGCCCGGAGCGAAGCGAGGACGGACATGAGTTGGCAGCTCGGTCTCGAGCATCTGAAGGATCTCGCCCGCGGGGCGGCGATCCTCGGGACCGGTGGTGGCGGTGATCCGCTGATCGGGCGGCTGCTCGTCGAGCAGGCGATCCGCGAGCACGGCCCGATCACGGTTCTCGATCCGGACGAGCTGGACGACGACGCGTTCGTCATCCCGACCGCGCAGATGGGCGCCCCGACCGTGATCGTGGAGAAGATCCCGCGCGGCAGTGAACCGGTCGGGGCCCTGCGCGCGCTCGAGAAGCACCTCGGCCGGCACGCCGACGCGACGATGCCGATCGAGTGCGGCGGCATCAACTCGATGATCCCGCTCCTCGTCGCCGCGCGGACCGGGCTGCCCGTCGTCGACGCGGACGGGATGGGGCGCGCGTTCCCCGAACTGCAGATGGAGACGTTCTCGGTGTACGGCGTACCGGGGTCACCGATGGCGATCGCCGGGGAACACGACGAGACCGTGGTGATCGACACCGGCGCGGACAACAAGCAGATGGAGTGGCTGGCGCGCGGGATCACCATCCGGCTCGGCGGGGTCGCGCACATCGCGGAGTACTCGATGACCGGCGCCGACGTGAAGCGGACCGCCGTACCGCGGACGCTGTCGCTCGGGTTGTCGATCGGGCGCGCGGTCCGGGAGGCGCGGGCGGCGCACGAGGATCCGATCGAGGCTCTCCGTGCTGCGCTGGCGCCGACGCTGTACAACCACCTGCGGGTGCTGTTCCGCGGGAAGGTCGTCGACGTGGAACGTCGTACCCTCGAGGGCTTCGCGCGTGGGCGGGGCCGCTTCACCGGGTACGACGGGACGTCGCAGCTCGAGTTGCGCTTCCAGAACGAGAACCTGGTCGCGGAGGTCGACGGTGAGGTGGTGTGCACCGTGCCGGATCTGATCTGCGTACTGGAGGCGGACACCGCGGAGCCGATCACCACGGAAGGCCTGCGCTACGGCCAGCGCGTGACCGTGGTGGGCATCTCCACGCCGGACCTGATGCGGACACCTGAGGCGCTGGCGGTGTTCGGTCCGTCCTGCTTCGGGCTGGACGTCGAGTTCAGCCCCGTCGAGCGCCGTACCGAGGCGCTCGCCTCATGACCCTCGGCCCGCCGCGCTGACCCCTCCACGGCGGGCTGAGGTTCCACCCGGACGCCCGCCACTCACTAAGTGCGTGGTTCACCGGTCCGGCACGCTCAGCCCGTGGGTGATTTGGCGCGTTGGTGAGTGCTGCAGGTCCGCCAGTGGCAGGATCGGCGCATGACGACAGTCATCCGGGAGCACGACCTGGAGGCGCTCGTCGTCGGGGTCACGTTGCTCGGCTCCGGTGGCGGCGGTGACACGGGTGCGTTCGGCCGGATGCTGCGTCGACGGCTCGGTGCGGGCGAGTTGGTACTGCGGGACGCCGCGGACGTGCCTGGTGTGTCGGTGAGTCCGATCGGCGTGGTCGGAGCGACCAGTGTGCTGATGGAGAAGCTGCCCGGTGGTGGTGAGTTCGAGGCGGCGGTGCGGGCGGTCAGCCGGTGGACTGGTACTGAGGTCACCGGGCTGATGTCGCTGGAGGCGGGTGGGCTCAACGGGCTGACACCGCTGATCGCTGCGCTGGACCTGGGCCTCCCGGTGGTCGACGCGGACCTGATGGGACGGGCGCTGCCGCGGCTCGACCAGTTCTCGTGGGCGGTGGCCGGTCGCTCGCTGACACCTTGTGCGCTGAGTGAGCCGAGCGGTCAGGTGATCGTTGTGGACAACGTCGACGCCGCGGGTCTTGAACGAGCAGTGCGCAGCTTCGTCGCGCACACCGGCGGGTGGGCGGTGCTGGCATTGGCGCCTACTCCGGTGGAGGCCGCGGCGGCGGACGCGGTGCAGGGCAGCCTGACTCGAGCGCTGGCACTCGGCCGAGCCCACGCCGCGCTCGAACCGGGCGCCACACCGGCTGTTGTCGCCGAGGGTCTGGGCGGACGGTTGCTGGGCAGCGGCCGTGTCGAGGAGGTCGCCCGGCATGTCATCGGCGACGGCGGGGCTGCGTTCGGTCGCGGAAGTGTCTGCGTTGTTGACGCCGGCAGCCGCGCGGTGATCCGCATCGAGACCGAGAACGAGTACCTGCTCGCACTGGTCGACGGCACGCCTGTAGTCACCACACCGGACCTCCTGTGCGTCCTGGACCGCCGCACCCTCCAGCCGATCGCCGTGGACGCCATCCGTACCGGTGACGAGGTGGTGATCGTGGCGCTACCCGGGCCTACCTGGTGGCGGCGGGCCGACCGCATCACCCACGTAGGCCCAGAAGCCTTCGGGCTGGCGTGCGCTCCGCAACTCCTGGAAGCGTCATGAGGGACCTGGTGCCGACGCTGGCCGCGATGCTCAGCTCACCCGGCTGGAGCGACGTGGTCGTGCTCGCCGCCACGCCCGCTGCTGGTTCGGGGCCTCGGCTGACCGGGTCCCGGGTGTTGCTGGAGGTCTCTGCTCACCCGGAGTCGCTCAACGGGCAGTTGCTCGTCGTACTGCTGGCGGATGACCACACCGACTGGCGGATCGATGCTCTGATCAGTAGAGCGTCGGCCGCGGGCGCAGGTGCGTTGCTGCTCGCTGGTGTGGAGCCGTTGGGGCGTGGCGCTCAGCTGCTGGCGGAGCGGTTGCAGCTGCCGGTGCTGGGTTGCTCGGATCCGCTGGCGGCACATGAGTACGTGCGACGCGTGACAGCCGAGCCAGAGGTAGTCCGGTCAGACCTGGTGCTGCGGGCGGTCGCAGCGTTGCGGCGCGCGGGAGGTGACCTCACCTCGGTACTGCGGACAACGTCCGACGTACTGGAACGCCCTGTCACGTTGGCCGGGGCGGACGGCGGCACGCTGGCCGGGGCGCCGTTGGAGGCTGGTGAGCGTACGGCGTTGGTGGCTGCGCTGCCGCGTGTGCCGGTGGCGTGGGCGGCGCCGTACCGGGTTGATCTGCCGAGTGGTGCGGTGCTGATCGCGGTTGCTGTGGTCGGAGTCGGCCCAGTGTGCTGGTTGGTGGCGCGACTGCCCGGTGTGGTGCCGGCTGAGGTTGCCGCCGTGCCTGATGTGCTCAGCGTCGTGGCACCGGCAGTGGGGGAGCGGCTGGCGTTGCGACGGTTGGAGTTGGAGCGGGACGCCCGTCAACGTACGTCGTTGCTCGGTGAACTCCTACACGGTGAGCCGTCCGAGGCCACGCGGCGGCGCGCAGTGGACCTGGGATGGCAGCTCGACGGTTGGCACACGGGCATCCGGATCGGTGCAGAGGGGCAAGTGGACGTTGCTGGTCGGCGGACCGATGTGGTGGAGGCGTTCGACGCGGAGGGGTTGCGGGCGGTCGTGGTGGAGCAGGGCGATGGCTGGTCCGCGTGGATCACCGCCGTACGCGAACCGACCGCGCCTGAGGTGCAGGAACAGGCCGCCGCGATCCGCCGCGTGCAACGGCGACTGGTGCAGACGGTGGATGCGTACGTCGGCGTTGGGCGGGTGCAGGCGGGTCCGAGTGGAATCGCTACGACACTGGCCGAAGCGGGTGACGCGGCCGGTCTGGCACGCGGGCGAGCTGAGACGGGGCGCTTTCTCCACGTGGACCGTCTCGGGCTGGCACAGCTCCTGCTGGCGTGGACCCGGACTGACACGTTCCAGCCCGCTGCTCAGGCGCTGCTGGCTCCCATCAAGGACCAGCCCGGCGACCTGGTCACCACGCTGGCCGTCTACCTGGACACCGAGTCGTCCCTGGCCGAAACAGCCGCAGTACTAGGCATTCACCGCAACACCGCCGCAGCCCGCATCACCAAGATCCAGCACCTGTTAGGCGTAGACCTCACCAACCCAGACGAACGCCTAGCCCTACACCTCGCCTCCCGCACATCCCCCACGGAATAGAACTCCCCACGCGCGGGGAGAGCTGCGGGCCGCCCGCGCGCACATCTCCTACGGAGTAGGACCGTCCCGCGCGGGGGAGAGGTTGCGGGCGGTCCGCCTGC